>CALCWC010000101.1 GCA_937905985.1 uncultured Verrucomicrobiales bacterium | reverse complement strand
CCATGAAAAAGACACTTGCATTACTTTTGCTGCTGGCCGGACTTTCTGTGGAAGCACAGGAACGGACGCTGACATGGGACGGGACGAAAAGTTACGCCTGGAATAGCTGGGATGCAAACTGGTTGGATGAAGACGGCAAGGCCGCCGTGTTTGACGATGGCGACGATGTTGTGTTCAACAATAACGCCAAGGAAGATTACATTCGCACATACTCGGTAGCACCTGGAAGCATGGTTGTGGAAAACGGAGCGGGGCACACATACTTTTTTACTTCTGCCAATGGTGATCGCGTCGGCGGTGGATTTAAAGGAAACATGTCGCTTATAAAGAAGGGTGATGGCGAACTTAAATTAGATATGTCCAATCCCTATGACGGCGGTACCTATATCTACGGTGGCTCAGTTTGGATATACACATTGGGCGCATTGGGAAGCGGCGATATACATCTGCATGGGGGATTGTTGTCCCTTAGTATTAAGGAGAAAATTGACAACGACATCTTTGTGGAAGGGAACGCCACCTTAGTCGGGTGTACAAATGGTGTTCTGACCTTGTGCGAAAAGAGCACGCTTACCATGGGCAGCGCACTGGATGCCAGCGATAGGGATGATGTCATCATCATGGATGGTGCCACGCTCGACTTGGGAATGAACAGCATTTCTTTATACCAAGGAGGGGTGCGGGGCTCTGTACAGGTCGGGGACTCATTCATTGGCAAAGGTGCGATATTCTGCTGTAAGGTGAATGTGGCGGCGGGCAAAACACTCACCCTTTTGGAGAACACTTCCGCGACGGACGGCACCAACTTCAACCTGGGCGAGGGCTCCACCCTGGATATGGGCGGCAATAGCGTCCGCTTTGCCGATACCACGGTCTCATCTTCCGGAGATGGCGGCTACCTTGGTCACGGCACGATTGAGGGAGACTTGACCGTAACATCAGGCTCACGCATCAATCTGCTGGAGGGCACCACCATCACAGGCGGCGTCAACCTGGGCGACAACGCCTCACTGGACCTGGGCAAGAACGCCGTCACCGGAGCTGTCTCCTTGGCCGGAAGCGCCACCATCGGCAACGGCGCCATCAACGGCGATATGGCCGTGGCGGAGGGCAAGAGCCTCGCCCTGCTGGAGAACACCACCATCACTGGTTCCATCACCCTGAACAACCCTTCCTCCTTGGACCTGGGCGGCAACACTTTCCACATTGGCGGCATGGACGGCAATCGTCTCATCCTGAACGGCAACATATCGGTCGTTGGCAACGGCACGCTGAACGGCGAGCTGGCTGTGAATGCGGAGCAGACGCTCACGCTGTGCGGCAATTTGGACGGTACGGGTGCGGTTTCGCTGGCAGAGAACGCCACGCTGAACCTGGGTGGGTACGCGCTCACCAAGGCGGTTACCCTAGCGGGGAACGCCACCATCGGCAACGGCACGATTAACACGGATTTGACCGTGGCGGCGGGCAAGACGCTCACGCTGAGCGGCAACTTGGCGGGAGAGGGGGACATCCTGCTTGGCGAGGGGGCTACGCTGAATTTGAACAACAAATCTCTGACCAACACCATAACCCTGATTGGAGAGTCTGCCAATATCGGCAATTGCTCTTTTAGCCAGGGATTAACCGTGGCGGCGGACAAAAGAATCAACCTCTTGAACGGTACGGATATTCACGGGGGCGTCACCCTGAAGGATAAAGCCACGCTGGATTTGGGGAAGAATACCCTTTCCACCGGCAACGCTGTGATATTGGAGGGTGATGCCGGCATAGGCAACGGCACGATTAAATGCGGCTTGACCGTGGCGGCGGGCAAGACGCTCTCGTTATTGCAAAACACAACATTGTACGACAATACCTTGAATGTGGGAGTGGGGGCAACAGTGGACTTTGGAGACAACTCCCTCCTAAACGTAGACTTTGTCTTTGCGGGTGATGCCACCATAGGAAACGGCACGCTCAACCGCGACATCACCGTAGAGTCTGGCAACAAGCTTACGCTCTGCGGCGCAATGGACGGCGCGGGGATTATAAACCTGAAAGCGGAATCCACGCTGGACCTCAACCAATATGCTCTCTCCAACATGCTGTTAGTGGGGGATTCCGTCACCATTGGTAACGGCGCGCTCAACGTTGATGTGCGTTTGGGAGGGCAGATGCAGCTCAACCTGTGCGGAGACCTGGGTGGCACAGGTGTGATTCACTTGGACAACGGCACCACGCTAAACCTGGGCGGCCACACTCTCACCAAGGCGGTGAGCGTACTCGCCGGCAATTCCACTACAATAGCCAACGGCACGGTCAAACTCCTGGCCGACCTGACAGGTGAGGGAACCATCGTCTTCGGGGAGGACACCATGGTGGATATGAACGGGTACACCCTTTCCCGGGCATTCTCTCTGGCCGGGGACACCACGTTTACCAACGGCAAGGTGCTGCTGACCGACGACGTTTCCGGCGAGGGCACTTTCATCCTGGGAGAGGGTGTAACCTTGGACACGAATTTCAGAACTATCTCCAACAAAATTACCCTGTCCGGGAGCACCGTCACTATCCTCGGAGGCAATTTCGACAACGACTTGACCGTGGGCAAAGGCCAGACGCTCATCGTGACAGGCACCTCCATGACAGGCAAGGGCACGCTGTATCTGGGAGACGGTGCCACCCTGCGCCAGAAACCAACCCCTATCTCATCCTATATAACCAACGCGGTGATGGTGACAGGGAACGCCACCATCGACAACGGCAATTTAAGCAACTGGGTGACGGTGGCTCCCGGGGTCAAGCTCACCGTGTCCGGAAGCCTGAACATGGCGAACAGCAGTAGCATAGCCCTGCAAGACGGTGCCATTTTGGATTTGGGCGGCGGCAGCGACATAAACGCCCGGGTGTATGTAGGTGGAGATGCCTTTGTGGGTAACGGCTGCGTCAACAAGGAGATACTTGTGAACAGTCTCAGGAAGCTGACCCTCTTCGACAGCCTGACCTGCATTGACATCGGCTCTCAGGAAACCTCCACCGGCATAACACTGCAGAACAATGCCGCCGTGGACCTGGGTGGCAAAACGCACATCATCGATGTGAGGGCTTACGGTAATGCCTCCATAGGGAACGGCACGTTGGACGGCAGCGTGACCGCCAATCACGACAGCAGCTTGAATTTCTTCGGCGAAACGCGCATCAAGGGCGGTACGCAGATTCCCGGAGGTACACAAAATCCCGACAAAACAGCCACCAGCGGACTCGTGACGGTCGGGAACACCACTATCAAGTCCCTTGACAACGCGAACCCCGGCCTGCTGAAAGAGCTGAGCGTGTCCAATGGCCTGATTGCCGGAACGGACAGGTGCACCAGCCTGGCGGACGGGTTGTATATCGAGTCCACGGCTGACTTGATGATTAAGAACATGACCATCACGGCCAACAACGAGCTGCACGCGGGATATATGTTGCTGCCGCTTCCCACCAACATTGTCACGCTGAACCAAGTTACCATTGACCTGTCGGAAGCGAACGTCACGCGGGTAGGCAGCGACTACTACTTCCAGGTGCAGAGCCTCATCAACTGCACGCTGAAGATGGATGATGTGGTGTTCGATGCCTCCGGGCTGGAGCTGCCCACCGGCTTCGACCCCGGCGTGAACGGCATCGGCTTTGATTTCGGGACCGATGTGACCATTGACCCGCAAACCGCC
>CALCWC010000100.1 GCA_937905985.1 uncultured Verrucomicrobiales bacterium | reverse complement strand
TTGCCGAAATTCGCGCGCCTGTGGCGCGTGGCAAAGGGCGCGGCGGTCTCGTCACGCCGCAGCCTTCGGCGTAGGCGGGCGTATGCCGCCGCATAACGAGCGCAACAAGCGCGATGTTATCCGCGCAGCGCGGCTCTACACTATACCCACGACTCTACTATCCCCCGCCTAATATAACACCCCGCGAACTAATAACACTGCGCTCCTTTGCCGGGCAAAAGCCCATAATTTTCCAAATTTTGCGGTTTTCGGGTGAAATTTACATGCCGAGCGGGGTAAAAATCCGCTATGCTTAGCCGCGTAGGAATGTGACGTGCGTGGGAATGTGAAGTGAAAAAAGCTTGACCGGGGGTGCGGGATTGTGTAGCCTGCTGGGCAGACAGACCTCCCCCGCTTAGGACTTGAATCCGTTGATTCATGGAACCTCGCACATCGGGAGGTATTCTTTTTCTCACATGCCGTACGGAGAACAGAATCTTGTTTTCGGGCAGCAGGCGGATTGGTGAGCTATGCGCCGGCTATTTCAACAATTGGCGGGTATCGACTTCAGAGAGTACGCGCATTTGCTGAATGGCTATCTGGTTCAACCTTTTCAGGCGCTCGGGTTGGGGCAATTTGCTTTCAACGAAGACGGCGTTCAGGTTTTCCATGTTGGAGAGACAGATGAGCTCATTGATGGAGGCGTAATCGCGAATGTTGCCTTTATCGTTGGGGTGGGAATCTCTCCATTGGCGGGCTGTCATGCCGAACAAGGCCACGTTGAGCACATCCGCCTCATCGGCATAGACAAGCGCGGCTTGGCGGGGCGTAACTTGGGCGGGAATGAGATTGTGCTTGATGGCATCCGTGTGGATCCTGTAGTTGATTTTGGAGAGTTCGCGCTTGGCTGACCAGCCGATGAGTTTCTGCTCCTCCTCCTTGAGACGCTGAAATTCTCGGATGAGATACACCTTGAATTCCGGGCTGATCCACATGGCGAATTCAAAGGCGATGTCCTTGTGGGCGTACGTGCCGCCGTACCGCCCTGCGCGGGAGACGATGCCGATGGCATTCGTTTGCTGCATCCATTCCTTGGCGCTCAGGCGATAGCTGTTCAGTCCGGCCTTGCTTTTAATTATGTCGAATTCGGCACAATTAAAAGCGGGGTTGTTGACCTTCTCCCATACGCCGAGAAATTCGATGGTGTTGCGATTTCGCAGCCAATTTGAGAAGAAGAACTCGCCGTCTTTCGCCTTGAGCATATCGGTCAGACTGATGTAGTCGTCGTCACGTATGCGTAAAACGGAGACCTCCGTTTCCCCTACAACTATCTTTTGAGCCGTTGCCATTGCTGGGAATGATGCAGCAGAGCCGATAACAAGTCAAGTTTTCATTTCCCACGGAGTCATGCTGGCCGTGAGGCAATTTAGGATTGGGGATTTCGGATTTCAGATTTATCCGTCTTCGCGTGGCGCTGCGCGCCCTTGCTACGCCGAGACAGGGGATTTGGAGGGTGCGCGCCAGACGATGTGGTAGGCGGGGTCGAGGGGTCGGATGGCGGCGGGGTTGTCTTGGGCGAACTGCAGGAGTTGGAGCAGGAGTTGGCCGGTGGCGAAGGCGTGGAGGTTTTCCTGCACGGAGGGGGTGAGGGCGGGGCAGGCATCGTAGCAGCCGATGAGGAGGGTGCCGTCGGCATCGTGCATGAGGCGGAGGGGCCAGATGCGGCACTCGAAGGGGCGTTCCTCGCGCGGCAGGGTGCAGCCTTTGGAGGTATCCAGCAGCGGGCAGGGGGCCACCTCCTCGGGGTCGCCGGAGAGGAAAGGCAGGGCGATGGTGTCGGCGCCGTTGGCATGTTTGGTGAGGGGCACGTTCATCCTGCGCAGGCGTTCCACGTCCTCTGCTTCCAGGGCGGGGGTTTCCCAGGCGGTGCGGCGGTGGAAGTTGCAGCAGAGTCGGCAGTGGGCGCAGGCATCCGGCGAGAAGAGATGGGTCAGCATGGCAGAAGGGAAGTTTTGGGAAGCAAGAGGGCGGGGTGGTAGGATTCCTTGGCCTTGCGCAGTCCGGGCTGGTTCAGGTCCTCCTCCCGGTTGATGAATGTACAGCTCAGGCGGCGTGCGGTTTCACGGTTGATCAGGGTGTAGGCGTTCCGCCAATCGGGCAGGCACTTTTCATAGTGGATGTCGGCCACATCCGGCGTGATATGGGAAACAATCGCCATACCGACGGGTGCGGTGTCCACGTAGAGGACGCCACCGGTGAGCTGCAGGGCATCTCTCAATTCCAGCGCATGGCAGATGGCGCGGAATTCGTGCTGCAGGGCAGGGGAGCTTTCTTCGGCATCCAGCCAGGCGTTGGCAATGGCGCGTGCGTGGGCTGCTGCGGCATCGTCCAGCGGCTTAAACGCCCAGTTCGGGTGAAGGCGGGTGAATTTGGAGATGTGGTTGCGTTTCTTGTGGAACGCGGTTCCCGGCAGCTCAGCCATGTTGCTGCGCAGGTAGAGATAGTCGGCATCGCCGCGTTTCGTTTCCGCGTGGAAGCGGCCGGGGTAGCGGCGTTGCAAATCTGCGGCCTGTTCCTCCGTGAGCAGGCAGAAACGCAAGTCCTCGCCTCGCTCGGCGGCATCTTCCTCAATGCGTCTCAGGGCAGGGGTGGGGTTGTTCGCTCCCAAGGGGTAGGCGTAGCCGTTCAAGCGCGAATTGCCGCTGTACCGGCGGTACAGGATGCCGTCCACCACCGCCACCTCCGTGTGGTACTTGGCCTGCAGAAGGTACATGGAGGCGAACGAGAGGTCGTTTCCCTGCCCGGCGCAAGCCGCCACGATGGCACGGATGCGTGCGGCATCGTTCAGGCATGGAGGCGCGAATGGCAAGGAAGTTCCCATCTGTAAAAAGTATACGCCGAGCGTATCTGCTGTCAAGCGGAGCGCGCGTACATACATTATGCTTGAGGGAAGCGGGTCAAGAATGTTAGAATGACAGGCCGCGCCAATGAAGAGAGTGAGAACAATCCTGATAGCCATGACGGCCCTGCTGCTGGGGCTGTCTGGGGAGCTGTGCGGTGCGGAAAAGTTCACGCACGCCACGGTGAACGGGCAGGACTACGTGGAGCTGGTGGACGTGTGGAAATTCTACGGCTTCAAACCTGTGCAGGGCCGTGCGGGTTGCGTGAACTACGGCGCCGGCAACCGCGTGATATCCGTGCGCCCCGGCAAGCAGGACTTTTATGTGAACAACTTCCGCTACATCCTGTCGTACCCGGTGCAGACCGTGGACGGCACGCTGATGATATCCTCCACGGACATGGAGAAGCTGGTGGATCCGGTTTTGCGGCCGCGGTATTCGGAGAATGCGGGAACCATCCGCACAGTGGTGCTGGATGCCGGGCACGGCGGGCACGACAACGGTGCGGTGAGCGATTATGCGGTGGAGAAGGAGTGCAACCTGGCGGTGGCGCACAAGGTGCGTGTGCTGCTGCAGAAGAGGGGCTACCGCGTGGTGATGACGCGCGACAAGGATTTTTTCCTGACGCTGCAGCAGCGCGTGGAGATAGCCAACAAGGTGCCGGACTCCATCTTTGTGAGCATCCACCACAACTCCAGCGGTCGCCACGCCACGGGCATCGAGACCTTCACGCTGGCACCATACGGCACCACATCGCCCTTTGCCCGCACGCGGCGTCTGGAGGACCTTAGCGGCAACAACCAGGACAGCGAGAACATTGCCCTGGCCACAGCCGTACACAGCCGCGCCATCCGCAACACGGGCGCGGTCGACCGCGGCATCCAGCGCGCGCGCTTCAGCGTGCTGTGCACCATCAAGCGCCCGGCCATCCTCTTTGAGGGCGGCTTTGTTTCCAACCCGGAGGAGGGCGTGAAAATCACCACGGAAGAGTATCGCAATACCTTGGCCAAGTCTATTGTGGACGGCATTCTGGCGTACAGCCAGACCGTGTGCTCCAACCGCCCGAAATCCACCCAGGTGGTCAGCACCAACAAGCTCGGCGGCGGCAGCGTGGGCAACAGGGACAGCAAGGGCAACCCCCGGTCCGGCCGCGGTCCCCATGTGCAGACCAGTATCTCCGGCGAGCGCGCACGCCAGCTCCAATCCACCCGTAAATCCCAACGCAGATAAATTTTACCATGTCTGAAAACCTCCACACCGTTACCGTGGTATTCGCCAGCAATGCGCGCGGCGTGCTCCCGCTCTCCGTGGCGGCGTGGTCCGTGGCGGAGCAGGCGCATGCCGACACCGTGTGCGATATCTGCATTCTGAGCGACGGTATTCCCGATGAGGACCAGGAGCACCTGCGCGCGCTCATTGCCAGGGCAGGGGAGCGCCACCGCGTGCGATTCATGGAAATCGACCGCGTGCTGCCGGACGGGCTCACCGTGGTGGGCGAGCGCTGGCCGCGTGTGGCGTGGTCGCGCGTGTTCCTGCCGGAGCTGCTGCCGGAGGTACACCGCGCCGTGTATCTGGACATCGACACGCTGGCATGCACGGATGTGTGGCAGCTGGCGGAGACGGATATGCACGGCGCGGCGCTTGGCGCGGTTTTGGAGCGTGTGTCGGAACCGGGCTCGCATTTCAATGAGCGGCTGGATATCCCGCAAGAATGCCCCGGCTACTTCAACTCCGGCGTGCTGCTGATGGACCTGGACGTGTTCCGGCGGGAGGGCCTGGTGCAGCGCGTGGTGGATTTTGCGTTCAGCCACAAGGACGTGCTGACCTGTCCGGACCAGGACGCGTTGAACGGCGCGCTCTGCGGGCGCTTGTTCCAGCTGCACCCGCGCTGGAACTGGCATGATGGATTGACGCGCCTCATCGCCAAGAAGAGCGCCTCCCAGCCTCTGTGGCGCGGCAACACCCCGTGCGATTGCGTGGAGGCCGCGCTCTACCCCGCCGTGCTCCATTACCAGGGCGTGCACAAGCCCTGGCTTTACAACCACCGCATTGAGCGTGTGCGCTACATGGAGAGCATGCGCCGCGCCGGCCTGCTGTGCGGGCGCGAGCTGCCCGGCTTCAACTGGGGAGATGCCGTGAAACGCGTTCTCTACAAGCCGCTGTACGCGTTCACCTGGTGGCGCATCCACCGCCTGGCGCGCCGCTTGGGTATCCGCCGCGGGGATGCCTGCGGCTGTGCCGCGCAATCCATTCGAAACTGAAAGAGAAAACCGCCAATGAAGCTCCGAACCCTCATGTTCTCCCTGCTGGCGCCGGCTTGTCTGGCCGCGCTGCCGCTTCCCTGCGCCGCCGTGACGGCCGATGGCTCCACCTGGCACGCCACCCGCGTGGGTGATACGGACTACGTTCCGCTGGAGGATTTGCGCAGCTTCTACAAATTCATCCCCGTGGAGGGAGCCTCCGCCACCCGCTCCGTCGGCAACGGCGACATTACCCTCACCTTCGGCCCCGATTCCCGCGATTTGCTCGTCAACGGCATCCGCTGCCGCCTCTCCCACCCCACCCGCAGCGGCGCGCAGGGTGATTTGCTGCTGTCCAAGGTGGACCTGGTGAAGCTCATCGACCCCGTGTTGCGCCCCACCTATATCCCGGACCGCCAAGTCATCCGCACAGTGGTGCTGGATGCCGGTCACGGCGGGCATGATGTGGGCACGGTGAGCCCGTACGTGCGCGAGGCGGATGCCACGTTGCTGGTGGCCGCCGCCCTGGGCCGCGAGCTTTCCAAGCACGGGTTCGAGGTGGTGTTCACGCATGAGGACAACCGCTACCTCTCCGACCAGCAGCGCGTGGACGCTGCCAATGCCGCGAAGGATGCCCTTTTCATCAGTCTCCACCTCAACAGCGGCCGCAGCGACACACGCGGCGTGGAAACCTACACCATGGAGCCTGCCGCGCTTGAGGACAAGCTTCTGCCCGGCAACAAGCACGATGCCGCCAACGCCGCCCTTGCCATGGCCCTGCAAGCCTCGCTCGTGCGCCGCTGCGGTGCCGTGGACGGCGGCCTCCGACGCGCGAGATACAGCATCCTCAGCTCTCTGGAATGCCCCGCCGCACTCGTGGAGCTCGGCTACGCCACCAACAAGGAGGAAGGCTCACTCCTGGACACCCAGGAGTACCGCGACTCCCTTGCCAAGGCCCTTGCCGAGGGCATTTCCACCTTCGCCAAGATGATGGATCCCGCCACCAAGCTTCAGGTGCGCGAGACCCCCGCTGCTGCTCCCGCGCCGCCCGCGGCTGTCAAACCCGCCGAACCCGCACCGGTGAAACCGGCGGTAACAGCAAAAAACAAACCCAGCAAGCCCACTAAAGCCACCAAGCCTGCTGCCAATCGCAGTTCCAACAAGCGCAGCACACCCGCGCCCTCAGGCCGCAAGGGAAGGTGATAGAGCTTCTCTCCACCCTTTGAAGCCTCTGCTGCGTTTGTGGAAGATATCCATGCCACCCCATGCCGCGCGCCCGTTAGGGAAGGGGCAAGAAAATGGCAAAAAATAGGCAGGCGGCCTACGTGGTCGCCTGCCTGAGAATTAATTGGATGGATGGGAATTAGAAGTTCACACCCAGACCAACGCGCACACCATGGTAGTGGTTGGCCTTGGCCTTGCAGATCGTTTCGCCTTCGTACTTGATGTTGGGCTTGGCGGTGTTGCCGGAGAACTGGTAGGCACCGAAGACATACAGGGTCTGGTTGATGTCGTAGCGCAGGCCGAGTTCAGCAGAGTAGGCAAAGCCCCACTTGGCGTTGTGGAAGGTCGGGCTCTTCCAAGTTTCACCTTCCCATTCTTCGTAGGTGTTGTACTTGTTGCTCACATTGGCGATGCCCACGTTCACGCCCACAAAGGCAGACAGGGAATCGGTGATGTGGTGCGTGTAGCGGTAACCGGGCATCAGGTAGAACGTGTGCTGGCGGGTCTTGTTCCAGTAGCCGGCAGCGCTCCGCTGGTTTTCGTAGTAGTAGTAGCCATCGGCCCACTTCTCACCACCCCAGTTGTAACCGAAGCGGAGAGTCACGGCATTGTTGTCGTCCAGATTGTAGACACCGGTGAGGTCAGCGCCGATGGTCTTGATTTCCTTGCAGGGAGAAATCCACTCTGCACCCTTGTAGATGTCCTGGACACCCCAGGCGTAAGTAGCGCCGATTTCCAGGGCCCAGGGAGAGGCAACGGCGGGAGCCACGGGGGCAACCGGAGCCGGGTTCACAATCACCTTCTGTCCTGCAAACGTGGGCAGGGCAAGCATGGCGGCAAGTATAATAGTCTTTTTCATCGCTTGTATCTTTTGTTGTTAAGCGGAGGGCCAAACTCGCCCTCACGCCGCCCATATTATTAACAGATAGGTGTTTAGTCAAGCATAAAGTTAAGAAAAATGAATAAAAACACATGTGACCCCAATTTTCATGGGAGACATGTTGAGTAAAAAGGTAAACGGCCCGCCCGGAATGACCGGACGGGCCAGGAGTGTGAATGTGGATGAGATTAGAATTTGAAAGCCACGCCAGCGTTGATGCCGTGGAAGAACTGGCGGTGGTTGCGGCTGAAATCCGTGAAGTGCGCATCGCCGCTGCCCAGGGAATTCTTGGCGGTGTTGGCGGAGAAGCGGTAGGCCACGAAGACATCCCAGCAGGTGCAGATCTGGTAGCGGAGGCCGGCTTCCGCCTCCACGGCGAATCCCCAGGAGGCATCATGCGCCTTGTAGCTGAGATTGCGCGCGTGCCCGCGCCCGTGGTGGCGGTCGAATCCGTCCGCGGTGAACTTGGTCTTGATGCTCTGGTTGGCCACGCCGATGCCCGCGCCCATGTACATGGAGATGTGCTCTGTGAGCGGGCGCGTGTAGCGGTAACCCGTGGTGAGGGCGAAGGTGTGGGTGTTGAGTTTGATGTTGTCGTTCCTGAACCCGTAGAATCCGCCGTTGGATTCGCCGCCGTAGGCGTACCCCAGGCGCAGATACATGGAGTCGCGCTCGCTGTTGCGGTGCACCAGGGTGAGCTCGCCGCCCATGGTGTCCACGGATTTGCAGGCGCCCTGCGAGTGCTTGAGCAGGTCGCGCATGGCGAAGTTGTAGTTGGCGCCAATCTCCATGCTCCAGGGGGAGTCCGCGCAGGTGCGCACGGGCTTGACAACAGGAGCGGGTGCAATGGTGGTGACGGGTTGTCCGGCCAGGCAGGGCATGCCCAGGGCGAATGCAATCATGATGGTCTTCTTCATAATGTCTTTCTCTTATTGTTTGCGTGCAGGGCGTTATTTGTTCCCGCCGTGCCATTGCATGCTACCATGTTATCGAATGCGGTCAATGCAGGCAGCGCCTAATTGGTAGAAACAGATAGGGATTGATATGGCACATGTGTCCCAATGGTTGCATTTCTGCCACGCAAGATGCTGGTTCATATAACG
>CALCWC010000099.1 GCA_937905985.1 uncultured Verrucomicrobiales bacterium | reverse complement strand
AACCCACCCGCTCCCGCGCCGAACGGCGCGGCTAACTTCCCAAATTGTAAATCGTCAATTGTAGATTGTAAATCCAATAGTCCCGGCGGGAATCGAACCCACATTTGCCCTTTAGGAGAGGGCCGTTCTATCCATTGAACTACGAGACCGTGATGGATGGGCTAGGCGTCGCCGCAGGCGGTGCGGACGGCGTCTATCTGTTCTGCGGAGAGGTGCTTCTGCAGCTCGGTGAGCATGCGGGGGAAGTATTCTTCGCGTGTCCAGCCGTGCAGCGGCTGGGGCTGGGGCTTGTCGAAAGCCCAGAAGGGGATGGGGAGCGCCACGTCCAGGATGGTGGCGGCGAGAGGCATGATGCGGCAGAGGGCGTCCGCGACGGCCTGTGCGGCGGCGGGGCAAGCCTCCAGCGCGCGCAGCAGCCATTGGCAGGCCATGTGGTTAGCGGGGATGGAGATGCTGTCCAGCAGGTCCTCCAGGCGCTCCTGGGGCAGCTCGCAGAGGGGCTGCATGAGCGGCAGGGCGCGCATATCCGCCAGGCTGAGCATGGCGTTGAGCATGGGGGCGTTGTCCAAGGCGTCGTCAGCCTTGATGCAGCGCACGAGCTCGATGACGCCGGAGAGGGGGGTGTCCGGAGCGGGCTGTGCGAGGGTGACGAGGTTGAGGGAGGCCTTGACGGCGACCTCGGGAGCGGGCTCGCAGAGGATGTAGGGGAGCAGCGACTTCCATCCCTCGCCCTTGCGTGAGGAGATGAAGCGGCAGAGCATCTGCATGCTGGTGCGGCGGGACTCCACAGAGGTCTTTTCCGCGAAGACGGGGTAGATATCCAGGTTCTCCTCCTGCTTCTCCTCGTCATTGCTGGCCATGAGGCCGCAAGCCATCATGGCGAGGGGCCACTGCTCCTGGCCGATTTCATGGATGCGCACGGGGTCGTGCGCCATGGCGGCGAGGCGCTCCAGCTCGGAGAGGCTGTCGAAGTTGTCCTGGTAGATACTCACTGGGATTTACGATTTACGATTTACAATTTTTTAAGTTCGCGCGGCGGAGCCGCGCGGGGGGGGGGGGGTCAATTGTTGGTGGGCTGGTCGGTTTCCACGGAGTGGTTGGAGACGTCCTGGTTGAGCCAGGAGTTGTCGCCGGAGCCGTCAGCGGCGGGGGCGGTGGCGGGAGCGACGGGCACGGGGGCGTCCACATCCAGCAGGGTGAGGCGGAGGTCCACCACGCTGTCGCGCACCAGGGCGCTGTAGGGGGCCTTGGCCTTGGCCTGCTCATAGTAGGCGCGGGCGGCGTCCTTGTCGCCGGAGACCTTGGCGATATCGCCGAGGCAGACGAAGGCGAGCGCGGTGTAGGGATTGTCCGGCAGTTCGGTCACGCGCTTCCAGGCGGCGGTGGCCTCCTCGTTCTTGCCGTCGCCCATGTAATCCGTGGCGATGGCGGTGATGGCGCGGGACTTGAGCAGCACGCTGGGCGACTTGGAAGCCACGGACTCCAGGCTGGCGATGGCGGTGGCCTTGTCACCGCCGTTGCGCAGCAGGGAGATGCCCTTGAGCAGCTCGCCGGTGGCGGCGGCGGGGGTTTCACCGTACTCGGACTGCAGCAGATCGAGGGAAGCGGCGTCGAAAGCCTCCACGGTGGCGACCTTTCCGGGTTCGTCGGCCTTCATGGCAGCGACGGTGACGGCTGCGGCCTGTTGCTTGTGGTCGTTGCGTGTGGAGAAGTAGGCGATGACGCAACCTGCGGCGATGCCGAGGGCGATACCGCCCCAGAGGAGCTTCTTATAGTGTTCGTTGAGGAACTGCTCATGCTTGGAGGGGCCGAGCTCGATTTCGCCGATGGCCTTGATTTCCTCCGGGGAGAGGGGCATGATATCCTCGTCTTTGTTCTGGTTGTTCATGACTGGAGTTTTTGAATTTCGCTCAAGTTGTGGATGCGGTCCACATCAAAATAGTTGTTGATGCCGAGGTTGCGGTAGATTTCCATGGTGGCGCGGGATTTGTTGAGGGTGTAGAAGTGGATGCCGTCCACATCCTCGTCCAGCAGCTCGGCGCACTGCTGGCTCGCGTAGTTGATGCCGATGCGCTCCACGGATTCCCTGTCGCCCCCGGCGCGCAGCAGCGCCTTGAGCAGGCGCGCGGGGAAGTTGGTGCCGGCGGAGAGGGAGGCCATGCGGTGCATGCCCTTGAGCGTGGTGATGGGCATGATGCCCGCCACAATGGGCGCGGATATGCCCAGCAGGCGGCAGCGTGCCCGGAAATCGAAAAACGCGTGGTTGTCGAAGAAGAGCTGCGTGCAGATGTAGTCCGCGCCCTCATCCATCTTGGCCTTGAGGAATTCCATCTCCTGCAGGCGGTTGCGGGATTCGGGATGCCCCTCCGGGAAGCCCGCCACGCCAATGGTGAGGCGGAACGGCAGCTTGCGCTGCTCCTCCCACTTGCGGATGAACGCCACCAGCTGCGCCGCATGCTGGAACACGTCGCGCGAGCGGTCGTACGAGGGGTCGTTCTGCGGGGGATCGCCGCGCAGGGCCATCACCGCGCGCGCGCCGGACTGGACATAACTCTCCAGAATGTTGGCAATCTCCGCCTCGGAATGCCCCACGCAGGTGATGTGCGGCACGGTGGACAGGCCTCCGGCCTGGACGCGCTGCACCACATCGCGGGTGAGCTCTCGGGAGCTGCCGCCCGCGCCGTAGGTCACGCTCACGAACGCCGGACGGAACGCCTTGAGGCGCTCCACCGTTTCCAGCAGGCTGGCAGCGCCCTCCGGGGTCTTCGGCGGGAAGAACTCGAAGGAGAAGGTGGGTGTTTTCTCAAACATCCCGGCTTTGGAGGGTTCCGGCATCAGGGCATGGGAAGGGGTTCCAATTCATCCGACATGGGCACGGCGGTTTCCGTGGCACCGTTGTTGGCGGGGAGCGGGGCCGCGCTCGTGGGCACCGGCGCGCCGAAGTTCATGTTGTCCTGGCGCAGGTCTTGCACCGTCTCGAACGGGGTGATGATCACCTCGTCGCCAACCGCCGGCATCTTGTCCTCCGGCAGGAGGCCGTCCTGCACCGCACCGCCGTCCGCGTTCGCGGTGAAGCTCGACTGCTTGATCTGGGCGCTCACCTGGCCGGATTCCTGGTCCACGTTGTCAACCTCCGCCTCACAGATGATGTTGTTGCCGCGGCGCAGGGCCACCACCAGGCCATTGTTGATGGGAGACTGGGTCACCGGCTTGAACAGCACGGAATTCCACTCCTGGTTGAAAGAGGTCACCAAACCAATGGGGTGGGACTCGTCCACCTCCTCGTCGGCCTTCTTGGCCATATCTTCCTCCTGCTTGCGGCGGGCGTCGGCCAGCACGCTGCTCTCCTCCGCCTCGGTCAGCTTCTTGAGGCGCTCCTGCTGGGCCTTCTCTGCGGCGGCGCGGGCCTCGGCCACGGCATCGGACTCATGCTCGGGGTCCAGCTCCTGCATGCGCTGCCGGTGTTCATCCTTGCGCTGCTGGTAGGCATCCTGGCTCTGTTCCGCCCTGTAGGCCTCATAGCGCTCCTGCTGCTGCGGAATCATGTACGCCACCACATAAAACATCAGCCCCACCGCCAGGCAGAGCAATACCAATATTGTGACGCGAAAACCATTCATGCGCCCCATTCTATCAAAACCCGCCCGCATTTCAAGCCAAGAGTGTGTCAAACAAACCGAAACCTTGCGTGCGCGCGCATGGCCAATGACGCAATTTAAGCTTGACACGAGGCTAAAAAAATTGTGTCTATAAGACAACAAAGCGCCAGCGTGGCGCGGCGTGTCACATCACCTAAGAACCATGTCCAAGACACTAATCATTGCGGAGAAACCCAGCGTGGCGACAGATTTGGCGCGCGTGCTCGGAAAGGAGCTGGGAAAAATGAAGAGAGACGAGGCGAGCGGGAGCTATTCCAACGACTCGCTGATAGTAACCTCGGCGGTGGGACACCTGGTAGAGCAGAAGAAACCGCAGACAGCCGACGGAAAGAGCTTGCCGTGGAAGATGGAATGCCTGCCGGTGCTGCCGGAGAGCATGGAGCTGGAGCCGATCGAGAAATCGCACGACCGGCTGAGGAAGGTGCTGAAGCTGGCGCGCTCCAAGGATGTGAAGGAACTGGTGAACGCATGCGATGCCGGGCGCGAGGGTGAGCTCATCTTCCGCAACATCGTGCGCTTCGGCAAAATCGCCAAACCCATCCGCCGCCTGTGGATGCAGAGCATGACGGATGATTCCATCCTGGAGGCGTGGCACTCACTCAAGACGGACAAGGAGATGCAGAACCTGGCGGACGCCGCCGTGTGCCGCTCGGAGTCCGACTGGCTGGTGGGCCTCAACAGCACGCGCGCGCTCACCGTGCTGCAATCCGGCGCGGGCGGCTTCAACATCACCCCCACGGGCCGCGTGCAGACCCCCACGCTCGCCATCCTGGCGGAGCGCCAGAAGCAGGTGCTCGCCTTCAAGCCGGAAGACTATTATGAAGTGCACGCCACGTTCCAGGCGAAGGGCGGCACCTACGTGGGCAAGTGGTTCGACCCCGACTGGAAGAAAGACGAAAAGGCCCCGCAGAAGCAGCGCGACCGCCTGTGGAGCGCGGAGCTGGCGCAGGAGATTGCCAAGCGCTGCAGCGGCCAGGAGGGCACCGTTCTGGAAACCAAGAAGCCCGTTTCCATGCCGGCGCCGATGCTGTTCGACCTGACATCCCTTCAGCGCGAGGCGAGCAACCGCTACGGGTTCTCCGCCAAGCGCACGCTGCAGATAGCGCAGGAGTGCTATGAAAAGCACAAGGTGCTCACCTACCCGCGTACGGATTCCAAGTACCTGCCCAACGACTACCTGAAGGTGGCCACCCGCACCGTGGAGAAAATAGGCGCGGCGCTGGAGGACTACGCCCCGTTCGCGCAGCAGATCATCAAAGACCGCGGCATCCGCCCCACCAAGCGCGTGTTCGACAGCTCCAAGGTGAGCGACCACTTCGCCATCATCCCCACCGGCAACTTCGTCAACCTCACGGGTGATGCAGCCAAAATCTTCAACATGGTGGTGCAGCGCTTCCTGGGCGTGTTCATGCCCAACGCGGAGTACGAGGACACCGAGCGCACCACGCTGGTGGCCACCGCCAAGGCCAAGGACTACTTCCACACCCACGGCCGCGTGCAGCTCGCCGCCGGCTGGCGCGCCCTCTACGGAACCGACAAGAGGAAAAAGGACGAGCTCTGCCCGCTGGGCAAGGGAGAGACCGTGACCGCAACCAAGGTGGAGGACGTGCAGGACACCACCAAACCGCCCGCAGCCTACACGGAAGCCACCCTGCTCACCGCCATGGAAACGGCGGGCAAGCTGGTGGACGACGAGGACCTGGCGGACGCCATGAAGGAGCGCGGTCTGGGCACCCCCGCCACACGCGCCGCCATCATCGAGGGCCTTATTTCCCAAGAGTACATTGTACGCGACGGCAAAGACCTGGTGGCCACCCGCCGCGGCATGGACCTCATCGACCTGCTGAGCAGGATTGGCGTGAGCACGCTCTCCAGCCCGGAGCTCACGGGCGACTGGGAGTACCGTCTCAAGCAGATGGAGAACGGCAAGCTCAAGCGCAAGGATTTCATGAAGGATATCCGCTCCTACACCACCGACATCGTCGACTGCGTGCGCAACTTCATGAAAGAGGGCAAGAACCCCGACCTCAAGGTAGCCTGCCCCGCCTGCGGCGCCAAGGGCCTCACCAGCCGCATCGACGCCGTCACCTGCAAAGACCCGGACTGCAAGTTCCGCCTGCGCCGCATCCATGCCGGCCTGTCGCTCAACGACGACCAGCTTGCCAAGTTCATTAAGCAGCGCGAGCTTCCGGTGATGGACGGCTTCCGCTCGAAGTTCGGCAAGCCGTTCTCCGCGGGGCTGCGGCTGGTGGAGCCCAAGACCGCGCGCGGTTCCTGGAAGGCGGAGTTCTACTTCGACGACGACGACAAGCGCGACGAGAAGAAGGATGAACGGAGCGATGCGACCTCCTGCGGCAAGGTGGCCGTGAAGGACCAGGGCAAGCTGGAGCTGATGGAGAGCGAGAAATTCTGGATGGTGCCGGACTTCCAGACCGGGAGCGATGCCAAGGGCTTCTCCATGTCCAAGACCATCCTGGGCAAGCAAATCACCAAGGAAATCGTGATGAAAGTGCTGGCCGAGGGCAAGAGCGAGCTCATTGAGGGCTTTGTCTCCCAGCGCACCCGCCGCAGCTTTGATTCCTACCTGGTGCTGGATGCCAAGAAGGGCAACGTGGGCTGGGAGTTCCCGCCCCGCGAGGAAAAGTCAAAGGCCCCCCGCCGCACCAAGAAGGAAGGCGGCAAGAAGGAGGAGAACGATGCCCCCGCACGCCGCTCCGCATCCAAGGCCGGCAGTGAGAAAGTGGGAACCGTTACCGTCAAGGGCAAGGGTGAGCACGATCTGCTGCAGAACGAGGACGAGTGGCTGGTGGACGGCCTCTCCTTCGGCAAGACGCGCAAGCCGCTCACCATCCGCCGCGAGATGTGCAGCGTGGCCATCACGCAAGAGATGGTGACCCAGCTGCTGGCCAAGGGCAAGACAGAGCTCATCAAGGATTTTGTAAGCCGCAAGACCGGGCGCAAGTTCGAGGCCTACCTGGTGCTGGACACCAACGGAGGCCGCGTGAGCTACGAGTTCCCCGAACGCAAGTAGGGATAGGAGGCCGCCATGCCGGGCTTTCTGAGCAGGCTGGACCGCTTCACCACGGGCATTGTGCTGGCGGTGCTGCTGGGTCTACTGCTGCCGTGCAGCGGCGCGGGCGCGGAGCTGTTCTCCTGGCTCACGAAGGCGGCGGTGGTACTGCTGTTCTTCCTGTACGGGGTGAAGCTGTCGCGCGCGTCCGTATGGGAGGGGCTGCTGCACTGGCGTCTGCAAGGGCTGGTGGTGTTCGCCACATTCATCCTGTTTCCGCTGCTGGTTCCGCTGCTGCGGCCCGTGCTGGAGCCGATGGTGGGAGGCGCGCTGTTTGCGGGCCTGCTGTATGTGGCATGCCTGCCGTCCACGGTGCAGAGCAGCATTGCCTTCACCTCCGTGGCGGGCGGCAACGTGTCTGCTGCGGTGTGCTCCGCATCCGTGTCCAGCCTGCTGGGCGTGTTTGCCACGCCCCTGCTGGCGGGCATCCTCTTCTCCACCACGGCGGTGGTGGACAGCGCGGCCATCGGCATGGATGCCGTGCTCAACATCTGCGGCCAGGTGCTGCTGCCGTTCGTGTGCGGCCAGCTGGCGCAGCCCCTGCTGCGCGCGCGGGTGCAGCGGCATGCGGCGCTCATCAAGCTCAACGACCAGGCGACCATCTGGCTGGTGGTGTACACGGCGTTCTCCAGCGCCACGGCCAACGGCTACTGGCAGCAGCTCGGCATGTTCCACCTGCTGGGGCTGGTGGCGGCCAGCTGCATCATCCTGGGGCTGGTGCAGCTCATCCTGTACGGGCTGTGCCGCGCGCTGCGTTTCAACCACGCGGACCGCGTGGCCATCATCTTCTGCGGCTCCAAGAAGAGCCTGGCGGTGGGCGCGCCCATCATGCTGGCCATCTTCGGGCACTTCGACAACAACCTGCTGCTGCCGCTCATGATTTTCCACCAGGTGCAGCTCATGGTGTGCGCGCGTCTGGCCGCCATCTGGAAACACCGCGCCGCCACCCACGAATCCGCATAATTCCTACACCACCATGCTAGCCGAACTCACGCATCCGTTCATCCGCTGGTCCAGCCCGCACATCGTGGCGCTGGTGCTCACCGTGCTTGCCGCCGCAGCCGTGCTGTGGTGGGGCAGCAGGAAGCCGCAGGAGCAGCGCTTCCGCATCTGCCGCGTCATCGCGGTCGTCATCGCCCTCCAGTTCATCAGCGAGTTCTGCTGGCGCGCGTTCTCCGATGCCTACGGGGAATGGCGCTACAACATGCCGCTGCACTTCTGCTCGTTCATGAGCATCGTGGCGTTCATCGCCCTGTGGTGGCGCAAGCGCTGGGCGTGCGCGCTGGTGTACTTCGCCGTGCTCACGGCCAGCATCCAGGCCCTCATCACCCCCGCCATGGCGGATGGCTACCCCAGCCTGCCCTTCTTCATCTTCTTCATCTCCCACGGCCTGCTCATGGTGGTGGCGCTGGCCGTTCCCGTGCTCATCGGATGGAGGGCGCGCGGGTACGACGACCTGCGGACCCTCGCGCTGATGAACCTGTACGTGGTGCTCATCATCCCGGTCAACATCTGGCTGGGAACCAACTACGGCTACACCCAGGGAGCCCCCCTGCCCGGCACCATCCTGGACTACCTGGGGCCCGCGCCCTGGTATTACCTGTGGGCGGAGCTGCCCGCCCTGGCAGTCTTCCGCATCCTGATGCTCTTTGTCCACGACAAGACGGAGAATTGAACCTATACGCTTGAACCGCCATGACACCCCAATTCTCGCTCGATTACCAAGTGATGTACTACGACACCGACTGCGGCGGCGTGGTGCACAACCTGGCCTACCTCCGCTGGGTGGAGGAGGCCCGCACCAAGATGGCCACCGCCATGGGCATAGACTACGCCGCCCTGGCCAAGGAAGGCCGCCACACCGTGCTGGTGCGGCATGAGGTGGACTACCACTCCCCCGCCTTCCTAGCAGACCACATGCACGTGAACGGCATCCTGGAGCGCGCAGAGGGAGCATCCCTCTACTTCCGCTTCGAGATACGCCGCGCGGAGGACGACAAGCTGTGCGTGAGCGTCCGCCAGCGCCTGGCGCTGGTTCAAATGCCCCAGGGCCGCCCCTGCCGCATCCCGAAGGAGTGGGCAGCGCAGTGCGCCAATTGAAACCGCCCATGACAAAGGGCTTCAACCACCCTCGTACAAGCTCACTTCATATAGGTTGCCGTCCAGTTCCACGTACAAGAAGCGGACTTTCTTGGCGCCGCCGGGCGGAATGACCAGCACCACCTTGTCGGCTTTGTCGTAATACACATCTCCGATGTTCAACATCCCGCGCACCGATTTTTCAAGAGGGGTCAACCAGGGAGAGGAATACGCCCCGACCACAAAACCGACACTGTGGACAGCGTCGACATGTTCCGTGATATTGACGACATTGCGTTTTAGCCTGATTTGTTCGAGCGCCTTTTCCTTAAGTTGGGAAATATTCTCCGATTCACCGGGGATGACGGCATGAATCTCGACAACGTGCTCATTGGGGAACACTCTGCCGTCGGTCAGGGAAACGATGGATTGCAAGAACATTAATGCAAGTTTGAAAAACAAGATGAACGTTGTCATAATTTAGTTTGTTGTTTTACCCTTATAAGCAGGCCAAAGCCTTTTTGTGCGAACTTTTTTCAAAAAAAAAAAAAAAAAAAAAAAAAAAAAAAAAAAAAAAAAAATGCCTACACGCCCAATCGTCCGTCAACAATGGAGCCGCTTGAACCTGGGGCGGATGCTGAGGAGGAAGGCTTTTTGAGCCTTTCGGGAGAGGGCGGAATCCTGCACCATGGCCTCCACGCGGGGCTGGCTGTTGCATGCCGCCCGGATGATGCGGCGGGCGGTTGCCTCTGCGATTCCCAGCTCGCACGCCCAATCGGTGAAATGCGCGGCCATGCCGCCGGCGGCGGGGCGGGCATCCGCGAAAAGGCCCTTGTCCAGAGCGAAGTCCGCATCCTGCACATGCAGGCGGGTGTTCATCACATCGTATGCGGGGGCCAGCACCATGGAGCGGCTGGTTTCCCCCAGCAGGGCGAAGTTCTTGAGGTGGGCATCCCCGTTGCAGAGCAGGTAGTTGAGCAGCACCATGCGAAACAGGCGCAGCGCATCCGCCCTGGGTGCGGCGCTGGCGCGCATGAGCGCATCGGCGAGCTCCTGGTAGCTTCCGGCGTACTTGGCGCCGCTGTTGCCGCCCTGCATGCCGGTGATGGCGGCAAAATCCTCCAGGTGCAGGCTGCGACCGTCCGCCGTGCGGTCGAACCGCCGCGTGAGGTAGGCGGGCTCGCCGTTGCCGAAGAAGCAGAGCGCGCACGCCGCCGTGGGCAGGCGGAAGATGCGCCGCGCCACCTCCATGCACAGCTGCTCGTTAGCGGGCGCGTCCTTGCGGTGCGTCATGTAGGCGTCCGCCGGGCATGGTTTCATGATGTACCCGCCCTGCTCATCGTCCCTGCGGTAGCGCAGCGTGGCGCCGTCCAGCACCATGGAATACTTGTCCTGCGCGCCTGAGAAGGAAAAGGAGCGCCGCATGCCGAATCCGTCCACGCGCGCCTTGCTCGGCGGCTGGGCGTACGGCAGCACGGGACACACGTCCGCGCCGTCGAACATCCTGTCGCGCAGGGCGCGCGCGTAGTGTTTGGGAAGCCCGTTCATGCCTCATCCCTCCTTTCCACCACCGTCACATCACCCAGGGCGTCCGTGTGCGCCAGCGCCAGCAGCATACCGAAGCGGTCATCGCGGTCCAGGAGCCCTTCCCGGCACACGCGCCGCGCGAAATCTCCCTCCGGCAGGATACTCTCGAAATACGGGAACAGGCTCTCCGACTCATACGCCCTCTTGCGCCGAGGCAACGCCATGCAGACGCTCCCCGCATCCGGCAGCGCCAGATACTCCGGCAGATAGCGCAGACGGTACACCCTGCCGCCGGGCTGCACGGTTTCCGTGAGCTCCGCCGCCGCCGTTCCCTTCACATAGACGAGTGCCTTTCTCATGGGATGTCCCCTTTCTATTCCGCGCGGCGCTGCACCTCCACGCGCAGCGTGAGCCCCAGCGTGTCCAGCACCTGTTCCAGGTGCCGCAGGCTGATGCCGCCGCTCCCGCGCTCAAAGCGGCTCAGCATGTCGATTCCCAACCCCGTGAGCTCCGCCAAATCCCGCAGCGTGAGCCCAAGCTCGCGCCGCCGCCGCTTCACTTTCAGGTTGATTGCTTCTATAAATTCTGCCTTTTTGCAGAATTTAGCACAAAATGTGCGTCAAGACACCCCCAAATTCGCACAAATTATGCAAAAATGCAGAAAATCAGTGCGCCGCTCCGCATTTTCAAATCGCACCTGGCAAAAACCCTGCTACCACAGACGGGACTCGAACCCGTACAGCCTAAACAGCCGGGAGATTTTAAGTCTCCTGCGTCTACCATTCCGCCACTGTGGCAAATGCGCGTACGCGGGAAATTGAAGCATAAATGGAGCGGAAAATCAAGGCGAAAGGCTCCGGGCGGCGCATTTGGCTTGAAAGTTTTGCGCGGGCGGGTATAATACGCGCGCTATGAGCGAAAATGAACCTGTACAGACAGCGCCGGGCTCCTCTGAGGAGGAGCTGATAGCCGTGCGCCGCGAGAAGGTGGGCAAGATCCGCGAGCTGGGGGTGAACCCCTACGGCGGGCGGTTCGATGTAACCACGAATGCGGCGGAAATCAAGGCTCATTTCGAGGAGGGCAAACAGGTGCGCTTCCTGGGCCGTATCACCGGGCTGCGCGATATGGGCAAGACCCAGTTCTTCACCGTGGCGGACGTGCGCGGGTCCATCCAGTGCATGCTCACCAAGAAGGCCGTGAGCGAGGAGGCGTGGGCGCTCTGGAAGCTTCTGGAGCGCGGCGACTGGGTGGGTATCGAGGGCGAGACCTTCATCACCCGCACAGGCGAGCCTTCCGTTCGCGTGGATGCGTTCAAGGTGCTTTCCAAGGCCCTGCGCCCCATGCCCGACAAGTTCCACGGCCTGGCGGACCAGGACCTGCGCTACCGCCGCCGCCATATGGACCTGATGAGCAACGCAGACAGCGCCAAGCGCTTTGTGCAGCGCTCCCTCATTGTCCAGGAAATCCGCAATTTCCTTCAGGAGCGCGGCTTCCTGGAGGTGGAGACGCCCATGCTGCAAGACATCGCGGGCGGTGCGGCGGCCAAGCCGTTCGAGTCGTACTACAACGCGCTGAAGAAGCCCGTGACGCTGCGCATAGCCCCGGAGCTGTACCTGAAGCGCCTGATGGTGGGCGGTTTCCCGAAGGTCTTTGAGCTGAACCGCAATTTCCGCAACGAGGGCGTGGACCGCCGCCACAACCCGGAGTTCACCGTGCTGGAGGTGTATGAAGCCGGCGGCGACTACGAGACCATGGCCGATCTGGTAGAGGACATGGTGACCACCGTGGCGCAGAAGGTATTCGGCACGCTACAGTTCGAGCAGTACGACGACGAGGGCAACCTGCGCTGGACCATTGACCTGACGCGCCCGTGGCGCCGTGCAGACTATGTGGACCTGGTGAAGGAGGTGGCCGGGGCAGACTGGTTCAACCTCACGCCAGAGCAGCGCCGCGCCAAGGCGGAGAACGAGCTGGGCGTGCAGATTGGCGAAGACCTCGACGACGTGGGCGTGACCCAGCAGGTGTACGAGAAGCTCGTGGAGGAGAAGCAGGCGAACCCGCTGTTCGTGTGCCACGTGGCGCGCGACCTGGTGCCCCTGGCCAAGGCCAACCCGGAGAACCCGGAGGTGGTGGACGTGTTCGAGCTGGTGATGAACGGCCAGGAGCTCTGCCCCGGCTACTCCGAGCAGAACGACCCCATCGAACAGCTGGAACGCCTCAAGCACCAGGCCGGCGAGGAAACCCAGAAAATCGACTACGACTTCGTGGAGTCCCTGGAATCCGGCATGCCCAGCGCGGGCGGCATCGGCATCGGCATCGACCGCCTGTGCATGCTCATGACCGGCGCCTGCTCCATCCGCGACATCATCCTTTTCCCGCAGCTCAAGAACCGCGGCTAACCAGCCATGAAAAACGCAGCCATCCTTCTGACCATGCTGGCATGCGGCCTCTGCGCCGCACAGGAAGCCCCTGCCCCGCAGCCCGCGCCGCAAGCGCAGCCGCAGGCGCAGCAAAGCGGCATGTACCGAGATGCCCGCACGCACCAGGTGCTCACCCACGTCACCATCAACGGCGTGAAGGCGCTGATGATGCTGGACACCGGTGCATCCCACACCGTGCTCAGCAAGAAGTTTGTGGACACCAAGCTGCCCAACGCGCAGAAGCTGGATACCAGCGGCATGCAGTTCAACAGTGCCAGCTCCCGCCAGCGCCCGGATCTCTACGTGGTGAAGCTGGACACCGGCGCAAAGGTTGGTGAGCAGACCGTATTCGAGCAGCCCGTGCTCTGCCTGCCGCTGGATGGCGTGCAAAGCAGCATGGCCACGCCCATCGACGGCATCCTCGGCATGGATATCCTCGGCTGGCTGCCCTTCACCTTCGACCTTCGCAACGGTGACAACTGCCACTGGGGCCTGCCGGAGGACGTGGACACCATGGTGCCCATGGAGCCCCTGCAGGTGGACCAGATGCAGCGCCCGCACATGCAGGTGGACACCGGCACGCCGGAGAAGCCGCAGCCCGCGGTGCTTCTGCTGGACACGGGCAGCTCCGTGACCTACATGCCCGCTGAGGCGTGGGGCATGGGCAAGTCTGAGGCGAAGGCGACAGTGGGCGTTTCCGATGTGAACGGCGGGCGCTACGTGAACGTGGAGGTGGGCAAGCCGAAGCCCCTCGCTCTGGGCAAGGGCGTGCAGACCCTGCCGATAGCACCGCAGCTCCAGCCGGGGCAGAACGGCGTCATCGGCATCGATGCCCTCAAGGGCCTGCGCTTCGTGCACAACCCGCAGAAGAAAGACCCCGCGCGCTTCTTCCTCATCTCCAAGTAAGCGAGAGCCACCATGAAGCTTGCCCTCTCCATCGTCCTGCTCATCGCCAGCAACACATTCATGACCTTCGCGTGGTACGGGTTCCTGCGGGATCCCGGCCAAACGCTGGACACGCCATGGTGGAAGCTGGTGCTGATGAGCTGGGGCGTGGCGTTCCTGGAGTACTGCTTCATGGTGCCGGCCAACCATATCGGCCGCGAGTACGGGCTTTCCCTGGCCCAGCTGAAAATCATGCAGGAGGCCATCACCCTGGCTGTGTTCGTGCCGTTCATGATTTTCTTCATGGGCGAGCACTGGAAATGGGACTACCTGTGGGCGTTCTTCTGCGTGATGGGTGCCGTGTTCTTTGTGAACCGCGAGGGGCTGATGACGCCGTGAGCGGGCTCACGGCAATTAGGATTCCTGATTAGGATTAGGCAGGGCGGCAGAAATGCCGCCTTATTTTTGTTGTGGCTGGGAAGGCTCCTCCTGCGAGAGGGAGCGAAGCTTGGCACCGAGGGCGGGATTCAGCTCGGTGATGGCATCCAGCATAGCGGGGTTCCAGGGCTCCATGAGGACGGCGGTGCACTGCAGGCAGCAGAACATGACGATGACGGCCATGACGGTGCGTACGCCCGCAGAAGGCACGGGCGGCTTGCAATCCTGGATGCAGCGGGTCTGGATATCCCACGCGGTGATGCCGCGGCGGCCCAGCTGCCAGCGGGAGAAGAGCATGGCGAAAATCGGCAGGATGGAGAACATCATGCCCATGCCCAGCACAAACACCAGCAGGGCGCGCGCAAACGCCCGCCCAAAGCCCAGCTTGCCCCCCTGCCCCGGTCGAGACGGGTCCATGGTGCGCACTCGCAGACGGAAAAGCGCCTTGCCGGGCGTGGTGCCCCACGTGCAAAGCAGCAGCGCCTCCAGCACCAGCATGCCCAGCCAGAACACCGGGTTGCTCGGCAGGTACGTCAGGTTGAACGGCGCGTGCTGCAGGTATAGCACACTGTACACCAGCACGGTGTAGAGCGACATGTCCACCAGGCGCGCCGCCAGACGCACGCCGGGCGACGGCAGGTACAGGCGCTCCACGCCCTGCGGCATGTCCGCCTCGTCGGGTGTCTCCGCGGGGCGCATGTCCATGCTGCGCGGGGTGTCGCGGTCGTCCAGCTCCGGCAGGGGGTCGTTGGGGTCGTAGGTGATGTGCTTGGGGGCGCGCTCCGTGAGGAAGTCCGTGAGGGCGGGCAACTCCTTCAGGGGCACCCAGCCGACCGCTCCGGCGTGCCAGCCCAGCGTGTCTGCGGAAAGCTCGCCCGTGCGCACCTTGGAAATCATGTCCGGCACCGTGGCGGGGCCGCAGCGTTTCCGTTCCTTGTCTATCCAGTAAATATCCATGCGCGGCGGATTAGTTGGAACGCAGGGCCTTGGCGGGGTCCTGCCGCGCCACGAGGAAGGCGGGGATGATGGAGGCCGCCGTGACCATGAGGAAGGCCTTGAACGCCTGCCAGGCGAACATGGCGGGATCGTACACGGCGGGCAGCGTGATGCCGTGGGCCTCCATCGGGAACGGGTCCATGCCGACGCTGGCCATGGCGGCCTGAATCTCCAAACGGTAGTGGAGGGTGAGGATGGCGAGCAGCACGCCGAGCACGGCGCCGAAGAAGCCGATGATGACGCCCTGCCAGGTGAAGATGCCCATAATCTTGGCGGGGGTGGCGCCCATGGCCTGCAGCACGGCGATTTCACGCTTGCGCTGCATGGACACGGTGAACATGACCGCCATGATGCAGAAGCTGGCGATAAGGGAAATCACGGAAAGCACAAAGCCCATCATCACGCGCTCGTTGGCAATGAGCTGGTGCCATTCCTCAAAGCGGCGGGACCACGGGATGATATCCCACTGGCGCCCGGTGGGGTACTCCGCGCAGGGCTCCATCGGCGGCGGCAGCATCTCGCGCAGCCGGGACTCGATGGGGCCGGGGTTGTTGGCGTCCTGCACGCGCACGCAAATGCCGTGCACCACGCTCTTGCCGCCCGAGGAGAGGCCCAGCATGTCCTGCGCGATTTGCAGGGGCATGTAGACGTTGGGGCCGGGCATGTTCTCCGGCGGCTGGTAGATGCCCACAATGGTGAGGTCCACGGGCATCACCATCTGGTTGATGCCCTTCACGGCCTTGCCGTCCTCCTTGTCGCGGTCAAGCGCGGCAAGGCCGGCGAGGGTGTCGTTCCAGCGCTTCTGGTCCTCCGCGGAATAGGGGGCTCCCTCCTCGCGGGACTGGATGATTTGGAAGAGGGTGTCCAGCGCTTCCTGCTCGCTCTTGCGGAGCTTCTTGGCCGGTATGTTGAAGAGCACGCCGAGCATGCGGTCCACCTTCTCGCGGGCAACGGTGCGGGAACCGTCCTCCGCGGCGGCGGAGCCGTCAAAGAAAGTGGACGACGCCTCCTTGAACTCCTTGTTCTCCTGCGTGAGCATGGGCTCCTGGATCATGGCCCAGATGTCGGCAATCTCGTCAATGCTGCCCACGGGGGTGATGTGCAGGGAATCGCCGATGCCGAGGCCGAGGGAGCGGGCGGTGGTGGCGGACACCACGCATTCCTCGTTCAGCCCCTCGCCGAAGTCGAACGTGCCTTCCTTCAGCATGGGCAGCAGCGGCTGCAGCTGGGAATCGTTGTGCGGCTCAACGGCGTTGAAGCGCACCGTGATGCGCCCGGAACCGCTCTGTGCAAAGGCATCGCTCTCCAGCATGGGGTACACGCTCACCACGCCGGGGATGGAGGAAAGCTTCTCCTGCAGCGCGGGCCAATCCACCTGCTCGTCGGAGATGCCGAGGTGCTGGAATCCGTCGTGCTGGTCGATGACGAAATGCGGGGCAAAGGCGAGCACGCGGGATTCCATCTCGTTCTGCAGGCCCTCCATCACAGAGAGCACCACAATGAGCGCGGTGACACCCAGCGCCACACCCGCCAAACAAATGAGGGTGATAATGGAGAACATGCTGCGCAGCGGATTGAGGTATCTCACCGCCAGCATCAGGCTCAGGTTGCGTCTCAGCAGCTTCATGCGTTGCGGGAGAGTATCCACCATTCTCCCCCAGCGCGCAAGCATAATCCCCGGCATGCGGGCCGGCATCCACGTGTATCCCAAAGGAATGTGGGATAAATGCAGTCAGAGACAGGATTCCAAGCTACTGCGCACACGATACGTGTATGCGGGGAAAACTAACGAAGCCTCAGCCCTGCAGTATTTCCGAATCTAATTTGGGATTTCGGATCACTGCCGTCCCATAAAATTTCGAGAAGACACAAAAAAGTGGTGGTAGGTTT
>CALCWC010000098.1 GCA_937905985.1 uncultured Verrucomicrobiales bacterium | reverse complement strand
TGCTCCATACGGGAGGATTATAGCACGGTAGTATTAAGTTGCCAAGTCAATAAATAGCAGTCCAGCGTTCCGTTGCCGATAGTCGCGGAAATAGTGCGTGATTCATCATAAGCCAGGCAGTAGATGGTTCCGGCATAGCTGTGGTTGTTGAGATCCAGCGTGGCGTTGTTGCGCAGGACGATGGAGTCCCCGTCCCACAGGTTGCCGCACAGGGTAAGCTTCTTGCCCTCTTCCACGACAACATCGCTGTAGAACGAGCCATTGCCAATGAAGGCGTCGCCGTTAATCCTGACGTGGCAGTACTTGGAGAGGCTATGGTTGTTGAGGTCCAGCGTGGCGTTGTTGCCGAGGATGATTTTGTCGTCATGGTTCTGTTGACCATCCAGGTTGCCGCAGAGGGTGAGGGTATCTCCTTCGCCCACGTTCAGGTATGTGTTAAGCGTGCCGTTGCCGATGGCGTTGTTTCCCACCAGGGTTACGGGCTTGGAGAGGGTGTGCTTGTTGAGGTCCAGCGTGATGTCTGTGAAAGTGAGCGCGTAGCCCGGGCTCCAGTCGCTGTCCAGAACAAGCGTGCCGTTGGACACGGTGGCGTCACCTGAGAACGTGACTTGGCTGCCTCCCTCCCCGCCGGTGTGGAAGGTGTTGCCGCCCAGGTTCAATGAGGATTGCGCTCCAAGGCTGACACCGCCCGTAACGGTGGTGTGCTCCAGCAGGGCCAGGCTCTTGCCCTCCGCCACGGCCATATCGCCATTGATGGTGCCGTTGCCGATGGTGGCGCTCCCAGCCAAGGTGACGGCTCCGGTGACGGAGTTGTCAGCCAAGTTGAATGTGGCTCCATCGCCCAGGGTGATGTTGCCGGTGATGGTTGTATTCTCCAGCAGGGTCAGATGTGATTTCTTCTCCAGGGTCAGATCTCCGCTGAGCGTGCCGTTGCCGATACTTGCGTAACCATGCTCAACAAACACGGAATTGGAGATGCTGTATTTGCCTAGATCCAGCGTGGGTAATCCGCCGCTATAATTAGACATTACAATCCTACTACGGCCCAGGGCCATTTCGTTGCCCACCACAATCGTGCCTTTTGAGATTATCGTATCTCCCGTGTAGTCATTGGAGGTCTTGATGGTCAACTTGCCCTCGCCGTATTTGATGAGCATCATTTTACCAATCAGCCCGCCTGTAGAAACGAACGTATAGTCGTGACCAACGCTGTTATCCACCTCCACCAGAGAAGGTTCTAACAGCTCTGGTAGGATGACCAGCTCGTCGCCGCTGTCGTAAAAACTCACCCAATCGCCATCTTTGTAGGACTCCGCCTGGCCGTACGAGTCCAGCCAGTTTTGTGACACCTTGTCCCAGATCTTGTCGCTTTTGTTTCCATTCCAGTACAGAGTTTTCCCTTGGGCTTCCACAGAAAGTCCGGCCAGCAGCAAAAGTAATGCAAGTGTCTTCTTCATGGCAACAGTCATGTGTGGCCGCATGTGCGTCCACACACCAC
>CALCWC010000097.1 GCA_937905985.1 uncultured Verrucomicrobiales bacterium | reverse complement strand
GCTAAAGCCCGAAAGGGCTGCGGAGCAGTCCGTCTGCAGGGAGTCAGCAGAGGCCATAGTACCGCCAAACCGAACAACCCCGGCGGGAAGGGCCGAATCAGGGGCAGTCCGTGACACAAATCTCGGTTGCATGGAGTGACAGGAAGAGACTCCCTGGGATGGGAGAGCCCACAGGGGCGAGGTTGAGGGTGGAACTCCCGATACTCCGCCCAAGCGGGAGCCACAAGTGTGAGCGGCGAGGAGTGGAAGCGAACGGAGCGCGGGAAACCGCGTGGCTCTGTCCCTGAAACCGCCGTATGCCGTAATTGGCACGTACGGTGGTGTGAGAGGGGGGGCGAAAGCCCCCCTACTCGATCTCCGTCAGAAGTTCAATTCCCGGAATTTTGCAAAAAAAATGCGGGGAACTGCTTTTTTTGATTGCAAAGGCAGCCCAACTGGTATAGATTATCTACTGAACAGCCGCAAATCAGCTTATACCATGTGGAAATACATTAATTCAGGCGCAGCAGTCCTCTTCCTCGCTGGCACATTCTTCTTTTACAAAAGCCACGAAGCCATGACTACCCCTGCCACGGGTGAGGTCGCTGCCGTCCAGTCGCAGTTTGACTCCGCCATCCGTAAGAGCAAGGATATTGACCTCGATAAGGCCATCAAGCAGTACGCTGTCCTCCGTACAGCCTTCTTCAATCAGGAAACAGAGCGCTTCGACCAGGAGCGCACAGCCATTGAAGAGCAGGATGCTCCCCTCCCCGGCGAAATCCAGCGCAAGCAGGAAGAGCTCGACCAGGCCAAGGAGGAGTACAACAAGCTGCAGGACGACTTCAACAAGCTCAAGAAGGAAACCCGCGAGATGCTCAACCTGGAGGACGTGGACGACGACTCCCTGCGTGACGTGGGTACGGCCATTGCCGAGCTGAAGAACTACAACGACAGGACCGAGGCCGAGGTGGCCAAGGAACTCAGCATCACCGAAACCCTCGGCAAGGCCAGCACGCGTACCATCGCCGGTACCCGCGCCGCCAAGCGCCTGCATGCGGACCGCCTGGCCCGTCTCTCTCCCGCAGAGCTCCGCTGCTCGGTCATCTCCGCCGATCCCAAGTGGGACTACGTCATCCTTGACGCCGGCATCGACAAGGGTATCGTCATCGGCTCCCGCCTGGTGGTGATGCGCGGCGACCGCAAGATTTGCGAGCTTGACGTCACACTGGTGGAATCCAACCGCTCCAGCTGCGATATCATCTACAGCACCATCCGCCCCGGTGACCGCGTGCTTCCCGGTGACCACGTGTACGCCGTCCGCGACGACAAGTAAGAACAACCTCTCTCTCCCATACTGACATGAAAGTTTACCAGTTGATACTCACGCTCGTTATCCTGCTCTTTGGTGGAGCCGCCGTCTACTACTCCTGCGACCAGGACAAGGTGATGGACCTCTTGATCGCCACGCACGGCGGCGGCCAGCAGGTGGCCGATACCGATGCTCAGGGCCTTCGCAAGGTGAATTCCGAGCTTGAAGCCGAGGCCGCCCGCATCTCCGAGGAGCGCGCAGCCGCCATCAAGGCCACGGAGAGCGCGCAGAACGTGATGAACGACCACCACAACCAGCGCGATGATGCGGAAACCCTCCTGAACACCCACAAGAAGGAGCTGGCGGACGTGCAGGCCAGCGTGGACGCTCAGCACGCCAGCGTGGAGGCCCTTATCGCCTCCATCAAGGAATCCCTGAAGGATTTGGAATCCTCCGGCATTCCGGGCATCTCCTCTGAGCAGGCGTGCTCCGAGGTGCTGGCTAGCATCCGCGAGTTCGTGGCCCGCCAGCAGGACCGCAAGAAGGACCTCGACCAGCAGCTCAAGGACGCCATTGCCGCCCACAAGGCTGCAGCCGTGAAGCTGGCCGGCGAGAAGGATGAACTGGCCCGCGCCACCCGCGTGAACACCAACTTCTTCAACGACTACAGCAAGAACAACGACGAGTTCCCCATTGTGGCTGTTGACCGCCGCTGGAACTACGTCACCTTCTTTGTGGGCAACGACAGCGGCCTAGTGGCCGGCGATGACAAGACCCTCGTGGTGAAGCGCGGCGCCCAGGCCGTGTCCAACCTGAAGATCATGAGCATCGACGACGGCCTGGTGGTGGCGCAGTACTCCGATTGCGAGGTGCCGCACCTGACCAACCCTGCCACGGTGAACCACCCGCGCGTGGGCGACACGGTCTTCCGCTTGAAGCCGCTCGGTCGCTAACCCGCTGCGCAGTGCGCAAGGATTTTTCCTCATTCGCCGCCTGCCTGCAAAAGGCAGGCGGTATTTTTTCCAAGATATCGCAACATCCAATAATACCATCACCATGAACACCACCGCCAAGCTCCTTTCCCTGTGCATGCTGGCAGCGCTTGCGCTTGCCTCTTGCAATCAAACCATGCCCTCCGTGCCTGCCAGCAACCACAACCGCACCGTGGTGGCTCCCCGCGGCTCCAGCGAGGGGCTCAAGCCCTGGAGCAATCCCACCAAGCAGGAGGGTGATGCCGCGCTCGGTCCGCTTAGCGGCCTTTCCGAGCGCCGCTAGGCATCACCCGCAACACCCCCGGTTGGCAAGAGTATGACCCGTGCCGAGCGTGCCGCGCTGGTGGCTGCGGAATTCGACCGCGCCTTCCCGCACCCGGAAGTGCCGCTGCACCACAGCGATGCCTACACGCTGTTGGTGGCGGTGATGCTTTCTGCACAATGCACGGATGCGCGGGTGAACATGGTGACTCCCGCGCTGTTCCAGGCTGCGCCCAACCCCCGGGCCATGGTTGAGCTGGGGTGGCAGGAGGTGCGCCGCTATATCGCCACCTGCGGGCTCACGGAGACCAAGGCCCGCCGCATTGTGGAGACCTCTCGCCTGCTGCTGGAGCGCCACGGTGGTGCGGTGCCCTCCTCCTTCGAGGAACTGGAGGCTCTGCCCGGCGTGGGCCACAAGACGGCATCCGTGGTGATGAACCAGGCGTTCGGCCATCCCGCCTTCCCCGTGGATACCCATATCTTCCGCCTAGCGCGCCGTTGGGGGCTTTCCCGCGGCTCCACCGTGGAGAGGGTGGAGGCCGACCTGAAAAAGGCCTTTCCCATGGATACCTGGGGCCGCGTGCACATCCAGTTCGTCCTTTGGGGGCGCACCTATTGCCCCGCCCGCGGCTGCAGCCCCGCTTGCCCGATATGCGCGCAGCTGGGTGCGCGGTAACAAATTCTTTCGCCTGAGCGTGGATTAGGCTTGACCTTTGGTAGGAAAAGTAGTTTGATATTCGCCCATCGTTATCCAATCATGTTGGTCTGTCAGCTCAAATCGAAAATACACCGCGCCATGGTTACCCGTGGCGATGTGGAGTACGAAGGAAGCATCGAGATCCCCCAGGATTTGGTGGAAGCGGCCGGGCTGTGGCCCGGTGAGAAGGTGTTGGTGGCTTCCGTGGCCACGGGCAACCGCTTTGAAACCTATGTGCTGGTGGGGCCTCCCAAGACCGGGCAGATCATTGTGAACGGCGCCGCCGCGCATCTCATCAAGGCCGGCGAGCGTGTCATCATCATGAGCTTCGCTCTCGACGACAAGCCTATCAAGCCGCAGCGCATCATCTGCAACGAGAAAAACGAAATCATCGCCTGAACCTTTACAAACCCCTAACCATCAGATAAAATCCAGCCATGCTTAACGCCGCCATCTACATTGTCTTCGCCATTCTTCTCATCGTCTGCGCCCTGCTGCTGCTCGTCGTCCTCATGCAGCGTCCCAAGCAGGAAGGCCTTGGCGCCGCCTTCGGCGCGCAGATGACCGACCAGGCGTTCGGTGCCCAAACCACAGATGTGCTCAAGAAGGGCACGGTGCTCTTCGGCACGCTGTTCATGGTGCTTTGCTTTGTGCTCACCCTGCTGATGAACCACCGCTTCCAGACGCAGAAATCCCAGCTGGGCACGCAGGCTGTTCCCGCCGCCACCACCACCGAGGTGCAGAAGGCCGACGAACCCAAGCAGGAGGAAGCCCAGAAGGAGCAGCCCCCCGCTCCCGCTGCCGAGACCACTCCCGCCGCTCCCGTGCAGGACAATCTGGAGAACCTGGTGACCCCCGCTCCCGCCGCTGAGCAACCCGCTCCCGCCGCTGAACAGCCGGCAACCGAGACTCCCGCAGCGGAAGCTCCCGCTCCCGCCGCTGAACAGCCCGCGGCCGAGACTCCCGCCCCTGCGGAGTCTTGATGCTCCCGCATTCACCCTTTCCCAACCCCAACTAGCCATGAAGTTCGACAGCCTCACCCAATTGACCGCGGAGGCCGCCAAGGAGACTGTGCAGGGTACCGTCTTCGCCCAGGTGGCCCAGAACAACACCCGCACCACCAAGCAGGGCAAACCCTACTTGGAAATCGTGCTGGCGGACGCGGACGGCAGCATGTCCATCAAGGTGTGGGACAACGCGCCGTGGCACGGCGCCTTCGCCCCGTTGCAGGCCAACGCCGCCGTGGCCGTCACCGGCAACTGGCAGATGAACCAGTACGGCATGGATGCATCCGACTTGGATGTGCGCCCCCTCACTCCGGATGAGGAAGAAACCATGCTTTCCGGCAGCCCCCGGCTGCGTGCCCGCCAGGAGAGCGACTGGGCTCAGATAAACGAGATGGTGGCGGGGATTCGCGACCCGCGGCTGAATATGCTTTGCCGCGCGTTGCTGGAGACCTTTGAAGGCCGATTCCGCCGTTCCGGCGCGGCCCGCGGGTTCCACCACGCGCGGCGCGGTGGCCTGGTGGAGCACACGGCTGGCGTGATGCGCAACGCAGACGTCCTGTGCGGTGCGTACCCGCAGCTGAACCGCGACCTGCTGCTGGCGGGCGCGCTCTTCCATGATTGCGGCAAGATGTGGGAGAACTGCTTTGAAGAGCACAGCTTTGTGATGCCCTATGTGGAGAGCGGCGAAATGCTCGGCCACATCACCATGGGTATCGAGATCATCAACAAGCTCTGGTCGCGCATCTACACCGATGAGCGCAAGGAGCAGTGGAAAGACCTGCAGCCGACTTCTGAACAGGTGCGCATGCACCTGCTGCACCTGGTGGCTTCCCACCACGGCGTGCTGGAGTACGGTTCCCCCGTGATGCCCAAGACCCCGGAGGCTCTCATCCTGCACCACGCGGACGACATGGACGCCAAGATGGAGATGTTCGCCCAGGCATACGCCACCCAGCCGGAAATCGGCAAGGGTATCTTGCAGAAAAAGCCGCCGCTGCCTACCAACGTGGTGCTGCCGCTGCCGCACTATGAGCAGGCATGATTGAAGCCTCTCTGGCCATCCTTTCCGTGTGCGCCCTGCTGGTGCTTTCCCAGCTGAGCCCCGGCCCGGACCTTTTCCTGGTGGTGTACACGGCAATGGCGCGCCGTTTCCGCTCCGCGTGCATGGTGGTCACCGGCATCACCGTCGGCTTTGCCATTCAGACCGTGTTGGTGTGCACCGTGGGCACGCAAATCATGGACCAGCCGTGGAGCAAATGGCTGCTGGTGGCCGCCGCGCTCTGGCTCATCTACCTTGCCTGGAAAATCTTCCCCAGAAAGTCCGCCCCCGTGGAAATGGACGCTTCCCCGCAGCTCAAGCCCTCCGCGGGCGCGCTCTTCCTGCAGGGATTCCTCTGCAACATCCTCAACGTGAAATGCCTGCTCTTCATCAGCGGGCTCAGCCTTGGCCCCATCAGCCGTTACGGGGATGCCCACCCTTGGTTCACGCCCGCGCTGGCCATCGGCCTCGTCCTCTCCAGCCAGTTCGGCTGGATGCTCTGGAGCTGGCTCCTCCAGCGCCGGCCCATCCGCGCCTTCTACCTCCGCCACGCCCCCGCCATCGATGCCTCCTTCGCCGTCCTTCTCGCCGCCTTCGCCATCCTCATCCTCGTGGAGTGAGGGCTAACAATGGATGGGTGGTAGCGACCGCATGAGAGGAGCGACCCATACACCGGCTCCACACCGCCATTCGGCGGCGTTCCGTGGTGAGACGTATCGGGCGTGGTCATCCCCACGGTTCTCACCGTGGGCTCGCTGCAAGGAAGCACCCCACATATGCGGGGTGCGGGCAATTTGTGTGCATGGTGTGTTTTGTGAATTCGAACGGGAATGTTTTGGCTTTGGTGGTATGGCCTATTTCCCAATACCGCAGGCCAACACCAAAAACGCCCATTTTTCTCATGCACCTTGCGAATGCGGGGTGCTACCTTGCATTGAGCCACGGGTGAAAACCCGTGGGGTAACCACCCACGCGTACACACCACGGAACGCCGCCGTATGGCGGTGTGGTTTCACGCCAACGCATGCCTACCAATCGCGCCTGTTACCTCCAATTACCATGACGCGAGTGCCATCTTCAGGTACGGGGTGATGAGGCGGCTTGCGGAAAGGCGGTGGGCAATGTCATCCAGCTTCCAGGTGTCCAGCTTCTTTTGCTGCCGCGCCATGGTCAGAGCTTCCATAAACACATCCAGTCCGATTTTATGGCGGTAGCGGAAACAATCAACCAGCGTGCGCTCAGGAGACGTGACGCGGTACGGTCCGAACTCACCACGATATTCATCCACGCCTATTTCCGCCCATTCCCTCTTGGTTACCCATGCCTTGACCGGATAGTCGTACACCCTGGGCATCCGCACCCCCCTGGGAAGCGCCACCGACAGGTATGCCGGTATCTGCGTGGTGATGCCGTGATGGCTCAGCGCGGATATCAGATTCATGGTCGCCGCCGGTTGGCGCGCCGTGATCCATTGAATCATCTTTTCCTCCGTGGGTAGCTCGTCGGCATTCACGAAAAAGCCCGGCATCAGCCGTATCAGGTCGCCCTTTGCTTCCCGATAGTACAGCGTGCCGCGTGATACTTCCTGTTTCTTTGCCATGTTGTTCTTTTGAACAAATCGTATACAAATGATAGCATTTGTCAACGCAATTTTCAAAAAGGTGCGCGCAGCCGCTCGCGGCGGCTTGCAGTGTGGATTCACGGGGCGTCCTTCTGGAAAAATCGTCAATCGGCACCCGTAAATTGTAAATACATGCGGATTGTTGCTTGCATTTCGCGTGGGGAAGCCGTATAATTGCCCCCGCAAAGACGTATTGCACTATGAACGATATTATCACGACCGCATGCAAGTTCGTCACGTCCTCGATTGGCCGCAAGATTATCGTGGCCCTGACGGGATCGTGTCTCCTCCTGTTCCTTGTGGGACACCTGGCCGGCAACATGACCATCTATGGGGGATGCCCTGCGCAGGGCGAGCCCTCCTGGATTGACTCCTACGCCACGGGTCTGCACGCCATGCCCGTATGGCTGCTGATGTCCATCCGCCTGGGGCTGCTGCTCATCCTGCTCATCCACGTGTGCTTCACGCTGGTGCTGAAGTGGGAGAACTACCACGCCCGCACGCACTACCAGAAGGAGGGTACGATGAAGGCCACGCTCTCCAGCCGCACGATGGTGCTCACCGGCATCATGATCTTCTGCTTCCTGTGCTGGCACCTGTGGCAGCTCACCTTCAACGGCGACCCGCATGATTGCTACAACCACGTGGTGGCGGCGTTCCGCAACGGGTGGTGCTCCCTGTTCTACATTGTGGCGCTGTGCTGCCTGTTTATGCACGTTCGCCACGGTGTGCAATCCGTCTTCCAGACCTTCGGCCTGAACACCCGCAAGGTGCGCCCGCTCTACAACATTGTCGCCGTCCTCTTCGGCGTGGTGATTTGCGGCGCCTTCATCTCCATCCCGGTGGCCGTGCTTACCGGTATCCTGCACTAAACCTCAACCTCTCAAGCCGATTATGAACGACATCCAGTTTCCCGTAAGCGACTACATGCCCTCCTCCTGCATTCCGGAGGGCCCGATTGAACAGAAGTGGACCAAGTACAAGCGCGAGGCCAAGCTCATCAACCCCAACAACCGCCGCAAGTACACGGTGCTGATTGTGGGCACGGGCCTGGCGGGCGGTTCCGCCGCCGCCACCCTGGCTGAGCTGGGCTACAACGTGAAGTGCTTCTGCTACCAGGACAGCCCCCGCCGAGCGCACTCTATCGCCGCTCAGGGCGGTATCAACGCCGCGCACAACTACCAGAACGACGGCGACTCCGTGTACCGCCTGTTCTACGACACCGTGAAGGGCGGCGACTTCCGCGCCCGTGAGGCGAACGTGTACCGCCTGGCGGAGGTTTCCGCCAACATCATCAACCAGTGCGTGGCGCAGGGCGTGCCCTTCGGCCGTGAATACGGCGGCCTGCTGGACAACCGCTCCTTCGGCGGCGCCCAGCTCAAGCGCACGTTCTACAGCCGCGGCCAGACCGGTCAGCAGCTCCTCCTGGGTGCCTACCAGGCCATGGAGAAGGAAATCGGCAAGGGCCACATTGAGATGCACCCCCGCACCGAGATGATGGACCTGGTGGTGGTGGACGGCCACGCCAAGGGCATTGTGGTGCGAGACCTGGTGACCGGCGAAATCAAGAGCTACGCCGGCGACACCGTGCTGCTGGCCACCGGCGGCTACGGCCGCGTGTTCTACCTCTCCACCAACGCCATGGGCTGCAACGTGGGCGCCGCATGCGCCTGCTGGAAGAAGGGCGCATACTTTGCCAACCCCTGCTTCACGCAGATCCACCCCACCTGCATCCCCGTGAAGGGAGACTACCAGAGCAAGCTCACCCTCATGTCCGAATCCCTGCGCAACGACGGCCGCATCTGGGTGCCCAAGAGCCGCGAGGTGGCCGAGAAGATCCGCAAGGGCCAGATGAAGCCCAGCGAGGTGGCCGAGGGCGACCGCGACTACTACCTGGAGCGCAAGTATCCCTCCTTCGGCAATCTGGCCCCGCGTGATATCTCCTCCCGCGCCGCCAAGGAAGCCTGCGACGACGAGCGCGGCGTGGCCGTGACCGGTCGCGGCGTGTTCCTGGACTTCAAGGACGCCATTGCCCGCATGGGCAAGGAGTGGATCGACGGCCAGTACGGCAACCTCTTCGACATGTACGAGGAAATCACCGACGTGGACCCGCACGAGCAGCCCATGATGATCTACCCCGCCTCCCACTACACCATGGGCGGCCTCTGGGTGGACTACAACCTGCAGTCCTCCATCCCCGGCCTGCACGTGCTCGGCGAGGCCAACTTCTCCGACCACGGCGCCAACCGCCTGGGCGCTTCCGCGCTCATGCAGGGCCTCTCTGACGGCTACTTCGTCATCTCCTCCACCCTTCCCACGTACCTCACCACCATCAAGCCCGGCTCCGTCACCACGGCGGCTCCCGAGTTCAAGGAGGCTGAGGAGGCCGTGAAGGCCCGCATCAAGAAGATGATGGACGTGAAGGGCACCAAGACCCCGGACGAAATCCACCGCGAGCTCGGCAAGCTCATCTGGGAAGACGTCGGCATGGGCCGCACCAAGGAATCCCTGATGGACGCCATCGAGAAGATTCCCGCCATCCGCGAGGAGTTCTGGAAGAACGTGAAGGTTGTGGGCTCCACGGAAGGCGTGAACGCCGAGCTTGAGAAGGCCTGGCGCGTGGCCGCGTTCCTGGACTTCGCAGAGGTCCTGTGCTACGATGCACTGGCCCGCGAGGAATCCTGCGGCGCCCACTTCCGTTTGGAACACCAGCTGGACGACGGCGAGGCCAAGCGCGACGACGAGCACTTCGCCTACGTGGCTTGCTGGGAGTACAAGGGTACGGATCAGCTGCCCGTCCTCCACAAGGAGCCGCTCACCTTCGAGAATGTCCACCTGGCCATCCGTTCCTACAAGTAATACAGAGTTTCAATATCAACCCCAAGCATTTTTACGATTATGGCTAATCTGAATCTCACGCTCAAGGTCTGGAGGCAGGAAAACGCTCAGGCTCAGGGCAGAATCGAAACCTACAAGGCTACCGGCATCCCCGAGGAGGCTTCCTTCCTCGAAATGCTCGATATCGTCAACGAGGGCCTCGTCCACGAGGGCAAGGAACCCATCCATTTCGACCACGACTGCCGTGAAGGTATCTGCGGTATGTGCTCGCTCACCATCAACGGTGTGCCCCACGGCGGCAAGCACGTTACCACCTGCCAGCTGCACATGCGCCAGTTCAAGGACGGTGACACCATCTGGATCGAGCCGTTCCGCGCCAAGGCGTTCCCGCTGCTGCGCGACCTGATGGTGGACCGCTCCGCGCTGGACAAGATCATTGCCGCCGGCGGCTTTGTGGACATCCGCACCGGTTCCGCTCCCAACGCCAACAACGTGCCCGTGCGCAAGAAGACCGCGGACGCCGCGTTCGACGCCGCCGCCTGCATCGGCTGCGGTGCCTGCGTGGCCAGCTGCAAGAACAGCTCCGCCATGCTCTTCACCTCCGCCAAGGCCGCGCACCTCAACCTGCTGCCCCAGGGCCAGCCGGAGAAGAACAAGCGCGTCCTCGCCATGGTCCGCCAGATGGATGCCATGGGCTTCGGCAACTGCACCAACCAGTACGAGTGCGAGGCCGCATGCCCCAAGGGCATCACCGTGGACAACATCGCCAAGCTCAACCGCGACTATATGATTGCCTGCGCCTCCGAGGCCGTGGGCGTGTTCTCCTGATTGAGCGGCTAGCTCTGAATCATCTCGGAGGCCGGGTTGGAGCCATCCAGCCCGGCCTCCCTTACAAAGAAAAGCGCATGATGAACAGGGTCTTGATTGTAGGTGCCGGCCTTTCCGGCAGTGTGCTCGCGCGCATGCTGGCAGAGGCGGATGTGCCCTCTCTGGTGATAGACAAAGCCCCCTTTGTGGGCGGCATGTGCCATTCCCGTAGGGATGAAGAAACAGGCGTGGACATGCATGTGTTCGGTCCGCATATTTTCAACACGAGCGATGAGGATGTCTGGCGGTTCGTGCAGCGGTTCGATACGTTCCACCCTTGGGTGAACCGGGTGAAGGCCAGCAATTCCAAGGGGCTCTTCTCTTTCCCCATCAACCTTCACACCATCAACCAGCTTTTCGGCAAGCGCATGAACCCGGAGGAGGCCCGTGCCTTTGTGGATTCCCTGCGTGACAAATCCATAACGGAACCCCGGAATGCAGAGGAAAAGCTCCTCTCCATGGTGGGTGCCGAGATTTACGAGACCTTCTTCAAGGGCTACACCATCAAGCAATGGGGCGTTTCCCCGGCAGAGCTCTCCCCGGATATCCTCAAGCGCATCCCCGTGCGCTTCAACTATGAGGACAACTATTACTTCTCCCGCTACCAGGGCTTCCCCATGAGCGGGTACACGCAGTGGATCGCCAACATGCTGGACCACCCGCTCATTTCCGTGAAGACGGGTTGCGCCTATGAGAAATCCATGAACGCCCAGTTCCTGCACGTCTTCTATTGCGGGCCGCTTGACGAATACTTCGACTACGCATGCGGCGATCTGGGATACCGCACCGTCACCTTCAACATCATCCGCGGCAAATTCGAGCAGCAGGGGTGCGGCTGCATCAACTACAGCGATCTTTCCGTCCCCTACACCCGCAGCCATGAGCACAACTACTTCTCCCCCTGGGAAAAGCACGAGCAAAGCGTGGTCATGCAGGAATTCAGCTCCGAATGCACGCGCGACACCGCCAAGATCTACCCCAAGCGCATGGAGGCCGACATGATGGTGCTGGACAAGTACATGGAGCTGGTGAACAGGGAGCCCGCCGTGTCTTTCGTGGGCCGCCTGGGTTGCTACCGGTACCTGGACATGCAGCAGTGCGTGCGCATGGCCATGGAGTACTCGCGCACCTGGTTGCGCTGGAGGAACGGCGATATCGCTGAACTGCCCAAGATGCCATGAGGATTCTCCTCTCGTCCTACTCCTTTGGCGCCTACCGCGGCAGCGAGGCCGGTGTGGGTTGGAACGTGGCCTGCGGCATGGCCCGCCGAGGCCATGACGTCACCGTCCTCACCACCAGCGAATTCCATGACCTCAACACGGACGGCCTCGCGCGCGAGCAGCTGCCCATCCGCCTGCTGGAGTGGGATTTCGGGCTCACAGTCTTTGCTTCTTCCGCCTCGTACAAGCATTGGCAGAACAATCTCCGGCAGCCCTTGCAGGAGTTGTGCTCCAGGGAGCACTTTGACCTCATCCACCACATCACCTTCAACCAGTACCGCAACCTGCGGGATGTATTCTACACGGACCTGCCTTATGTCATAGGCCCCATTGGCGGCGCGGAGACCGTGGCCCCCGTGTTCTGGAAAGAGCTCCCGTGGAGCATGCGGCTCAAGGAGATGGCCCGTTATATCCCCTTTGACGTCTGGGCCTTGGGGCACCGCTTGCGCAACCATGCCCGTCGGGGTGTTGTGCTGGCTTCCACCACACAGACCCGGGACCGCCTGCAAGGGCACGCCGGCGTGCACGGCGTGTGCCTGTCACCCATCATCTCCGTCCACGACACCGAGATTGTGGATGCCGCATACGGCAATCAGGGTTACTTCGTGTTTGACGGCGGGGCTCGCCCGGAAAAGGGGCTTATGCTGCTCATCCGCGTCTTGGGCAGGGCGTGGCGGCAGGGCTGCCGCTTCCCGGTGCGCATAGCCGCCGTGAAGGATGAATCCAAGCCGGCCATTATGGCTGCCGCAGACAAGGCGGGCTTGCCGCGGGAGGCCTTGGAGCTCATGCCCTTCATGAAGCGCGACGCCCTGCTGGAAATCATCCGCAACGCGTCCGGGTTCATTTCCGTGGGCTTCAGGGATGCCGGCTGCATGGCCCTGCTGGAAGCCTTGGCGCTTGGCGTGCCCGTGATTGGCCTTGATGTGTCCGGGCAGTTCTGGCTGCCGGAGAGATACGCCGTCAAGCTGCCAGCGGATGCAACCGTGGAAAAGCGGCTAGAGGCTGCTCTCACGGCCATCTCAACCGCTCCACCCGCGCAGCCCGCGCTCATGGCGGAACGCACCGCCTGGCTGCGCGGCAACATGACCTGGAACGTGAGACTCGATTTCCTGGATTCCGTGTACCGCCGCGCCATGATGCTCAACGCCCCGGCTGGCACAAGGCGCAAGGTGTACATCGTTACCCCCACCTACAACGCCCTGCAATGGCTGCCCCGCTGCGTGCGCTCCGTGGCGGACCAGGCGGGAGACGGCATCGAAATCCACCATCACGTGCAGGATGGCGGCTCATCCGATGGAACGCCCGAATGGCTCGCTCGCTGGCAGGAGCAGCATACCGCCGTGGACGGATACACCTTCACCTTCGAGAGCACCAGGGACAAGGGCATGTATGATGCCATAGACCGCGGCTGGGACTGCATGCCCGACGATACCTTCATGGTGGCGCACATCAACAGCGATGAGCAGTACCTGCCCGGCGCCATCCGCCAAGTGGTGCGCGAGATGGAGCAACGCCCCGGGGCGGACGTGCTGCTGGGCACCTACATCATTGTGGATAACGAGAACCGCTATGTCTGCCACCGCCGCCCGGTTATGCCCAAGGCGTGGTCCTCCTGGTTGAACTGCGCCTGCATCACCAATTCCTCCTTCTACCGCGCGGAAATGTTCCACCGCCTCAAACCGCGCTTCAACCCCAACTGGAAATGCATCAGCGACCTGGTGTTCTACCGTGACCTCCTGTGGCAGCACGTGCGTTTTGAAACCCTGCCCAACCTGGTGACCTCGCTCTTCGTCTGCACCGGCAGCAACCTCGCTTGGACCTCCACCTCTGATGAGGAATGGCTCTCCCTGCACAAGGATGTGCCTTGGCTCCTGCGCAAATGCAACGGCATCATCTACCGTTGGGTCAACCTCCAGCGCAGGATTGTCAACCTTTTCTGCAAGGATCCGCAGGCGTACACATGCTATGATGCCGATTCCCCGTCCCTGGTGACGCACAAGATTGCCAAGCCCACGGTGATTTGGAAGCGTTAACCGGCACGCATGGCCGGTGCCTCCCAAGCATCTTCATGTACCCAGGGTAGGGCATGAGGAAGGGCGTGAATCCCTTCACGGACGGGACGGACACGCTTACAGCTGCGCCAGCAGTTCTGCGGCGTTGTGCATGTCCCCGGTCTTCTGGTAGGCCTTGTGGAAATCAAAGCAGTGCTCCAGGTTGTGGGGAATGTGGCCCGTGGGGGTCATTTCCACGTAGCGGTGCAGCAGGGAGCGGTAGTCCGGGTGCGCGCAGTGCTCGATGATTGCCTCCGCGCGCTGGCGCGGGTCCAGGCCGCGCAGGTCCGCCACGCCCTGTTCCGTGGCAATGACGTCTACATCATGCTCCGGCTGGTCCACGTGGGTGACCATGGGGACGATGGTGGAGATGGTGCCGTCCTTGGCCACGCTGGAGCAGGAAAAGATGGTGAGGGAGGCCGCTCGGGCGAAATCGCATGCGCCGCCGATGCCGTTGACCATCTTGGAGCCGAACAGGTGGGACGAGTTGACGTGGCCGAAGATGTCCAGCTCCAGGGCGGTGTTCATGCTGATGACACCCATGCGGCGGATGACCTCCGGGTTGTTGGTGATTTCCGTGGGGCGCAGCAGGATGCGGTCCTTGTAGCGGTCGAAGTTCTCCATGAACTCCGTCATGAACGGCTCCGTGAAGGTGATGGTGGTGCTGGAGAGGAAGGTGCAGCGGCCGCTCTTGAGCAGCTGGAACACGGTGTCCTGCGCCACTTCCGTGTACATGGAGAAGGGTGGCAGGATATGGGATTCTCCCATGGCTGCCAGCACGGCGTTGGCCACGTTGCCAATGCCGCTCTGCAGTGGCGGGAAGTCTTTAGGTATGCGGCCTATCTGGTACTCGTGCTCCAAGAAGGAGACGATGTTTTTGCCGATGCGGTCCGTGGTTTCGTTGCCGGGCTTGAAGGGCTTCACGCCGTCCGGCAGGTGCGTTTCCACCACGCCCACAATCTTGGCGGGATCCACCTTGAGGGTCTTGGTGCCGATGCGGTCCCACGGGCGGTAGATGTCAATCGCCTTGCGCTCCGTGTAGTCCCGCGGCAGGTAGATGTCGTGTATCTCCCGGATTTTCGGATTGTGGAAGGTGTTCAGTTCCAAGATGATACGGTCCGCCAGCATGCAGAAACCCGCGGCGTTGTTGGCACCGGTGGTAAAGGTGAGCTCGCCGTCGTCCGTCACATCACACACCTCCACGATGGCGGTTTTGATTTTCGGCAGGTGCCCGTAGCGCATGTTCTGCGTCACCACGGAGAGGTGCAGGTCGTAGTAGTGCAAATCCGGCACGTTGATATGACCGCGCATGTCCGGATTGGATTGGAAGGGGGTGCGGCTGATGAGGGCGTGGGCGTTGGAGAGGGCACCGTCCACCTCTTGGGTGTTGGAGCCTCCGGTGAAGAGGGCTATCTTGAACTCCCTGCCTGCCGCATGCTCTGCCTCGGCCTTGCGTGCAATGGCACCTGGCACCACCTTGATGGCACCGGCGGGGGTGAGCCCGCTGATGCCCACGGTTTCCCCGTTCTGGATAAGGGCGGCGGCTTCTTCAGGGGTGAGGATGGCGTATTTCATTTGCTTGATGGAGACTGTTTGGTGATTGGCGTGCCATCAGCATTCCATCCCATGGAGGACAGGATGTCGACAAGCTCTTTTTCCGTCCAAGTGGTGTTGTTCTGTAGCAGGTTGCCAAGCATTCGCGTGTTTTCCCTGGCGGCCTTCGGGTTCAAGTGCGCAGAAGTATCCGCAAAGTTCGTGGGAACGGGCAGGCAGCCCAGACGCTCGTCCTTTAGCACCGGGATGCCCAGCCTTGTGATGCAGAGCGCCTTCATGGCGTACCAGGGACGCAGGCTTTCATGGTTGCACCCCACGGGAATGGTGACCAGGAAACGGATATCCCGGCTTTGGCAGAGGTTCCGCAGCCGTTGCAGTGTCTGCATGAACACCGAGTCCTTTGCAAGGGGGGGCTGGCATTCGGATTCTCGGGGTGCAGCCGGCTTGTAATTGTCCATCTCTCGATACTGGATTTCCATCCAGCCGGAGGGGTGAATAACGGTCTGCTCATTGTATTTGTACAGTCTCCCGGACCGCCCGAAATAGCGCGTGAGCAGTACGAACATGGCGCGCACGTCCGATGACAGCAGTTTGCCCGCGTTTTCCATGCTCGGCTCAATCATCCCGGAATCAAATACGGATAATCCCTGGCGGTACACGTTTATCTTAACCCCGTTGGAGGACGGGGGGATGTCTACATCGTCGGTGCAGAGAATGCTCAGCACCAGGGTGTCACCTGGTTTCAAGTATTTGAATGCAGATGAAATATTGGCCTGCAGTCCATGTCCGGCGCCTATTGCTGCGTTGACCAAAGGCATGCCGAACTCATCCAGCATGATTTGCGGATCCACGCCGCTGCGGGCTTCCGAGCCGCCGGTCAGGACATATATAGGGCGTTCCGCGGCGTGGAGCCGCTCAGCCCAGTTATCAGACGCCTCCGCCGTGCGCAGGAAGAACTGTGTATCCGGGTCCACAAAGCGGGAATAGAGTTGAATGCAAACCAAAGCCAGCAAGATGGCGCAACCGATGATGGCGAGCAGGCGTTTCATGGCGTCAGAAGGCAGCGTAGATGAACTGGTTGGTTGCCCCGCTCTGCAGCAGGATGGTCAGGAACACCTCCACACCGCAGGCATAGGGGTGCAGCAGCAGGTGGTAGGGATTGTCGCATTTGCATTGGCTCCAATATTCGCCCAGCAGCACGGCAAAAGACAGCAGCAGCATGGGGAAAATGCATGCGGAGTGGAGGGCGCGGAATTTCCACGCGCACGCGGCGACAAATTCCTTGATGCTGTACGCATCCACGGAGAAAATCCACTGCAGGTGCCTGGAGAGCAGCTCCGGGTCCGTATCGTAGAAGAACATCCAGGTGAGCACAGTCATGCCGAAGGTGAGTACCCAGGCGAGCGGCGCCCACATCTGCCATCCGTGGTTGCGGAACCAGCGGTGGACGACTAGGGCCACACCCGCCAGCCCGCCCCAGATGACGAAGTTCCACGCAGCCCCATGCCAGAGGCCGGAAATGAGGAAGACGATAATCATGTTGAGCGCCCAGCGCTTGGTGCGGCTGCCGCCCATGGGGAAGTATATGTATTCCGTGAACCAGCTGGTGAGGGAGGTGTGCCATCTCCGCCAGAAATCACGCACATTGGTGGCGGTGTAGGGGCTCATGAAGTTCATGCGCAGGGTGATACCCATGCATTTGGCCAGGCCGTAGGCGGAAAGGGCGTAGCCCGCAAAGTCAAAGTAGATGCGGAAGGTGAAGAGCAGGTTGTTGCACCACACCATCCAAGCGTTGCCCCAGTCGTACTTGTCCCAAAAAGCATACGTCAGGTTGTCCGCCAGCGCCATTTTGAAGAACAACCCCAGAATGATGTATCGCAGGCCCAGGTTCACGTTCTCGGAGGAGAAATGAAGCTCCATGCGCTGCATCTGTGGCAGCAGATCCGCCCGCCGCTCGATGGGGCCCGCCACAAAGCGCGGGAAGAACGCACAGAAGTTCAGGTAGTCCAGCAGCCCCGGCATCTGCCCCTGTTCCTCCTTGGTGAAGGTGTCGATGCAGAAGCCGATTATCTGGAAGGTGTAGAAGGAGATGCCCAGGGGAATCACCAGGTCCTTGAGTGTGTCCCATTGTTCGCGGAACACGTTCTCGCCGATGAAGTAGCCGTATTTGTAGTACAGCAGCGGCAGCAGGAGCAGGGGAATGATGAAGCACAGCATCACCCGCCGCCCGCGCGCCCCGTAATGCAGCCCCCAATGGCACAGCCCGTACGCGGCCATGGATACGGCGGCAAATATCCCAAGAGTCACCCACCCGGAGAGGGATATCAGAACCACACTCACCGCCAGCATCATGATGCGGTGGAACAAATTCCTCGCCTTTTCCCGCCCGTGCAACAGGCGGTCACCCAGCAACAGTACCGCCAACGCGGGCAGCAGGCAGAGCCAGAATGTGGCAGAGGTGTATTCCATGTCAGTTGATATATCGCAACGCGCGCGCATTATACGGAAAGGCTAACAAAAGTCAAGCGGCTGCTGCCAATATGCCTGAATAAAAGCTGTGCTGCGGCGCGCCTTTGTGGTATATGAAAGCCATGAGAATGCTCAAGACGCTTATGTGTGCCGCCGCCGTGGCGCTGGCGGGTGCGGGTTTGTATGCCCAGGAGGTGGAAACCCCGGATGCGGACGTGCTGCTCAAGGCCATGCGGGATATGACGGTGAGCCAGGGCAACAGGGATGTAACCGGTACCATCCGCAAGAACAAGCTCAAGGTGCCCTTCTCCCTGAGCGCGCGCGGGGAAACCATCGTGTTCCAGTACAACGAGAACAACGCCTGGCACCGCTTCGATGCCCGAATCAAGGAGAAGAACGTGGATTTGCTGCTGGTGGACGCGAAAGGCCAGGCCCGCGTGATGTCCTCCTCCTCCTACGCCCAGCCCATCGCCGGCACGGATGTGTGCTATGAGGACCTTTCCCTGCGTTTCCTCTACTGGAAGGACGGCAAGGTGGTGACGGATGGCGTGGAGACCCGCGTGAAGGGGCGTGATTGCTGGGTGGTGCAGGTCGCCAACCCCAACCCCTCCACCGGCCAGTTTGCCTGGGTGCGCATGTGGGTGGACAAGGAGAACGGCACCTCTTGGCAGATTGACGGCTACGGCCGCGACGGCAAGCTGAAGAAGCGCTTCTCCATCACTTCCGTGCAAAAGCTTTCGGACGGCACCTGGTTCTTCAAGCAGATGAAGGTGGAGGTGCGCAATCCTCAGAACCCGGACCGCACCATGGCCCTGGATTACCTGGAGATGGACGACATCAAGAAGTAACCCGCCCCGTCCTCCGCCATGAGCCGCACCAAACTCGTGATATTCGCGCTACTGCCACTGGTGGCCTTTGCATTGGGGCTGCTGTGGGTGGACCACCTCTTTACAGAGGGTGAGGGGCTGCGCGGCATCTGCTGGCTCATCGGTATGCTTGCACTCTTCGCCTTGGTGGAGGGCATCTACCTGCGCCGCGTGCTCATCCCGCTTTGGGGGGAGAAGATGGCGGAGCGCATTTACGCCGGCAGTTATGTGCCGGACGATGATGCCTTGGTGCAGTTGGCGGACAAGGTGCGCGAGTCGCGCGACGAGGCGCTGCTCGCCCGGCTGGAGAAGGAGGTGCGCGGTCAGGGTTGGCGCTACCGCGGGTGGATGGAGCTTGCCACCATCCAGAGGGATGTCTTCTCCAACCCCGCCGCCGCCTGCCATACACTGCAGGAGGGAGCCAAGGCGGTGGATGACCCGCAGGATGCAGCCATGCTGCTCTACCGCGCGGCGCATGTGGCGGAAGCCTCTGTGCGTGATGCCTCGCTGGCGGAATCCCTGCGCCGCAAGGCCGCCGCAGACTACCCGGAAACGGTGTACGGCCGCAAGGCCGCCGCGGAACTGCCCTAGTTGTCCTTCCCCTTCAGGAAATTCCAATCCGCCAGACTGGGCATGGCGGGCATTTCCACCGTGCCGAGACGCGCGCGCAGCATGAACCACAGCTTGCGGAAGTTGCCCACGCTGTAGCGCTGCTCGAACACGCGGTACTCGTCCGCCTGCATTTTCTCCAAAATGGTGTGGTAGATGAGGCTCATGGCTTGCGCGGCAACAAGCGCGCTCCTGTCCTCCGCGGGCAGGGCCTGGTACAGCTCCTCCGCCTCGCAGAAGTACTTTTCCGCCAGCGCGGCCTCATACGCCAGCAGCTGCCGCACGCGGTAGTTGTACCGCTGCTCCGTTATGTCCTCCCGTGTGACGCCGAACAGCTCCATGTCGTCCTGCGGCAGGTAGAAGCGGCCGTACTTGCGGCAGTCCTCTGCCACGTCGCGCAGGATGTTCACCAGCTGCAGCGCGTATCCCAGCGCCACGGCGTAGTCCCGCGCGGCGTCGCTCGCGCCCATCACGGTGGCGCTGGTGAGCCCCACGCACGCCGCCACCTTGTAGGAGTATGCCAGCAGCTCCTTGCGCGTGGCCGGCTGCACGGGTGATATGTCTCCACGGCACCCCGCTATCAGCTCCAGCATGGGCGCGGTGTCCAAGTGCAAATCATCTATCAGCGTGCGCACCTCCCGCTCGATTCCGGCGTCCGGTTCCACGGCTCCCGTGACCACGGACACCCAGCGGTCCAGGGCCGCATGCCGCTGCTGCGGGTCCATGCCCGGCTCGTCCACTATGTCGTCCACAATGCGGCAGAAGGCATAAAACTGCGACATGTGGATGCGCACGTCCTCTGGCAGGTTGGCCAGGGTGAACGCCAGGTTGGACTTGGCGTTGCGCGTGATGGTGTCTGATTCCGTTTCAGGCATGGCGGGGCAGGGGAAAAGGGTTAATCAATGCTGCCCCAGTGTTCCGAGAACGGCCACAGGGTGAACCAGGCCGGCCCCAGCACGTTGAACTGGCGCACAGGCCCCCAGAAACGGGAATCCAGCGATTTGACGGTGTTGTCGCCCAGCGCCAGGTACTCGCGCAGATTGGCGTCCGGCGGGTTTTGCAGCACCTTGTGTCCCTCGTCCGTCAGGTAGGCCATGGGGTTGCGGCCCTTCTCCAGTGTTTGGTAGCCCACGGGATTGTACGGCTCTGTGCGCGCCATCACGCGCTGCATGCCCGGTTCCGTGGCGGGCGTGCCGTTGACGAAGAGCGTGGGCGTTTCAATATAAACCTGGTCTCCCGGCAGACCGCACAGGCGCTTGATGAAGTGCGTGCCGGCCATCTGGTCCTCTATCTGCCCCAGGCCGGGGCTCTGCATGCTGGTGTTGATGCCGCGGGTGTCGAACACAAAGGGCTCCCCGCGTTCCGGCTTGCGGAAGTGGTACGCCATGCGGTTCACTATCACCATGTCCCCCGCATCCACCCGCGCGCGGATGATGGTTTCACCGGTGCGGAAGCGCCCCAGCTTCATCACGCCGGACGGCGTGGTGCGGATCTTGCCCTGCTCCTGCAGGTACTGGATAACCGCGCCCTTGGCGGACGGCAGCGCCACCTTGGAGCCGTCGTCGAAGCTCAGCACCGTCTCCGTGAACAGGAGCCACTTGGGGTGGTCCTCTATGTCCACCAGCTGCTTGTTGCCGTCGCTCACCGCCTCCACATAGGAGCTGCCCAGCGTCAGCATGTCCCATATCCGTGTGGGCGCACCGGGGATTTCATCCACCGGGTGCACAATGATACCGTTGAGCGTAGGCTGCATGGACCCCGTGGGTATGCGGAAGGGCTGTGCGTAGTAGGTGCGGATGCCCAAGAAGACCACCATGATGACGAAGAAGGACTCCACCACCTCCAGCACGGGGTTGCGCTTGAAGCCCGGCATGCTCTCGCAGTGCACGTTCACCAGCTTGGAAACGCGCTCGGTTTCCTCGGCGTCCCAATCGTGGAGCGCGGCGCGGAGCTTGCCCAGCATGATCTTGCACTCCGCCAGCTCCTCCGGCGGCAGCTTGTGGCTGTAGGTGTGGATGTGACGTGCCAGCATGCCGGCAGTCTCGCACCCCTGCTTGCGCCACTTGGGCGTGAACCAGGAGATGAAAGTCTTGTCAACGAACCAGTTGCCAATGGATTTGATGATGTCCATGATGCGTACTGCCCCATTCTACACCATCCCGCTTGTTAGGGGAAGAACATTTTCCTCAATCCCAGGCGGTCATTTCGTGGAACTGCGCCAGGCGGTGGGCCAGCTCCTGCCGCGTGAGCGCAAAGAGGGAAACCGTGCCGAACTTCTCGCACACGGCGGCGGCCACCACCGTGGCAATGGCCATGGCGCGCTTCATGTCCTCCCACGCGGGGTTGCCGCCGTTCAGGCAGCTGGTCAGGTAGCCCGCAAAGGCTCCCATGAAGGAATCTCCCGCGCCCGTGGGATCCTGCGGGTGGGCGAGCGGCCAGGCGGGGCAGCGGAAGATGCGCGTTTCCCCGTCTTCCGTCTTGTGGAAGAGCGTGGCGCCCGCGCTGCCGTGCTTCACGATGGCGTACCGCGGTCCCGCCGCCAGCAGCGCGTGCCCGGCCTCGATGGAGTCGTCCGTTCCGGCGAACACGCGCGCCTCGCTGTCGTTCATCAGCGCCATGTCCACGCGCGTCAGCAGGGTGTCCACGTAGTCGCGCTCGCGCAAAATCCAGGATTCCATGAAGTCTGCCATGCTGAACTTGGCGCCGCTGCACTGCTCCAGCAGGCGCAGCTGCAGCCTCGGCGTCACGTTGCACGCCACCGCCAGCTCGCTCTCGCGCAGCTCTTGTGGGAGGTTCATCTGCCAGGTTTCCTGCACGCCCTCCAGCGTGGAGACGGAGCGCCGGTTGTTCATGTCCTCCTCGTACTCGCCGGTCCAGGCGAAGGTTTTTCCCGCAGCGCGGTCCACGTGCTGCATGCATACGCCGCGCGCCTCCAGCGCCTGCGTGAACTCCGTGGGAAAATCATCCCCCACCACGCCCACCAGATTCGCACGGTCTGTCAGCAGCCGTGCCGCCAGCGCCGCATACGGCCCCGACCCGCCCAATACGGAATTCGCACGCCCTCCCGGCGTGATGAGCGTGTCGATGGCTATGGTTCCGTAAATGATGGCTCGCGTACTCATGACAGGGTAAAGGTTTCTTCCTCTTGGGGCGTGTTCATCATGGCCAGCAAATCTTCCTCGCTGATGACGGGGATGCCGAGTTTGGCCGCCTTGTCGCGCTTGGAGCCGCCGCCCTCTCCCGCCACCAGGTAGGTGGTGTTTTTGGTGACGGAGCCCGTGGCCTTGCCACCCGCCGCGGCAATCATCTTCTCAAAGTCGGGGCGCGGCCTGCTGAGTGCTCCGGTGAGCACGAAGGTTTTGCCGGAGAGCGGTCCCTCCGCCACGGCGTTCATGTTCTCCGTGAACGTGGGCGATGCGGGGTTGATGCCGTAGGCGGTGAGCGTGTCCATCACGCCGTGCCCGGCGGGAGAATCGAAGTAGCGCACGATGTTGTGCGTGGAGACGGAGCCGATGGGGTTGGCTAGCTTGAGCTTGTTGGGGCCGTCCTCCTCCACGCCCAGGTAGCCGCGGGCGATGTACGGCGCGGCCAGGGCCTCCAGCTCTGCGCGGATGGGTGCGCGCTGCGCCTCCAGCGCCTCCTTGTCCAGTCCCTTGTTTGCCTTGGCACCGGGGCTGAGCTCGTTGTAGCGGTCGATGTCCCTCTCCAGCTTCAGCAAATCGCGCAGGTAGGCGGAATCCGCCAGCTCGTGCAAATCGCGGTGGTACTTGGCCACGGCGCGCGCGGTGACGGTGCCGATGGTGGGGATGCCAAACGCGGTGAGCCAGCGCTCCAGCGGCAGAGCCTTGGCGGCATCCAGCGCGGCCAGCGCCTTGGCGGCGTTCTTCTCGCCGAAGCGGCGGGGCTCGTCGGCGGTGCCGAGGTTGAGCGCGCCGAGCTCCTGCACGGTGAGGCGGAAGAGGTCCAGCGGGGATTGGATGAGGCCGCGGTTGACGAGGGCCTCCGCCACGGTGCCGCCCAGGCTCTCGATGTCCAGGGCCTCCCGCTTGCAGAAGTAGGTGGTGCGCATGGCAGCCTGCGCGGAACAGGTGAGGTTGGTGCAGCGCCACGCCACCTGGCCCTCCTCGCGGGAGATGGGTGCGCCGCACACGGGGCACGCGCCGTTCACGGCATCGTACAGGCTGTACTTCTGCGCGTCCGCGGGGCGCTTGGATTCCACCACGTGCACCACGGCGGGGATGATTTCGCCGCTCTTCTCCATGAGCAGGGTGTCGCCGATGCGGATGTCCTTGCGCTCGATTTCATCTGCGTTGTGCAGGGTGGCGCGGGAGACGGTGGTGCCGCTGAGCTTTACGGGCTCCAGCTCCGCCACGGGGGTGAGCACGCCGGTGCGGCCCACCTGGATGGTGATGCCCAGCAGCCGGGTTTCCTTTTGCTCCGGCAGGTACTTGAACGCGGCTGCCCAGCGCGGCGCGCGCGCCGTGGAGCCCATGCCCTCGCGCAGGCGGAAATCATCGAGCTTGATGACCGCTCCATCCGTGCCGAATCCCAGCCCGCGGCGCGTGGTGTCGATTTCCGCCACGGCGGCGCGCACTGCCTCCAGCCCCTCCGCGCGCAGGATGGGCTTGTTGTAGGGAATCTGCATGCGGGAGAGCAGGGCCTCGTAGTCGTCCATGGTGTGCAGCTCGTCTCCCTCGTACACGCCGATGCCGTGGGCGAGGAAGCGCAGCGGGCGTTGCGCCACCTCCGCGGGGTCCAGCAGCTTGATGGTTCCGGCGGTGGCGTTGCGCGGGTTGGCGAACGCCGGCAGGCCGTCCGCATCGCGCTGCGCGTTCATGGCGTCGAACTCTGCGGACGGCATGAAGATTTCGCCGCGCACCTCCAGCACCTCCGGCGCGCCTGCGGGCAGCGTGAACGGCACGCTGCGGATGGTGCGCACGTTTTCCGTGATGTCGTCGCCCGTGCGCCCATCGCCGCGCGTGGCGGCGTATTGCAGCTTGCCGTGGCGGTACATGAGCGTAACCGCGCAGCCGTCAATCTTGGGCTCCACCACCACCTTGGGCGCGGCCATGCCCAGCGATTTTTCCAAGCCCGTGTAGAACGCCACCAGCTCGGCATCCGTCTCGCCCTGCTCCGGCTTGTGCTCGAAGATGTCGTCGATGCTCTGCATGGGCGCGGGATGGGTGACCTTGCGGAAACCCTCGCTCAGGTCGTTGCCCACTTTCTGGGTGGGGGAGTCCGGCGTCACCCAGTCGGGGTGCGCGCGCTCCAGCTCCTCGATTTCGCGGTAGAGGCGGTCGTATTCCGCATCGCTGATTTCCGGCGTGGCCTTGGCGTAGTACAGCTCGTTGTTGCGCCGCACAACGGCGCAAAGCCCGCGGTACTTCTCCAGGTCCGTTTCCCCTTGCGATGCTGCAAAATCGAACAAGTCCATCTCGCCCGGCATTATACCAAACTCCACCCCCGCCTGAAAGGATAAACCGCGGCGGCACGCGGAAAACGAAGTTCCATTTGGCATAAGCCAAATGGACCCGGGGTGGAGTTGCAAATCGGAGACGCAGCACTCGATTTCCGTCAAGCGGTGAGACAGACCAATTCGAGCCAGGCCAACAGCGTACTAGACCGCAGCTGATCAGGATAGCGCCATAAGGTACAACTCCGGCAGCAAACCTACCACGCCGTAGCCCCGGAGTCAAGACCGTCGCAAAATACTTCCTAATCCTAATCCTAATCCAGTTTCCATCGTTTACCAACCGCCGCCAAGGGCGGTGCAGAGGCGCGCGAGGGTGATGCGGATGTTCTGGCGGGCGGAGATGATGTTGAGCTCGGACGCCAGCCAGGCGCGTTCCGCGGAGGCCACGTTGAGGAAGTCTGACTCACCGGCGATGTGGCGGCGCTGGGACAGCTCCGCAGAGAGCTTGTTGGCGGCGTTGGCGGCCTCGATCTGCGGCAGCTGCGCGGTGTAGCGCGCGTAGTCGATGAGACAGGTCTCCACCTCCGCAAAGGCCGCAATCACGGTCTTGTCATACGTGTGCAGGGAGGTAAGCTGGGAGATTTCCGCCTGTTTCACGTTCTCTCGCAGGGCCACGCGGTTGAGCAGCTGCTGGCTCACGCTCGCGCCCAGGTTCCAGGTGGCGTTCTGCCAGAAGTGGGAGAAGTTTGTGCCGGAGGAGGTGCTGGTGCTGCCGGTGAGCGAAAGCCGGGGGAACAGGTTGGCCACACTCACGCCCACGCGTGCGCATGCCTGGTGCAGGTTGTGCTCCGCGGCTACGATGTCCGGGCGGCGCCGCAGCAGGTCGCTCGGCAGCCCCACGGGCACGGTGGGTATGCGGTTGTACACCTCCGGGGAGGGCATCACGAGATTGATGTGGTCCGCCGTGGTGGCCAGGTAGGTGGCCAGCGTGTTTTCGCAGGTCTTGATGTTGGCCTCGTACACGGGAATCTGGCTGCGGGTGGAGGCAATCGTGGAGGTGGCCTCCGCGAGATCCAGTGAGGAATCGAACCCGGTGGCGTGGCGTGCGGCGGTGGCGGCGTAGGTGCGCTCCTGGTAGGCCAGCTGCTCCTTGGCGATGCGCAGGCTCTCCTGCGCGGAAATCCACTGGAAGTAGATGACGGCGATGCTGGATGCCAGCGCGGTGCGCGTGGCGGCGGCCGCAGCCTTGGAGGAACCGAGCGCGGCGTAGGCGGCCTCCACCTCGCGGCGCGTGCCGCCCCAGATGTCCGGGGTCCAGGATGCGGAGAGTCCACCGTTCCAGCGGCCGTGGCTGGTGCTGGTGTCGTACGAGCCGGAGTTGCTGCCGCCGAAGTTGCCGGAGACGAACGGGAAGAGGTCCGCCTTCATGGCGCGCAGGCTGGATTCCGCGCGGGCGATGTTGAGCGCGGCGTTGATGATGTCGTGGTTGGCGGTGAAGCCGGCCTCGATGAGGGCGGTGAGCTGGGGGTCGCCGAAGGCCTGCCACCAGGATTCCAGCTGGTGTTCATCCGTGGCGGGGGGCAGGGCGTTGAGCCAAGTCTCGGGCAGCCCTTCGAAGCTTGCCCCCTTGAAGTCCGGCCCCACGGCGCAGGAGGCCAGGAGCAGGGCGGTCATTGCCAGTAGAAGATGTGCTTTCATGCTTGCTATGAAAAAATTATTCGTGGTGGAGGGCATCGATGGGATCCAGCTTGGATGCCTTGTAGGCGGGGTACCAGCCGAAGACGATGCCAATGAATGCGGCTACGGAAACGGCCAGGCCCATGGCGGCGTATGAGGTGGCGATGGGCCATCCCGCCTGTGCGCTGATGATGCTGGAGGCCCCGTGCCCCATGGCAATGCCCAACAGGCCGCCCACCAGGCACAGCAGCACGGATTCCAGCAGGAACTGCTGCATGATGTCGCGCGGGCGCGCGCCCACCGCCATGCGAAGGCCGATTTCGCGCGTGCGTTCCGTGACGGACACGAGCATGATGTTCATGATGCCCACGCCGCCCACAACCAGGGAGATGAACGCCACCGCCATCAGCAGCGTGGTCATGGTGTCGGAGATGCTCGTCACCATGTTGGAAATCTGCCCGCGGTCGAACATCTCGAAGTCGTCCAGCACGCCCGGCTGCAGGTTGTGCTCGCGGCGCAGCACCTGCGTGATTTGCTCCATGGCGGGCTTGGCGTTCTCCTTGTCCTTGATCTTGATGATGAGGTTGTCCACCGTGCGGGTGCGCAGCGGGTGCGGCGCGCTGGTGTAGGGCTGCAGCTCGGAGCCCGCATAGAAGTTCACCGCGGAGGTGGAGAACGTGCTGGTGGAGGACGGCTTGGTGGCGTTGGATGCGCCGCCGCGCATGATGGCCGCCTCGCGGGATGCCCCCATCAGGCGCGAGCGGATGCTCGTCCACGGCAGGATGATGGTGTCGTCCTTGTCGTTGCCCATGTCCGCGCCCTTTTCAGAGAGCACGCCGATGATGGTGAACACCACGTCCTTGATGCGGATTTCCTGCCCCACGGGGTCCTTGCCGGCGAAAAGCTCCTTGGCAATGGTCATGCCGATGAGGCAGACGCGGGCGGAGTTGTCCACCTGTTCCTTGGTGAAGCTGTGGCCGTTGGTGACCGTCCATCCCTCAATCTTGGGATAGTCCTCGTTGCCGCCCACAATGGAGCCGGGGCTCCAGTTCTTGTTGCCCACAATCACCTGGCCCGCCGCTCGAACCATCGGGGAGGCCATCAGGACCGTCTCCTTGCAGTCGCGCATGATGGCCGTGGCGTCCTCCGGGTACAGGGAGGCGCGGCCGCCCTTGCCGGAGTTCACGCCGGTGGTGTTGACGGAAGCGCCCCAGACGTTGACGACATCCGCGCCGAGGGATGCCACCTGAGAGGAGATTTGTTCCTTGGAGCCCTCGCCGATTTCACGGATGGCCACCACGGCGGCAATGCCGATGACGATACCCAGGATGGTGAGCACCGCGCGCATGGGGTTGCGCACCAGCGCGCGCAGACAGGTTATGAACAGTACCCAGGGTTTCATTTCTTCAGGGAAGCGTTGAGTTCAGATGCCACACCCTCCGTGATGAGCCCGTCGCGCATGTGGATGGCGCGGTCGGTGAAGGCTGCCGTCTTCGGGTCGTGCGTCACGATAATCACCGTGAGCCCGTGGTCTCGGTTCAGGTCGCGGAACATGTTCATCACCTCCACGGAGGTGGTGGAGTCCAGGTTGCCGGTCGGCTCGTCCGCCAGCAGGATGCCGGGGTTGTTGATGAGCGAGCGTGCAATGGCCACGCGCTGCTGCTGGCCGCCGGAAAGCTGGGCCGGGGTGTGGTGCATGCGGTCCTCCAGCCCCACCAGGCGGATGAGCTTGAGGGCGTTGGCGCGGATTTCCGCCTGTGAGAGGGCAGGGTGGTGGTACGCCGCCGGCATCATCACGTTCTCCAAAGCGGAGGTGCGCGGCAGCAGGTTGAAATTCTGGAACACGAAACCGATGCGCTCGTTGCGCAGCGCCGCCCGCTGGTTCGCGTTCAGGTTCGCCACGTTCCGCCCGTCAATCCAGTATTCCCCGCCGCTCGGGCGGTCCAGGCAGCCCAGCAGGTTCATCAGCGTGGACTTGCCGGAACCGGACGCCCCGGTGAGGGAGACGAACTCGCCGTCTTCGATGGTAAGGGAGATGCCCTTGAGGACGGGGAGGTCAATCTCGCCCACGTGGTACACCTTGGTGATGTCCTTGAGTTGAATCACGGTGCGTGGGGGTCGGGGTTAGAAGTGGGGGCCGCGGTTCTGGCGCTTGATTTCCTGGCCGGGCTTGGCTTCCACGCCGCCCGCGCCGCGCTTGGGACGCTCCGGCATCTTCGGGCGGAAAAGGTTGCCGCCCGCGCCGCCGCCCGCTCCGGGGCCTCCGGCCATGCCGGCTCCAGCCGGGATAATCACCTCAAGCCCGGTCACCAGCTCCGTGCCGGGTTCCAGCGTCTCGCCCTCCGGAAGGGTCACAATGCTGCGGGTGCCGTCGCTTTCTCCGCGCAGCACGCGCACGGGCGCCACGTGGTGGTCGTCCGTCTTGCGCCACAGGGTCACGGGTTCCGTGGGGGCTGCCGCAGTATCGGTGTCGCCCTTCATCTCCGCAGCCAGGGGCTTCGGAGCGGGTGCCTTGTCCGCAAAGGCGGGGTCAATCATCTTGGGCGCGGGGGTGAAGTCGAACGCGGCGTCTGGCACCAGCAGGGCGTCCTTCACCTCCTGCACAATGAAGTCGGCGTTGGCGCTCATGTAGGGCAACAGCTTGCGCTCCGGGTTTTCGATGTCGATTTCCACGATGTAGGTGACCACGTTGGAGCTCATGGTGGCGTTCGGGCGGATTTTGTTCACCGTGCCGGTGTAGTTCTCGTGCGGGCGCGCGTCCACGGTGAAGCGCACCAGTTGCCCCGGATGCACTTTCGCTATGTCCGCCTCGTTCACGCTTGCCCAAATCTGCATCTTGGAAAGGTCGCGCGCCACCAGGAACAGGGTGGAGGCGCTCATGTTGCTCACCACCGTCTGGCCCACGTTCACCTGGCGCACCACAATGGTGCCGTCCACGGGGGAGGAGATGTGCGTGTAGTCGCGGTTGCGCAGCTCGCTCTTCAACTGGGCCTGTGCGCTGAGCAGCTGGGCCTGAGCGCTGGCTTGCTGCGCCTTGGCGGTCTCCAGCTGCGCGGTGGCGCTCTCCAGGTTGGCCGCGGTGGTTTCCGCGGCGGTCACGTACTGGTCGTAGCTCATCTGGGAGAGCGCGTCGCCCACGCCCAGCTTCTTGGCGCGGTCCAGGTCGCGGTCCGCCTTGTTCTTGTTGGCCTTGGCCTGGGAGATGGAGGCCTTGGCCTGCTCCACGCTGGCGTTGGAATTGAGGATTTGGGCCTTGGCCTGCTCTACGCTGGCCTCTGCACGCTGGATGTTGAGCTCCACGATGGTGTCGTCGATGCGCGCCAGCAGCTGGCCCGCCTTCACCTCGCTGCCGTAGTCGATGCGGCGTCCCTCCGTGTCCGTGCCGAACTCTTTAATCTCGCCGGTCACCTGGGCACCCACATCCACCAGTTCGCTGGGTTCCAGCGTGCCGGTGGCCTGCACCTTGTTCACAAAATCGCCCTTCACCACGGGGACCGTGCGGAAGTTGGGGGCATCGGCGTCCCCGCCGTCACGGTTCATCCAAAACACCACGGCTCCAATCACGAGCAGTGCTATGACTATCCATTTAATAACCTTTTTCACGAGCTTGTCAGAGATTAAGTTCACTGCAGCGGTTTTCCCGCCACACGTTCCTTGGAACGCAGAACACCCGCGCATATCTACACGCGCGCGCACCCGCCGCCCGTCGACCGTACCACAACCTGCCCGCCGTTTCAAGCTAAAACGTCTCTGCCCCATGCGGCATGACGCGCTTGAAAGGTCTTGACAAAACCGCGCACGCGCGTATAGTACGCCCGCGAACCGTTATGAAAGAGAAGATAGCAAGCGTACAAGCAGAGGCCCTGGCGCGTATCGGCGGAATAGCCGATATGAAGGCGCTGGAGGAGGCGCGCGTGGCCGTGCTCGGCAAGAAGGGCACGCTCACCCAGCTGCAGCAGGGGATGAAAGATGTGCCCAAGGAGGACAAGCCCGCCGTGGGAGCCCTGCTCAACGAGGCACGCTCCGCCATTACCGCCGCGCTGGACGCCCGCAAGGACGCCCTGCAGCAGGAAATCGACCGCGCGGCCGTGGCCGGATGCGATGTCACCATGCCCGGTGCCACGCTGCCCGGCGGTGGCCTGCACCCCATCAGCATTGTGCGCGATGAGGCGGTGCGCATCCTGCGCCGCATGGGATTCACCCTGGCGGACGGCCCGGAGATTGAGGACGAGTGGCACTGCTTCGATGCGCTCAACACGCCCGAGGACCACCCCGCCCGCAACGAGAAGGACACCTTCTACTTTGACAGCGGCAAGCTGCTGCGCACGCAGACCAGCACCGTGCAGGCACGCGTGATGGAGAAGCAGGCGCCCCCCGTGCGCATCTTCTGCCCCGGCTCCGCCTTCCGCCGTGATGCCATCGACGCCACCCACCTCTCCGCCTTCAACCAGATTGAGGGCCTGTACGTGGACAAGCATGTGAGCGTGGGCGACCTCAAGGGCACGCTGGAATACTTCCTCAAGGCCCTGTTCGGCAGCGAGACGGCGGTGCGCTTCCGCCCGCACTTCTTCCCGTTCACGGAGCCGAGCTTCGAGATCGACGTGCTGCTGCAGGCGGCGGGCCAGGCCCCGCGCTGGATTGAAATCGCCGGCTGCGGCATGGTCAACCCCGCCGTGTTCGAGAACATCGACAAGGCCTCCGGAAAGCGCCTCTACAGCGATTGCACGGGCTTCGCCTTCGGTATCGGCCTGGAGCGCCTCGCCATGATCCGCTGGGGCATCCGCGATATCCGCCTGCTCATCGAGAACGATGTCCGCTTCCTCGCCCAGTTCCAATAACTCCAACCTTTCCTTACCATGAACGTTTCACTCAATTGGCTTTCACAGTACATTGACATCGCGGACCTCGACACCCAGAAGATGGCCGACATGCTCACCTTCGCCGGTATCGAGGTGGAGGGCATCCAGCAGCGCGGCGTCACCACGGACAAGGTGGTGGTGGCCCAGGTGATGGAGAAGGTGCCCGTGGAGGGCAGCGACCACCTCAACTGCTGCCAGGTGGATGCGGGGGAGGGTTCCCTGCGCCAGATTGTGTGCGGTGCCGCCAACTACAAGGTGGGGGACAAGGTGCCCTGCGCGCTGCCCGGCGCCATCCTGCCCGGCGGCTGGGAAATCAAGGAGGGCAAGATGCGCGGCGTGGCCAGCAACGGCATGCTCTGCTCCGCCTCCGAGCTCGGCCTGCCCGACAAGGAGCACGGCCTCTGGATTCTCCCGCAGGACTACGCCATCGGCACGCCCGTCCGCGAGTTCGTGAAGTCCGATACCATCTTTGAGCTGGAAATCACGCCGAACCGCCCGGACCTGCTGAGCCACTGGGGCATGGCGCGCGAGCTGGCCGGCATCACCGGCCGCACCCCGCACGCCCCGGAATACAAGCTGGACACCGTGCCCGCCGGGGATTTCGTGAAGCTTTCCGCGCCGCAGGCATGCCCGCTCTACACCGCCACCCGCATCAAGGGCATCAAGATAGCCCCCTCCCCGGAGTGGCTGCAGGAGCGCCTCATCGCCATCGGCCTGCGCCCCATCAACAACGTGGTGGACATCACCAACTACGTGCTCTTCGAGCTCGGCCACCCGCTGCACGCCTTCGACGCCGCCAAGCTCACCGGCGGGCTGGACATCCGCTACGCCAAGGACGGCGAGAAGTTCACCAGCCTCATGGAGGAGGAATACGAACTCACGCATGAGGACCTGGTCATCTCCGACGCCAGCGGCGCCGCTCTCGCCCTCGGCGGCGTGATGGGAGGCCTGGATTCCGGCGTCACGGAGCAGACCACGGATATCGTGCTGGAATCCGCCTGGTTCCAGCCCTCCGGCATCCGCTACACCAGCCGCCGCCTGGGGCTGGGTTCGGATTCCTCGTACCGCTTCGAGCGCGGGGCTTCCCCGTGGAACGTGGCGTTCGCCGCCGGCCGCGCCATCGAGCTTATCCTGGAATGCGCGGGCGGCACGGTGGAGCCCACCATGGTGGCCGGCCAGGCCCCCTGCCTGGTGCCGGAGGACAAGGCCGCCAGCGCCAAGGTGGTGGCTCAGGGAACCAATGAAAAGATTTTCACCGCCCTCCACAACGTGGAGCTGGACTGGAAGGAGCTGGACGTCATGACCAACGCCTCCATCCCCCACCTAGAGGCCGCGCGCATCCTCAAAAACCTCGGTCTGGAGGACAACGGCGACGGCTCCTGGGCATGCCCGCCCTGGCGCATCGACCTGAAGCGCAGCTGCGACCTGCTGGAGGAGGTGGTGCGCGTGTGGGGCATCGACAACATCCCCGCCACCAACACCGCCATCTACGTGGAGGAAAGCGCCAGCGACCGCGCCAACGACTACCGCATGCAGGTCTCCCGCAAGCTCGCCGGAGCCGGCTTCTGGGAGGTGCAGAGCTTCAAGCTCATCGCCGACAAGAGCATCGACCCCACCATCGCCAGCGTGGAGAACGCCCTGCCCATCAAGCCGCTTGTGGACGGCGACATCATCCGCGTGGCGCTGCCCATCTCGGAGGATCACTCCACCCTGCGCCCGTCGCTCGCCCCCGGCCTCATCGCCGTGGCTGCGCGCAACATCAACCAGGGCATGGAATGCCTGCGCTTCTTCGAGTGCGGCCGCGTGTTCCGCAACACCGGCGGCGGCAAGGGCAGGGATATCGAGAACGAGGTGCTCGGCATCTTCATGGCCGGCAAGCTTACGCCCGCCAGCTGGGCCGCCACCAAGCCCGCAGACATCCATTTCGAGCACCTGCGCGCCGTGGTGGACACCATCGTCCCCAAGGCGCAAATCTCCCTCGTTCCCGCCAAGCAGGAGCGTGAAAACGCCGCCTACGGCGCGGATATCCAGATCAACGGCCAGGGCTGCGGCTACTTCGCACGCCTGTCGCTCGCCAAGTGCCGCGCGCTCGGCCTGCCCATGGAGTGCTACTACGCCGAGCTGGACCTTCGCAAGCTCCAGCAGGTGGCCACCGCCCCCTACAAGGCAGCTGACCTGCCGCAGTTCCCCGGCTCCGGCCGAGACGCCTCCCTGGACGTCCCCGCCGCCACGCGCAACGCGGATATCGTGAAGGCTGTGGAGGCCGCCAAGCAGAAGCTGCTCGTCTCCTTCAACCTCAAGGACGTGTTCTGCGATCCCACCGGCGAGAAGCTCTCCGCCGACCGCAAGGCCATGACCTATTCCTTCCTCTACCGCGATGAGAAGAAGACTCTCACCGCCGCAGAGGTGGATGCCGCGCACAAGCAGGTGCTGGATACCCTCGCCGCCAAGGTGCAGGGCCTCAGCTTCCGCTAAGCGGCACCCCCATTCCTCCCGTCGGGCGCACGGATTGCCGTGCGCCCGCTTTTTTGCGTCAATCCCTCTGGCTCTGGCTGGGAAGCGCTGTATGACTCATGCCGTGGGGTGGCCACGCCCGGTATGTCACACCACGGAACGCACCCCGTCAACCCGCACGCGGGTATCGTGTTTTCAACCCATTCGGGCACACAAGACTAGGGGGCGTACCATTTTTTGTACGCTCCAATCCTGCCGAAATGCCGAAAATGACGGCCTGCAAGAACAAAACTCTCTTAGAGGCTGTGTTTATTGCGGGTAAGGTCAACTCCCGGCGTATTCTGTTGGTAAGTGAGTGTCGTTTCGCTATGCTTGCCTACAGTATTCCCAAACCTGTAGGCGCACCTTGTGTCGTAATCCTTTGGCAAACAACGATATGTGCTCATTCTGGCAGTTCGTGGGGAGGGAGGGGCAACCTCCAGGGAACCGCATTGCACGTTGTTAAATAAACTTTTTCGATTTTTGGGCTTGCATAAGTATTGGGAATACTGTATACTCCACCCGTAAACGCTTCTGGGACACTTTGCCCACCGTTACCGATTTTTTGACACCACAAACAGAAAAAACGTTATGAAACTTAGACTCCCGCACAGGCTTCAGGCTGCTCTCGTTGCTGCCCTCGCATCGGTTTCATTCACCACTCTCAGCTCAGGCACCCTCTCCGCTGCCTTCTTCTTCGGCAGCCAGGCCTTCGCTGAGGAAGCCGCCGATAACCCCGCTGCAACCATCGACATCGGAGACACCAACCTCGACCCCCAAGCTGCCATCGACGAAGAAGAGGGTAAGGGAGAGGCCAAGGAGTCCGGCTCCGCCCCCATCAACCAGGCCGGCTTCAACGGCATCTACGGCAGCAGCGATGATGCCGACCGGGCAGTCGCCACGGAGGTCATCGCCGAATCCTCCATCGACACTGAGAATGTGGGAACCGCTGGTCAGGCGAACTACACCGGCACCTCCGCCGACCTCCCCTCAAACGACCTCGGCTTCACCTCCAACTCCTATGCCTCCGGCTCTTCTAACGGTTCGGTCGTAGATTCCCCGGTGACCTCATTCACCCAGGCCACTGCCGTTCCGGCCGTGCAGCAGGTGCAGTACGTGGAAAGCACCACGCCAACCACCTCCTCCGGCACTACTACCACCGGTGCGGCAACAGGCGGTTACAGTGCCACCCCTGTCTCCGGCGCAACCGGCGGCGGCGGCGGATACAGCCTCTCCGCCCCCGCCATACCGCGAGCTGCGGTTGTCACCGTTCCCGATGCCGCGGAAGCCACCGCCCCCGCCGCCGAATCCGCCAAGACTGATTCCGGCTCTGCGGATTCCACCCCGGCGGACGAACTCGGCTCCACCACCCCCAGCCTCTCCGTGGGCGGCGCCTCCCTCGTCAGAGCCTCCTATTCCGCCCCCGCTCCTGCCATGCTGGGCGCAACCGGGGATACCTCCAAACACGCCACTTGGAATTTCGAGGGCAACATGACTGCCACCACGTCTGGCATCACCTCCGACCTGACTCCCGAGTGGAAAGGCGGCGGCAGTGAGAGCTACGTTGACACCGGCCTGTACATTGGCTGGGAATCGGGTGGCAATGTCATTGGCTCCAACCTGGGACAGGCGGTGACATTTGACGGGAGCCATTACATCCGCGTGACTTCCGGCAGCACTTTTTCCAATGGCGGCGATCTTCCTCTCGATACAACCCATGCTTTCACGGTCTCGGTATGGGTCAAGCTTGACAATGCGAATAATGAGAGATTTATCCTGGGAACCGGTGACGGCAATGGCGGCGGTTTCAGTTTGGCTCTTAAGACTGGCGACTTGGATTTCCTGGCAAAGGGCAAGGCCCACCACAATTTTACCGACACCCCCGATCTTTCGACTGGGAAATGGTATAATTTCACCATTACCTCTGACGGCACCAAAACGTACGGCTATGTGAACGGCGAATCCATTGGAGATCAAGATATGAGCGGCTGGCAGTTTGTCCAGGGTTCCAATCTTGGTATCGGCAGCGGTTCAGCGAATGATAACCAAAGCAACATTACCGGTCAAATTGCCTCTCTGGACATTTATGGGGAATGCCTCTCTGCAAATGAGGTCAAGGCACAGTACGGCATGATTGCGCTTGCTGATGTCGCAGAATATACATGGAACGGACAGTCTGGGGCTGCGTGGGAAAATGCCGTATGGTCCACAAGTGAAGCGGACAACCAGAACTTTCTGGCCGGCAGCAATGCCGTGTTTGCCGCAGACCATGCCGGCACGGTGAACGTGAACGCCACCACGGGCGCGCACAACGCGGTGGTGACGGGCGACTACACGTTCAATCTGGCGGACGGCATCACGTTCTCCACGTACGCCCTCACCGTGAACACCGATTCTAGCCTGACCTTAACCGGAGGTAGCGCCGAGGTGGCATTGAATTCCCTCTCCGGCTCCGGCAGCCTGACGTTCAACAGCACGGGCACCGCACAGCTTCTGGGCAGTTCCGCCGATTATTCGGGTAATGTGGCCATCAAAGACGGTACGGTGGCGGTGAAGGCGCAGGACGCGCTGGGCACGGGTACCGTGACGGTGGAAGGCGGCACGCTGGAAACGCATGTTGCCTTGGGCAAGGCCATCACCCTTTCCGGCGGCACGCTGGCGGGGGCCGGGAGCAATGCAACCTACAGCGGCGCCATCACCGTGTCTGCGGCTTCAACCATCATGACTGCCAGCAGTCAAACCGTCACCGTTTCCGGTCTCGTCTCCGGCTCCGGCAGCCTGACCGTGGACGGAACGGGCACCGCACTATTGAGCGGGAACAACACCGGCTTCACCGGTGATGTCATCGTCAAGGGCGGCACGGTGAAGGTGGGCAACAACAGTGCGCTCGGCGCGTCCGGCGCCTCCCACCGCATTGAGGTCGCAGCCAACGGCACGCTGGACGTGAACGGCTCTCAGGGCACCAACACCGAGTACACCATCGTCATGAACGGCGGCACCCTCACCAACACGGGGGGAGACATGGGAGCCAACCTGCGCCAGGTTGCGAACCACCTGGTGTTGGAAGCCGATTCCAAGGTGAAGGCCCAGAAAAATTTCGGTCTCATCGCCCAAGGTCACAACGCCACCTCCATAGAAATGGGCGGGCACACGCTCACCATAGATGGACCCAGCACCTTTTATGTGATCAACGCCACCATTACCGGCGGCGGCGCCATTGACGTCCATTCCGGAACCCTGAACTTTAACGGGGCCGGTTCCGGGCGCGGCACGTTCGCCTCCAACTTCGTATTGTCCGGCGGCACCCTGTCCGGCAACGACCTGACGCTCGCGAATGACATCTACATCGAAACGCAGGCCAATTCCAACATGAGCCTTTCCGTGAAGCGCCAGGGCCACGACATCACCTTCAAGGGCGATGCCAACCTCACCGTCTCCGGCAACTTGACCGGCGTGGGCGCCATTGCGAAGGAGGGTGCGGGCGCGCTGACCCTTTCCGGCAGCCTGGATGTGAACGGCACCATCCTGCTTGACGGCGGCTCCCTGGCCCTCAACGGCGCGGTCACGCTCAATACCAACAACATCGGCGCATTCGAGGTGTTCGACTCCACGGGGCAGACGTATTCATACGAGGCGAAGGGCAGCGGCTTCCTCTCCAACCCCGGCCAGTACTATCTGGTGAAGGGAACGGGGAGCGCCACCGCTTCCCATGGCACCGCCATCACCGGTGGCACCTATGTGGACAGCACCTCCAAGACCAAGGGTGCCGGCGACATCATCGTCACCTTCACCCCCGCCGGCACCACCTACTACGTGAACCAGGACATGGACACCCATGAAGACGTAGCGGAGGGCGGGTCCTACAACATCCTGAGTGCCACGGATGTCTCCATCAAGAAGGACGTCACCCTCACCGCAGCTTCATCCAGCGACTCTTTCACCCCCGGTGCCAAGCTGCACGGCGAGGGCACCTACGCCCTGGCAAGCGGCAGCAAGGTGCTCAATGGCAATCTGAGCCTTGGCAACGACTGGGCCGGCAGCGTGGCGCTGAGCGGCAGCATCACCGACGTTGGCCTGAACTATAGCACCGCAGGAACGGGACTGGCCACCTCCACCTCCAGCATTGAGCTGAAAGGCGTTACCGGCTGGATTCAGAAAAGCCACAACGCCAACATCATCCTTACCAATCCGAGTGCATCTGCATCCGCTTTGAAATTGACGAACGGCTCCTCCGGCACCGCCGGCATCACCTACTTCACCGGCAGCATCTCCGGTAGCGGCGATTTCGAGCACGCGTGGGATAAGAACCCAGTCTATTTCGTGATGCAGGGCGACTTGAGCCAGTGGACCGGCAAGATCATCAAGTCTGCGGGTGGTGTAACCGAATTCACCTTGAGCAACAACCCCGGCGGCACCATTGCCGTGGGCGCCATGGGCAATTCCGGCACGCTCAACATCAACGTCACCAACAACGCGCCGGTGACCCTGACCGGCAACTTTGCCAAGGGCAACGGCACGCTGAACGTGAACGTGAAAGACACCACGCAGGCCACCTTCACCGGCAGCATCACCAACGCCAACCTGTCGGTGAACGCCGGGGCCTCCGCCACCATGGCGACGGACGCCACCATCACCGGCATCACCAACAACGGCACCCTGGCAGTCACCGGCGGGCACACCGTCAAACTCATCAACAGTGCGGATGCGAACCTGGGCAGCGTGGTGCTGAGCAGCGGTGATTCCACCACTCCCACCACCATCGGCATGCGCGGTGACGGTGCAGCGCGCACCTACACCATCGGCAACCTGGCGGTGAGCGGCCAAGGCCACGTGAGTGTGATTTCCAGCAACACAGGAGGCCAAGGCTATCATGCGCAGGTGAACATCACCAACCTGACCAATGCGGACGACAGCCCCGCCACCATCTACCTGGGCAACTCCGCCCATGCCAACACCTCCATCTACAATATCAACGGCGGCAGCTTCACGGGCGAGATCGTGCTGCGCGGCGAGTCCGACGGAGGCACGCGCCGCACGGGCTACCAATTCAACGATGCGGACGTGGCGGCCAACAGCGTCCTGACCTTCGACAAGGCCGCCCTGGGCGGAACCAACATACTCGGCCTGGGCCTTGGCGCCGACATCACGGTGCAGGGCATCCGCCATGCCGCAGGCATGACCGAGAGCACCACCATCTACTCCGGCGCCTACACGTTCGGGCAGAATAAGGATTTCGTTTCCTACGGCACCGATGTGCACACCATCACCATTGCGGGCGCGGGCGAGTATGCCACCTCCGCCACCGTGAAGAACCATGTGAATCTGGCGATGGACGGCGCGGGCACGCAGACGTTCAAGGGCGACATGAGCGCGTTCGATGGCACTATCACCGTGAAAGACGGCACGCTGGCCCTGGACAGCGCGGTTGCGAATGCCGGCGCGGTGGCCGTGAACGGCGGCAGCCTGGTGCTGGGCAACTCCCTCACCACCACCAGCGCCATGACCGTGGCGAACGGTGCCACGCTGAAGCTTGCCGGGACCGACAAGCTGACGGTTGGCGGCAACCTGACCCTGGGCGGCAACCTGGATGTCAGCAATATCGCCTACGCCGCAGGCACCACGGTGAACCTGGCCTCCTACAGCGGCGTGCTGGACTACAGCGGTGCCACGCTGAAGGGGCTCGCCTCCGGCGTCCAGGCCACCCTGGGAGATTCGGACGGGCATTTGACGCTCACCTTTGCCACGCAGCCCGAGCCTGAATTCGGCAACAGCTTGGGCAAGGTGATGTACGTGGGCGATTCCATCACCGACGGCGTGGACACCCAGCATTCCTGGCGCTATTCCTTCTTCAAGATCCTGGCGGACGAGGGCATAGGCCAGGCGGAGGAAGGCTACTTCCAGAACGTGCACACAAACCGCCAGAACGCCCCGTTCACGGACAGCTACGGCAACCGCACCTTCGCCAACACGCACAGCGCGCAGGCCTCCGTGCGCTCCTACGAGACGGCAGCCACCGAGACCGGCACCAACCGTCTGGGCTGGTCCTCCATCCAGAACTGGCTGGGGCAGAAGGCAACCGGGAGGGACGGCAATGCCTACACCGGCCCCGTGTACAGCGGAGACGCCGCGCCGGACACCTTCTTCATGCTGCTGGGCACGAACGATTTGCTCTCCGACTACGGCAACACCCTCACCGATGCCAATTATGCGGCTGTGGTGAAAGCCATGTTCGACTACGAGAACGGACAGTTCGGCGGCACCAACGGGACGTTCGACGTCATCCTGGACTCCATGCTGCAGGCGAATCCGAAAGCCAAGCTTGTGCTGCTGGACATGCCCACGTGGTACGGCTACCGCACGGGCAACGGCGCGCATGCGGCACAGAGCGACTTCGACAAGATGACGGCCTTCAACCAGGTGCTGCGCGATTGGGTGGCCACCAAGGCCGACAAGGCCAACATCACCGTGGTGAACTCGAGCGAGGGCATGATCGCCCTGGCAGATGACAAGGTGAACACGGGTGTGCGGCGCATGTTTATTGACGATGGCCTGCACCCCTCCAACCAGGGTGAGCTGATTATCGCCGGCAACGTGGCCAAGGCGCTCGGCTACGGCGGCCGCACCATGGGCCAGGCGCGCATGGGCGCCACCGGCAGCGCCTTCACGAACCTGAACCTCACGCCCGCGCAGGGCGGCACGGTTGCCACGACCTGGGCAGCGGCCGGGCTTGATGTGACCGGCAGCTACACCGTGGACATCTCCTCCCTGCTGGTGGGGGATGGCGGCACGCCCGGCGAACCCGGCACCTGGAACACGGGGGAACTGCTCTCCATCACCGTGGGCAACGGCAGCCAGCAGGGCGTGCTGAAGGTGAACGAGGCCTACATCCAGTGGGGCAACGATATCCTGTACTCCATGGATATGTCCCAGAACGCGGAGGCGCTGCGCATCACCTACATCACGGGCAGCGACCTGCCGAGCGGCTACAGCGCCGGCTACTTCGTGTGGCTGGGCGACATGATGATTGGCGAGAGCCTGGAGAGCAGCGCCGGCTCCACCAACGGCGTGAGCATCAGCTGGAGCGGCAGCTCCCCGGTGACCATGGGCACGGTGAGCGCAGCCGCAGGTGCGTATGCGCCCGCGCTGGCTCCGGGCCACTATGAGAATGCGGAAGGCCTCTACCTGGTGGGCAACACCACGGCCATCATCCACTGGGTTCAGCCCACGGATGACTCCATCGGCTACACCGGGCTGGGGCTGACCGCCAAAGGCGAATATAACGCCCGGACGAATGCAACCGCGACCGGGAAGAGCGCCACAGGCGTCTACACCTCCGTGACAGGCGGCTCGAACGTTGCGCAGCTGCATGCCAACGTCGGCGACTACACCGGGGATGTCTACATGCTGGTGAAGGATGTTACCATGCAAAACAACAGCGGCTATTACGGCTGGATTGCCGCCCACAGAGGCGGCACGTTGACGGGTGACGCCTCCGTGAAAGTGGAGAACAGCGGCAACGGCAAGGCCATGCTCTTTGGCGCGGACAATGGTGGAACCATAAAGGGCAACGTCTATGTGGAAGTCAACGGCGGCACCTTTGCATCCTACTCGAACTCCAACAGGGCCTCCTATGCCGGCAGCTACAAGAGCAATATAACCGGGGAGGCCCGCCTGGTGACCACAGGCGGCGTGTTTGACGACAGCATATACGGCGGCGTGCACGACGGCGGCAACACCATCGGTTCCACCGCGCTGGATCTTCGCGGCGGCCTGTTCAAGGGCAACGTGTACGGCGGCGGCGTGGCCGGCACCGTGAACAGCGGTGCCAGCGTGGTCATCTCCGGTGATGCCGTGGTGAACGGCAACGTGTACGGCGGCGGCGTCGGCGGCACCGTGAACGGCGGCACCTCCGTCACCCTGGCCGGCGGCCTGGTGCGCGGCAACGTGTACGGCGGCGGTGCCGGCGACACCGTGAACGGCGGCACCAAGGTGGTGCTGAAGGACGGCGCAGCCGTGGCTGGCAACATCTACGGCAAGACGGATTCCGTACAGGGCGGCACCGTGGAGTTCGACGCCACCACCGGCTACCGCTCCACAGCCTTTGTGCTGGCCCAGACCGTGGCGTTCACCCACGGCGCCACCGGTACCTACGCCTCCGATTTCAAGGTGGAGACGGTGACCCTTGCCGGGGAATCGCAGGTTACCCTGAACAATCTCACGTTCACCGCCTGCACCATGGAGATAGGGGAAGGGTCTACGCTCACTCTGGATGGCACCCTGACCCTCCCCAAGGCGGCAGACTACACCGGCAATCTCATCCTGACCGATGGCATGACCCTGGATCTCTCAGGCATGAACCTCTCCGGTATGGAGGAAGAACCGGTTAAGGTGCTCAACTCTGTAGGCGGCAACGGCTCTCTCACATATGGAAACCTCAATTCGTATGAAGTTCTGCTCGGTTCGACTCTCAGCGATTCCTATACGCTCAGTGTTGATTCCGACAACAACCTGCTGCTCACCTTTGACGAGCCGACGGATGTCCTGATCTGGACCGGTGATAACGCCTCCGGAACGGGCACATGGAACGAAGTCTCCACCAATATGCCTTGGAAAGACATTGCTGATGCGCCGCAGCCATTCACTACCGGCTCAAACGTGGTCTTCAACAATAATGTTTCCAACGTGGCGAACATTGAGTCCGACCTTGCTGCCGGCACCATGGTCGTGCAGTCCGGGGCGGATGTCACCCTGCATACGGATCCCCAGGTCGCCCGAACCCTGGATACCACGCGTTTGACTGTCGGAGACGGTGCCACACTGACCGTAGATGCCAACGTTGTCCTTACTACAGGGACTATTTCCGGTAGCGGCACGGTGTCACTGCGAGACGGCACCAAGCTGGAGCTGACTGGTGGCGTGGACAACAACGGTACACTGAATGTGGGCGGCGGCGCCATCGTGAAGCTGGCCGGCACCGACATGCTTGCCGTGCAGAACCTGAATTTGGGCACGGGCTCTGTTATTGATGTTTCCAACATCGAGTTTACCGGTGACAACAACAAGGTGAAAATTGCTGATATTGATGGGCGTTTGGACTTCCCGTCTAGAAATCCTGAGCACAGTGTCCCGGCTGACCTGCCTGTCGCAAGGGTTGCAGTGACCAATTATCAGGGAGATTTGACAGATGTGGTTCATTTGGTCTATGCTGGAGAGCAGCACTACTCATCGAGTGGAATATACTACTTTACTGATGCTGAACTCTTTCTTGTAAAGGAGAACCCCGGCCTCTACTGGAACAACCGCGATGGCAACGGTAAGCTGGCGGACGGTGTGTGGGATGCAGATTATAACTATACTTATCAAAGTCAGACAATACACCATGAAGGCGTAGCAAACTGGAACAAAGCTCTTGATCCCGATGCTACCAATACGTATATTGGGCTTCAGCAAACTGCCTATTTCATTTCAGAGAAAGAAGATTCAACAGTTACGATTTCTGTTGCGCCCAACATAAGTAATCAGACAGGTCAGCCTGGCAATACTCAGGTAGCTACAATGGTAATCGGCGGCGGCGGCACCTTCAATTTCGTTCGTCAGAATCCGCTTGAGACATATGATATTGTTATGAGCTCCAATAAGGCAACTTCATTGATTGTTCGCGAAGGCACCACAGCCCACTTTGAGATGAATGTCGTTCCTGGTGAGTACAGTCAGTTTGAGATTGAGCAGAATGCCGTTTTGGATATTCTGGATTCGCAATACACCGAAGCTGGCGGCGGCATTATCCACAACCAGGGCTTGTTCAACTATTCTACTATGGGTTACATCGACCTGCAGGCAGTAGTGAACGAAGGCGTGGCCAACATCGGCCGCGTTTGGGGCGAGGACGGCAAAATGCTGGTTCCAGACCTTCCCTACGTCATTATGCACATTACCCGCGTATATAATGAGCCTGGTGCAGAGATGACGCTTTCTGCCGATCAGATTCTGCAGAAAGAAAGTTCCGGGTGCATTATTCAGAACGAAGGCGAACTCACGTTCCGAACGGATGAGGCGGGCTGGGGGCTCGGCTTGTCTGCTGAAGTGCCGGTATCTGGCATGGGCGTAGTCAAGACCGTTGGTACGGCTCCTATTTACTTTGAAGCGTCCTCTGGGCTACCTGCCACTGTTGATGGCAGCGCCCTGGAAGCCGGAGCTAAGTTGACTGATTTCAGCAACCGCGTGACCATCACGGATACGACCACGCTCACAGCAGAGGACTTTGTTGACGATAAGGACAACCGTTCCACCACCGTATTCCACTACAGCAGCCAGCTGGGTGAGCATGTGGTGATGGGGGGCAATACCACGCTGGATTTGAACACGGGTTCGCAAGCAAATCCTGTGTACACGATGGGCGAGGTGCACTCTGCCACCGCCGGCACGGACCAGAACCTCATCGTGCGCTCCGGAGTCACCGCGAACGTGGCTGGCAATGTGAGCCTGCCTGACGGCAAGGCGCAGGTTGCCGGCGGCGGCAAGCTGACCATCGGCGGCGCCACCAGCACGGTGGGTGAGCTTGCCGCAACGGGCGGTGGCACAGCCGTGGTGGAGCTGAACGGTGCTACCGCCGAAGGTACCGACCTTGTGCTGAATGCCAAGAGGCTGAGCAACACGGATTCTACCAGCGAGGGTGCCCCCGTGGCCACGAACCTCCGTGTTGTCAACACCAAAGCAGTCGATACCAAGTCGGCGCAGTTCAACATTGGTGATGCCACACCGGAGGGCGGCGACTACAAGGGCACGCTGCAGTACGGTGTGGGCGCCGATGCCGCCAGCGGTTCCGGCATGAACCTGACCATCAAGGACAACAACGTAGCCGCCGGTGCCATCCTGGAAGCGTATTACGATGAGGATGCTCCGCAGTCCGCCTCCGTGAACGTGATTGTGGACACGGCTCATGCCAAGGTGGTGGGTCTGACCGACAACATCTCCGGCCCGGATGCCAACCGCGCCATGGTGGTGAGCGGCGCCGGGAGCACCGGCAACAAGATACTGGAAATCACCGGTGACAGCACCTATACCTATGCCGGCAAGCTGGGCGGGAACCTGGATGTCACCTACTCCGGCGACGGTTCCCAGACCTTCGAGGGCGGTGTGGACGGTTTCCGCGGCTCCGTTACCGTGGACAACAGCAATCCCGCCAACGATTCCATCCTGTCCATCCAGAATGCCGCCAGCGTGAGTATCACGGATCTGACCATCGGCTCCAACGACAAGCTGGAAATCCAGAATGGCTCCAACGTGGGCAAAGCGGTGGTGAGCGGCACTCTTACTGCGAAGGGCGAATCCACTACAGGCTCCTCCGGTTCGGCTTCCGTGCTGAACGGCAGCCTGACGCTTAACGACACCGCCATATATGACGTGTCCGCCGCCGGCGGCACGGGTGGCCTCAACCTCACGGGTGCGCTCACCATTGCCCAGGGAGCCAAGCTCTCCGACAACGACCTGGCCGGAGTGCTGGGGCTGGGCTGGTTCGGCAAGTACGATCTTGCCTTCGGCGTGACGGACATGAGCAGCTTCGGTGAGAACATCGACTGGACCCAGGGCGTGGATGCCTCCACAGTCTTCGGCAATGAAGCCTTCGGTGGGCGCAAGGAGGAGTTCTACATCCGCTACTCCACCGCCACAGGCACGGGCGGCAACGGCGGCAACGTGGGCGCGGTGTACATCTACCGCATCCCTGAACCTGCCAGCGGCACGCTGAGCCTGCTGGCGCTGGCGGCCCTGGCTGCCCGCAGACGGAGGAAGTAGCCGGAAGAAAGATTTCGGTTTCCGTTTGTTTGTGTTTCGGGAACCGAAAGGGGGCGCTTGGA
>CALCWC010000096.1 GCA_937905985.1 uncultured Verrucomicrobiales bacterium | reverse complement strand
CGTAGCCGGCGGCCAGGGAGGTGCCCATGGCAATGCCGAGCACGGCGTCGTCGTTGAGCGCCATGGCACCCGCCAGGGCGGTCACCTCGCCGTCGTTCACCACCTCGAAGGGAACGTCCTTGCCCATGCGCTCGCACCAGCGGTCCTTCAGCGTGAAGAACATGCGGCGCGTCACGCGCTCAAAGTCGTCCTTGGCAATGCCGCGGAAGAGGGAAGCCACCTTGGGCTCGTTGTTCACGTACACGCCGGCGGCGGAACCGCCGATGGCGTCCACCTGGGGCAGGTGCTTGGCCGCGCGGATGAGGGAGTCGTCGACGCCTTCCAGCTGATAGTTGGGGTCGGTCTGGTGGTAGGGATCCCACACGATTTCCTCGGAGAAGACCACCTCGCCGTTCACCACGGCTGCAGCCTTGCGGTCGGAGCCGCCCAGGTCAAAGCCGATGCGGTAGCCGTCCAGGTTGCGGCCCAGGGAGACGGAGGAGGATTTCTCTTCCGGCAGGTCGGCGGCGGAGGCCACCTTCACGATGGTGAAGTGCTGGCCGTACACGCTGTTCTCGTAGTCCCAGTCGAACTCGCGGGAGCCGCCCTCGCGGTAGATGTCGGAGAGCATGTCCGCAATCGCGTCGTCACCCGCCACCATGAGCGTGCAACCGCCCTTCATCCACAGCAGGAACTTCACGATGCGCTCCACGTATGTGCGGTTGAGCGCCACGTTCTCGCCTTCGTGCGGCAGCACCATGCCGCTCCAGCGGAAGCATGTGCCGTCCAGGCGCGTCATGGCCATATCCAAGCGGTGTGCGCCCGGCGTGGCCGCCACTTTTTCCTGGTAGGCGCGCGTCCACAGCACGGGTGCCACAAACTCGGGATCCAACACGGGTATGTATTTCGGTGAAATATTCATAAGCTATAAGAGGTTGCACCCTTGTACCACGAATCACGCGCGCGCACAAGCAAAAACGCTCGCATGGCGGAGGCGGGGTTGCCACATGTGCTTGACAGGGCGGGGGTGTGGGGATAGGACGGCTCCCCACGACCTGGAGACTTTGGAAAAGATGCTGCAAAAGGTCATATAGAGCCCTGTTCCCTTTTTATGGCGCCCCGATACGGTGTCCCCCTCGTCATGCGAAGAGAAGGGGCAATCTGCGGGAATGGAAAATTTGTATGCTTTTGTGTGCAGAAGAGTACAAATCGTCAATCTTTGAACTTCCATCCTGAGAGCGGGCTCCATTTGCCCCTGTGTGATTCCAGCATAGGGGGTGCAAGCCAGGCCACAAGCTCGGCAACCACGTTTTCCAGGTTTTTGGAGGGCAGGGGAACGGGCGGCTTGCGGGAAAAGGTGGCGGATTTGAGCTTGGCGAGGTATGTGGCCCAGAGAGGCTGCATTTTGAGAAGGTAATCAGGGGATTGGAGAACGGTGTACTGCCTGATTTGCGTTTCCCTACGGGCGAAGGTCGCAAGTAGGGCGTCATGCAGGGGCTGGAAATCAAACTTGTAGTTGTGGGCGAGGAACCACAGGTCGTAGTAGTCCTTCATGCGGTTGGTGAATCCGGCGAGCTGGACGAGCGACTGCCATTTCTCTGCCACAATGGATTCCCGCGAATAGCAGAGAATGCGTGACGGCGGCATCCCCTCCAGGATGGAGGGGTAGTTCAGGGTGCAGGGGCCTGGGACGATTTCGTCGCTGAACCCGATATCGATGGAGACGCTGCAACGCTCCCCCGCCACACATGCCGGTATTTCCACGCGGACCCCGCGATACATGGCATTAAGCATGATTTCGGAAACAGTCACCTTGTCGGACATCTGCACCTCGTCGGCGCCCGCCTTGATGCGGATGATGTCTTGTACAACCTTGCGGATGTTGTCGGGCGAGTTGTCGATGCGTCCGAGCAAATCAATATCCATGGTGGTTCTGGCGGGCGTGGCTCCCATGCCTGTGAGGAGCATGCCGCCCTTCAAGAAAAACTTATCCGCATGCCGAGATAGTGACAGGCGGTGGAGGAAGCGTTCCATGGCGTAGTGCATCAGCACCTGCGCGTATGGGATTTTTGTGTTGCGCGCGTGCAGCTGCAAAAGGCGTTTGACATTCATGAGAGGGCGGTGGCGATGTAGGGGGTGATTTGGCGATCCACGTGAAAGAAGCGCGCCAGACTCTCGATTTCGGCGTAATTGAACATGCGCTTTTGTATGCCCAGGTGCAGGGCTTCCAAAAAAATGTCCAACCCGATTTTGTTGCGGTGGCGGAAACAGTCCACCAGCGTGCGTTCCGGTGTGGTGACGCGGAATTTCCCAATCTCGCCTGTGTGGGTTTTCCTTCCCTTGCGAATGTAGCCCGGTTTGCACGGCCAGGCTTTCACCGGACTGGAAAACACTGTGGGCATGCGCGTGCCCTTGGGCAGGGAAACGGACAGGTAGGCGGGTATTTGGGTGGTGATGCCGTGGAACGCCAGGGCGGATATCAGGTTCATGGTTGCCTCCGGTTGCTTCATGCTGATGATTTGCATGAGGTTCTCATCCGTTAGCGGCAGCGATTCAGCGGCAAAGACCCCGGGCATGACGCGCACCAGGCATCCGGCAGCCTCTTGGTTGTACAAGGTGCTGCGCGCCAAGCCTCCCCGGGCTTCCTTGCTTCCCTTTACGGTTTTGATCTGCATCTGGAAAAATTGTAGCATAAGGCAAACAGAAGTCAACAAATCTTCCATATCGCTGAGCCGACGACCTGGATTTGCGCTCGCTTTGGCTTGACAGGGCAGGGGGGAGGGGATAGGATGGCGAGCATGAGAGCAAGTGTATTGCCTTATGTTGTCATGGGAGCGCTGGCGGCGGTGCCGCTGGCGTGTGTAACAGCACCGGCGGCGGAGACGCCTGCGGCTGCGGCGAAGTCCGGCGAGCTGCCTGCGCCCGTCCTGCAGCCCGTGCAGGCCGGAGACTATGCGGCGGCGGAGAAGGCGCTCATTGAATCGCTGGGGAGCATGAACATCATGCCGGAGAATCGGGAGGCGGTTCGGCTGGCCATGCTGCTGGATGTCATCCGCACCACGGATGCCGCCGTTCTTACTGGGATGGCGAAGGACAAGGATGTGCGGAAGTTCCTGGCACAGTTTGCCAAGGATGAGAAGTGGCAGTCGTTGTATCTGGGCTGCGGGCTGGTTCCGTACCACAAGGACACGGGCATGCGCGTAATGTACCGCATTTGGAAGGCGGAGAAGGGCAACGTGAAGGAAAAGCGCATCGCGGTGGCCTTGGCGTCCTGCTGGGGCGGCGGCGAGACCGCGCCGGATCCCGCGGTGGCCAAGGCCGACCCCGAAAAGTTCAACCCCGTGTGGCGCTACAAATTCTTCTGCAGGCAGGCATCCAAGGGGCTGCTCTACCCCGGTTTCGCGAGCCTGCGCCCGTGGGAGCTGCGCTTTGTGGTGAGCAACGTGGAACAGGATTGGGACGATGCCTCCTACGAGTACCTGGCCAAGCACATCAACGTACCCTATGACCAGTACGGCGAGGCCTACGGCATCATCCAGTACCTGCACCCCTCCAAGTTTGGCGATTCCGTGCACAACGGCACGTTCTTCTACCAGCCGTATCCCAAGCTGAGCATTGCGGAGGTGGCCATCAAGACCGGCGGCGTGTGCGGCACGCAGAGCCACTTGGGCGCCATTGCCGCCATGGCCCACGGCATTCCCGCCTACACCTGCGGCCAGCCCGGCCACTGCGCCTACGGCGTGCGCTTCAAGCGCAACAGCTGGACCGACGGCATTGCGGACTACGAGACCCACGAGCCCAACGGCGAGATGCACAACCGCATCTTCAGCACCCAGGCCCCCACCTCCGTCCACCTCATGGAAACCGTGTTCGGCAACAACACGGTTATCGACAAGGCGTACCGCGAGGCGTACTGCGCGCGGGCGCTCGCCGCCTGCGGCAAGGTGGACGAGGCCATCAAGATGTGGCAGCAGGCGCTCACCACGTCCCCGTTCCATCCGTTCTTCCGGCGCGACATGCACAAGCTCATGATAGGGCAGGGGCTCACGCCGCAGGGCTGCTTCGACTACCTGTGCAGGACCATTCCGCTGTACGTGACGCACGGTTTCGCCGCGGCGGACATGACGGATGACTTCTGGCCGTTGATTTCCCAGCTGGACGACGAGAAGAAGATGAAGCTCATGGATGTGCTGCACACCGTGATGTCGGGCAGCAAGTTCCACGATTCCGTGCGCTGCGACAAGCTGCTGGCCAAGCAGGACTCCCTGTTCTCCACCGACGAGATGCACCGGAAGTTTTTGACGATGGTGTACACGCGGCACCTGAGCAAGGGCGACGGCTACGCCTTCGGCCAGTTCCTGGAGTACGGCGTGGAGAACTACCTCAACAAGGGCAAGGAAAAACTCTTCGGCGACGCCTTCGACACCGCCGTCTCGCAGGCCACCAAGAACACCGATATCAAGGGTGACGGCTCCAAGCCCCAGAAGAAAGCCTACACCAAGACTATCCTCTCTGCCGGGAAATCCCATTCCGTCAAGGCTTTCCAGGCTATCAGCGCCGCAGCCGTGCGCGCCATCGGCGCTCCCAAGCCCATCGCCCTCTCCGGATTGTCCAAGATGCCCGGCAAGCCCGTGACGGGCGAGTGTCTGGTGCAGACCTGCAAGTCCAGCTACTGGGACGAGCCGTGGCGACACGTGGGGCTCACCACCCCGGAGGGCGGCGGATGCTACATGGACGACGACAAGCGCCCGTACGTCATCATCGAGCTGGACAACGCCAAGGAGCTCACCGGGTGCATCATCCGCAAGTCCGGCAACGGCGCGGACATGCAGAAGGCCATCGTCGGCGTGGGCACGGACGGCAAGAACTACACCACCGTCGCCAGCATTGACCAAATGCCGGAAGAATGGGATGTGACCTTCCCCGCCGGCACGCGCGCCAAGTTCGTGCGGCTGGAGTTCGACAACTCCGACAAGCCGCGCTCCTCCCACCTTTCCCACTTCCTCGTATTCAAGAAATCATGAACAAGAAACACCTTTTCACCCTGGCGCTCGCGCTGGGAACGCTCGTTCCCGCGCCTGTTGACGCGGCCCTCTCCCTCCCGAACGTGAAGGACGCCCAGGAGCAGGCCAAGAAGGCCGACAAGCCCGTACTCATCCTCTGGCACGGCTCCGATTGGATGGGCGCGGCAGGCAGCAAGCTCTGCGCGGAATGGGAGAAGCTCAAGGCCGCGGAGAACCTGCCCGTGGTGCTCGGCCAGTACGACGACACGCTGGGCCAGGAGCGCGGCGCGCGCGGCAAGGTGCTGTGCGTGACGGAGTACAACCTGCCCGCGGCGGTGCTGCTGCTGCCGGACGGCACGTTCTACGCCTCCTACACTGGCAAGAGGGTGCGCACCGCAGAGGCCATGATGAAGACGCTCACGGAGGGGCAGGCGGACTTGCAGAAGTTCCGCCAGCTGGTGGAGAAGGCGCGCAAATCCAAGGGCGAGGAAGCTGCCAAGGCCGCGGGCGATGCCATGCGCCTTATGAGCTTTGAGGATGCCCGCCGCTGCACCGCCCTGCAGGATATCATCAAGCGTGAGGACCCGCAGAACAAGACCGGCTACAAGGAGATTTTCCTCCAGCGGCACGATGCCGTCATCAACGACCTCAAGGCCGTCATGGAATCCGGCGGCAAGAACGGCAAGAACCGAGACTTTGCCGGGGCGGAGGCCGCCGCGCAGAAGGTGCTCTCCCGCTCCGACCTTACCAAGGAGGCCCGCCAGCGCTACCTCGCCGCCCTCGCCTATGTGCAGCGCGAGAAGTTCAACGAGTTCGGCAACAACGACTGGAAGGACTTTCTCAAGACCTGCGCGGATATCGTCAAGGTGGACCCCAAGACCGACTACGCGGAGGGTGCACGCTTCTTCATCGACTACTACGACACCAAGAAGCCCTGCATCATCACCTCCGACTACTACGACAGCCGCGTGATGCCCAAGTTCTTCGACAAGCCGTGGCATGTGGACGTGTCCGCCTCCATGGACGGCCCCGGCACGTACGAGTTCACGCTCAAGCCCTACCCCAAGAGCAACATGAACCTGGAGACGCGCGACTTCTCGCTCACCGTCAACGGCAAGGTGGTGGCACGCGTACCCGGCAAGGTGGAATACGGAAAGCCCGTTTCCTTCCCCAACGTGCCCGCCGTTCCCGCCAAGGCCAAGGTGGAGGTCCGCTGCACCGTCCGCTGCAACGATGGCGGCCTCGGCTGCATCGGCCGTATCGAGATGAAGAAGAAGTAGGTTATTCCTGCTCCAACGGCGCGTGGTTGAGGGCGTCCATCTCTCCCAGGCGGTGGGAGGTTGCAATGGCGCGGGCGGTGTAGTCCAGCGCCAGGCGCACAGCTTCTTCAAGCGGGTGGCCGAGCGCCAGGTATGAAGTGACGGCGCTGGAGAGGGTGCAGCCTGTGCCGTGGGTGGATACGCCGACCGTGCGCGGGTGGCTGTATGCCACGGGTTGCGCGTGCGGCTGCACCAGGATGTCCGTGCAAGTGTCGCCGCCCAGGTGGCCGCCCTTGGCGAGCACGGCGCAGCCGAAGCGTGTGCAGAGCGACTGTGCGGCGGCGGTCATGTCCTCCACGCTGTGCAGCGGCGCGCCACCGCAGAGTTTTTGCAACTCATCCATGTTGGGGGTGAGCACGGTGGTGCGCGGCAGGAGAAGTCTCTCGTACACGGCGATGGCTTCCTCCAGCATGAGCGCTTCACCGGCGGTGGCAATCATCACGGGGTCCACCACGAGCGGTCCGCTGTATGCATGCAGTTCCGCGGCCACCGCCTCCACTATCTGCGGGGAGTAGAGCATGCCGGTCTTGATGCCCTGCACGGGGAAGGACTGCATGCAGAGCCGCACCTGCGCGGCCACGAACGCGGGCTCCATGGGGACGATGCCCTCCACTTTCCCCGGCACCTCGTTCACCACGCAGGTGACGGCGGTGAGCGGGTAGCAGCCGAGTGCGAAGCCGGTTTTCAAGTCCGCCTGCAAGCCTGCTCCGGCGGAGCAGTCAGAACCCGCGATGCTGAGGATGACGGGAGGCATGGCGGTTAGCGGAGCGCCCGCTCCAGCGCATACGCGGCAGAGAGCAGAGAGGTTTCCTTGAAGTGCGGGGCAAGCAGCTGCACGCCCGTGGGCAGACCCTCTACAGCCTGGCACGGCACGGAGATGCCGGGCAGCCCCGCCAGGTTGGCCGGGATGGTGTAGATGTCCGCCAGATACGTTTGCAGCGGCGTGAGGTCGGCGTCAAAGAGCTTGGGCGCGGGCGTGGGCGTGGTGGGCCCCAGGATGAAATCCACCTTGCCGAACGCATCCGAAAAATCCTTGGCCACCAGGGCGCGCACCTTCTGGGCACGGGCGTAGTAGGCATCGTAGAACCCGCTGGAGAGCACGTATGTGCCCAGAATGACGCGGCGCTTCACCTCGTCGCCGAATCCCTCCGCCCGGGTGCGGCTGTAGAGTTCATCCAGCCCTCCGGGGATTTCCGTGCGGTGGCCGTAGCGCACGCCGTCGAAGCGCGAGAGGTTGGATGATGCCTCGGCGCAGGCGATGATGTAGTAGGATGCCACCACTGCCTCCGCGTGGGGCAGGGAGATTTCCTCCACCTCCGCGCCCAGGTCCGTGAGAGTTTTCACGGCGCGTTCCACGGCGGCGGTGACGGCGGCATCATTGCCCTGGCTGAGGTATTCCTTGGGCAGGCCGATGCGCGCGCCCTTGATGTCGCGTCCCAGCTGCGCGGTGAAATCTTCCGTGGACTGCGTGGAGCTGGTGGAGTCCTTGGCGTCATGCCCGCAGATGGCGTTGAGCACCAGCGCTGCGTCCTCCACGTTCTGCGTGATCGGGCCAATCTGGTCTAGCGATGATGCGAAGGCCACCAACCCGTAGCGCGACACGCGGCCGTAGGTGGGTTTCATGCCCACGATGCCGCAGTGCGAGGCGGGCTGGCGGATGGAGCCGCCGGTGTCCGACCCCAAGGCTGCGATGGCGATGCCGCCGGCCACGGCGGCCGCGGAGCCGCTGGAGGAGCCGCCCGGAACGCGCTCCGTGTCCACAGGGTTGCGCGTGGGACCGAACGCGGAGTTTTCCCCGGCGGAACCCATGGCGAATTCATCCATGTTGGTGCGGCCGAACAGGATGGCGCCTGCCGCGCGCAATTTCTCAACGGCGGTGGCGTCATACGGCGAGACGAAATTCTCCAGCATGCGGGAGGCGCAGCGCGTGGGCGCGCCCTTGATGCAGATATTGTCCTTCACCGCGATGGGAATGCCGCCGAGCGGCTTGGAAAGGTCTGCCTGCGCGGCCTGCTGCAGCGCGGCTTCCTTGTTCCATGAAAGGTAGGCGTTGAGCGCGGGGTTTTCCTTCTCCATGGCGGCGCCAAGGCTCTCCACGAGCTCGGCGGGTGTGAGTGCGCCTTCAGACAATTGGCGCTTCCAGTGGGATATGCTTCCAAACAACATGGCTTTGTCTCCTCTTTCCTCTTCAGTGTGCAGATTCCACCACCTTGGGTACGCGGAACTGCCCGTCCTGCGCTTGCGGCGCGTTCTGCACCGCCGCTGCATTGCTCAAGCTTTCCCCGGGTACATCCCGCCTCAGTGCATCATACACCGGCAGCGGGTGGTACATGGGCTCCACGCCCTCCACATCCCACTTGTTCAACTGCTGCACATAGCCGAGCACCTGGTTGAGGTCTCGCGTGAACCGCGCCTCCTCTTCCGCCGTGAGCTCTATCTTGGCGAGCCCGGCAATGTACGCCACATCTATCAAATTCTCCGTTTCCATGGTTTTTCTGCATCCCCCGTCATCCTTGTGCCAGCACATAGACGATGAGGCGGTAGATACCATAGATGGACGCCACCAAAAAGGCAAGCAAAAAGAGACTCTCCGCCGGGTTGCTGCGGGAGGATGAACCTGTGTTTACACACTGCCTGTGACGGCGCTGCCGCGCTTCCAGCACGTCCTCCGGCGGTGGCAGCGTGTTGGGGCTGGAATTCTTGCGGTATGCCGCGCTGCGGTGCGTGGTGTCACGCCGCATTTCACGGCTCTCCTGGCGGAGACGCTCGTGGTATCCCCTGCTGGCTTTCAACCTCTCTATGGCAGATCCCTTTCTCATGATGCCTTGACGATTAGATAAACAATCCAGGTGGCGAGCAGAAGCAGGAACAGCGGCAGGTGGAACGCCAACCCGCGCAGCAGTTCATCCCGCAGCCCCCGCCAGTTGATGCCGGGTTTCTCCTCCACCCCCGGCTTGTAGCGGAAGATGTCCGTGTGCAGATACTTGTGCCCCACGGCGTATATCTCGTTAAAATCGTTCTCCGCGTTTTCCAATTTGGGCAGAGCCTCCTTCAGGCGCTCCTGCAGTCCCTCGTTGCTCCAGTTGGCGGGTTGCAGGGCTGAGAGTATCTGCAAGTGCTTCTGCATGCACTCGCACGCCTGGTAAACCTCCTTTTGCTCATGCTCCATGGATTCCAGCTCTCGCTCCAGGCGCCGCACGGCGTTGTGTACCTTCCGGCCTATCTCGTTGAGCCCCTCCGTGAACAGGGCTTTCTGCTCGTTGTTTCTCATGAGCAGCCGCCGTTGCTGTTCCCACTGCGCCTTCTGGGATTCCAACAGCTCCACCTGCTGGCGCGCCTTCTCCATTTCCGCCAGCACTTGCTCGGGCGAGTGCATGGCCCCATCCGCGGTCCTCGGATTCAGCTCCATCTGGCGATAGGGTGTGTCTTGTCTCATACTGGCACGCGAAAAATTCAAAACTTGCTTAACAAAAGTTAAGCGCATTCGCACGCATTGTCAACAAAATTGTCTAACTTTTCTTAAAAAAGTTGCGGCAGCCGCCCAGATGGGCAACTGCCGCATAGTACGGGTGGCGGGAATCGAACCCGCGTTACATGCTTGGGAAGCACGTGTCCTGCCACTGAACGACACCCGCAGCAAGTACGGAGAAAAGTATACGGCCCTCCGGTGGCATAGTCAAGCAATTTTTTTTTGGACATAATGAAGAAATTCGCTTGCCAAACAGCGGAGGGGCTGGTAATATCCACTCGACAAAGCGCGGGCATAGCTTAATGGTAAAGCTCCAGCCTTCCAAGCTGATCATGCGGGTTCGATTCCCGCTGCCCGCTTCCCATACAACTATTAATCATCGATGAATACCATGAAGACAAAAACCATTATCATGACGGCTCTCTTGGCCGCCACTGTTGCAGCTCCGGCCTTCGCCGCCGGGAACATGCTGGACCAGGCCGCGCAAGCCGCGGCAGACACCAACGCCTCCGTCAAGGAGATTGGACCGTACGTTGCCGCAGCCGCCAAGCAAAGCCCCACCACGGCTCCTGCGTTGCTCACGTCCGTCCTCAGCCAGCGCCGCAGCTGGTCGGTCTCCGATGTGCGCGACCTGTACGGCGCCGTGCTTGTGGGCGCCAACCTGTGGGAATCCTTCTCCCGGGACCTGCAGAACTTCGCGAATGGGCGCAACCAGCAGGACCTGGGCGTGAAGCTTCTCACCGCGCTCCAGAAATCGTGCGACAAACTGCACGGCAACACGTTCGACAGCGTGATCGCCCTGCTTGTGCAGGACGCCAACGGCACGTCGGCAGAGGGTAGCACCCAGACCGCTACCCAGGACCCGCACCGCTACACCATCTGCGAAACCGATTCTCGCGACCCGCGACCGAACCCGGTCCCCGTCACCCCGGAGCCGATTTCTCCCCAGAACTAATCCGGGGGCAGTGGTGGACACTAACGTGCTGCGGTTATGAGATCGGTGTTTTTGAAGGGCCTTTGCCTGTCGGCCCTGCTGGCAGGCGAGGCCTTGGCCATGTCATTGTACGATACGGCACCGGCCATCGGCCTGCCCGTGTCCCAAGCGGTCAAGTACACCCTGTCTGTCAGGGTGGGGTATGACGACAACATCAACTCCTCCAACCGCAGCAAGACACCCTCCATCTACACAGGTGCCGACCTTGGCGTGTCCTACTCGGATTTCGAGTCCACCACCAAGACCCACTACAACGCGAGCCTGGGTGCCACCTATTACTTCAAGAAAGCGTACAGCACCAACCACAAGTGGTTTTCCAACACTAGTGTGGGCGGGGGAATCACCCACAGCTTCAGCGACCGCTGCACGTACAGCCTGAACGCCAATGTGCGCTACCAGCCTGAACCGGACTACGCCAACGGCATGTCCACCTCACGCGCGCAGGGCGACTGCTTCAACTGGTCGATCAGCAATGCCGTCACCCGCTCCATCGACACCCGGTGGAGCTGGAGCCTGAACGCATCCTACTCCGGCAACTTCTATATGGAGAAGATGTACGAGTATGACGACCGCCAATACCTCAACGGCAGCGCAAGCTTGAGTGTCAAGACCTCGGAACTGGTTTCTTACAACCTGAGCCTCACCTACCGCTACGACATGAAGAAGAGTGGCTACGGGTACAATTCCAACAACCTCTACGCCACGTTGGGCACCAGCCGCTCGCTCACGCCCTATTCCAGCATGAATGTGAATATCGGCGTCCAGCAGAAAATCATCCACCGCGAGAAGATTTGGACCCCCACGGTGCGCCTGGGCTACAACCGCAAGGTAATGGAAGGGTTCAGCATCAACCTCTATGGCTCCCTGGATAACGAGAACGTGGACACATACCGCGGTTCGCTCGGTAGCTATCTCTCCAATCCCAGTGTGCGCGTGGGGTTCAGCGGTTCCTACACATGGTCGCCGGATTTGTCTCTCATGTTCGGCTGTTCCTACTATACCAGCGAGTATACGCGGGGCGAGCACGGCATGCAGAGCCATAAGAGATATACCATCACCCCGAATGTGGGTGCCTCTTTCCGGATAACCGACAAGATTCGCGGCACCATCTCCTACACGCACACCATCAGCAATTCCTCGTACGGATATTACGGAAGCGGCAGCAAGTACCACAGAAACAACGTGACCTTCAGCGCAACCTACACCTTCTAAGCCAAGCCCGCCTCTCGCGTCTCTCCCGCGCGGGCGCACATTACGATACAGACTTTATCATGACAGCAAACACAGCACAGCAGACACAGGGCGAGGCCCTGCTGCATGCACAGGATTATCTGCAGGTTCTCAAGAGCCGTTGGAAGGAAGCCTTGCTGGTCTTTCTCCTTGTTTTCGTCAGTTGCGCCGTCATCACGAAGATGATGACTCCGAGCTATACCAGTTCGATGACGGCAGAGGTGATGCCTCCGCGCGAAATCATCAACGTTGCGAACAATGGCATGAACCCCATTAACGCCGTGATGAGCGAATCCGCGTCCTACATGCAGACGCAGTTCGAAATCATGGTGTCCCAGCAGAACCTGATTGCCATAGCCAACAAGCTGGATCTTCCCAACGAGTGGAAGACGGACGAGGTGTCCGCCGCAGGCATGCTTTCGGGCATGATTAAGGTGATGCCGCGCAAAAATACCAACTTGGTGGATATCTCTGTGTCTAACACCGACCCCCGCGTGGCCCAGCAGATATGCCAGGCCGTGGTGGATTGTTACAAGGAGTTGCGCGAGGAAAAGGAGAACTCCCTGATTAACGAAGCCATCAACAAGCGCTATGAGGTGCTGCGTTCCCGTCAGGACGAACTGGAACGCAAAGCCGATGTGGTGCGCCAGTTTATTCGCACCGGGCGCTACATTGCCAACATCTGGAATGAAACCGGCGCGGGAACGCCGCAGTCCACCGGGGCGGAGGAACGCACCCTGGAGGCCCTCAATTCCCAAAAGCTCACCCTGGACTCCGAGATAGCCAACATGATGGTGCACATCGACAAGCTGCAGAACCTGAAGGACGAGGAGCTGCTCAGCTATGTGACCCGCACGGGACTTCTCACGGCGGAGTCCTACTGCTCCGCAAAGGTGCGCGAGCTCAACACCCAGTACAGCAAGGAAGAGGACGAGCGCAACAAAATGCTCCTGATGGGCTACGGGGAGCAGCATCCCGTGCTCCTGCGCCTGGAAGAGCAGCACAGCAGCACGCGCGAGCAGCTGTATGCCGAGCTGGTCGGTATGCGTGATGCCATGGTGGATCAGCTGGATGTCAAGAAATCCGAGAGCAACAGCCTCAAGGAACGGTATGAGGAGGCCAAGAAGCTCCTGAAGGACAAGACCCTGGAAGACCAGAAGGTTAAGAGCGCCCTGCAGGAATATGCAGCGGAAAAACAGAGGTACGACAAGTTGGAGAACGACTACATAGCGGACAAGATGCGCATGCTCGCGCCGCGCGCCTGCATGGAGGTGTACAGCCGCCCGGGCGTGGCGAGCGTGCCCTCCAGCCCCAACTACAGGCTCAACCTGATTATCGGCGCGGTGCTCGGCTGCATCCTGGGTATTATCGTGGCGTTTGTGTTCGACTACTTCGACACGTCCATCAAGACATTGGAGGATGCAGAGCGCGGACTTGGCTTGCCGGTGCTCGGTGTGATTCCGCAGGATGCCGGCTTGCTGATTCTGCAGGGCAATTCCAGCCCGGACGCAGAAGCATACCGTATTCTGCGCACCAACATTGAGCTCAAGAAGTCACTGTACAAGGCAACCACGTTTGCCATGGTTTCCTCCAATGCCGGCGAGGGTAAGACCACTACTCTGAGCAACCTGGCGTATGTGTTTGCCCAGGCTGGCTACAGCACGCTTATGGTGGATGCTGACTTGCGCCGTCCGCGTCTGGCCCGCTATGCAGAGTTGAAGAGCGATGTCGGTCTCTCCAACTACTTGGCAGGCACCAAGGAACTCAAAGAGGTTATTTTCCAGACGGGGCTTCCCAACCTGTATCTTCTGCCCAGCGGTCCCATCCCTGCGGACCCGAGCGGTATGATTGGTTCCTTCCGCATGGAGCAGCTGATTGCCGAGGTGTCCAAGCGTTTTGATGTGGTGCTGTTCGACTCTCCTCCTGTGCTGGGTGTGAGCGATGCCTCCCTGCTGGTGAGCAAGGCAGACGCGACCCTGCTGGTGCTCCAGCCGCGCAAGATGCCGCTTAAGGCGTTGCTGCGCACCAAGTTCTTGATTCAGAATGCCGGTGGTCAGATGATGGGCCTCGTCATGAACAATGTGGACATCAGTGGCGACACGCAGTATCAGTACTACACCACCTACTACTCATACTACAGTAGTGATCGCAAGCGCAAGGAGCCCGTTACCCCGGGCATTGCACAGGCTGCCCGCGCCGATCGCAAAACCTCCGGAGAGGAAGAGAAGTTCACAGCCTCGGCTGCTGAGCGGAAAGCTTCCGCCCCTGAAGAATCGGATGATATATACTAACGCATACCCCAAGACATGATGAACATGATACATACATTGCTGGCGGGGCTCTTTATTTCCCTTGCCCTTGCTTTCCAAGCTGCGGCACAGAACGAAGTCTCCGAGCCTCGAGCCGTCAAGGGCGGTGCCGTCAATATCACTTTTAAGAACATTCCCAGCGAGGATGCAGTCAACGTGAACGGACGCTATACCGTGAACCGCGGTGATGGCACCATACAGATGCCCTATCTCAACGGCCGCACGTCCGTTCTCGGAAAGACCGCGCGAGATATTGAAAATCTCATCCGCAGCCAATATGTTGCCCAGAAGATATACAAGGACCCCATTGTGCAGGTGACCCTGGGCGCCGCAGAGCAGCAGGCTGAGCTGGACCGCCGCTACGTTCAGGTGACCGGCTATGTGGGTTCCAAGAAGAACCTGCCGTACCGTGAGGGCATGACTCTGGTGGAGGCGCTGCTTGACTGCGGTGACATCTCGGATTTCGGTTCTCGGTACATTCAGGTTACCCGCAAGGGGGTTACCCGCAAGTATGACTATTTCAGCGCCAAGGACCGCGCTATCACCATATACCCTGGCGACATCATCTATGTTCCGCGGCGCTCTATCTGGGAGGGTCGCCCGAGCACGGTGGGTCCCTGAATGGGCATGCCATTTTCCTTGCCGGCTCCGGACCTCCACAGGCCGGAGCCGTTTTCTATCAGCAATCTCCATGCCGCAGCCCATGCCAGAGAAGATGCCCGTTCTGTTGGTGGACAACTCCAATACACGCACCAAATTTGCCCTGGCAGCTGAGGGGCGCCTTCTTCGCGGCGGGGAATACCGCGTCCTTCCCACCCGGGGGATTGATGTCGGGTCCATCTCCAGGCTTCTGGAGGGGTGGAAGTTCGACCGGGTGTGCATCAGCTCCGTGGTGCCGGGAGCGCATGCGGTTTTTGAAGCCGCTTTTGCCGGCCGGTCACTCTGCCAGGTAAACGCCGCAATGTGCGGTTCCCTGTTTGAGGGATATGCCGGGGCGGATACATTGGGCGCGGATCGCGTGGTCAATGTCCTGGCCGCCGTGGAGCACGGGCGTTTCCCCGTTGTGGCGGTGGATATGGGAACAGCTGTGACCTTTGACGTGGTGGGTGGAGGACCGCGCTTCCTGGGAGGCATCATTGCTCCCGGTCTCAGGATGATGGCGGAAGCTTTGCACGCGCAAACCTCTCTCTTGCCCTGCGTGGACGCTGTTTCCTCCCCTCCCCGCTGTATCGGCGGCAATACGGTGGAGGCTGTGCAGGCTGGGGTTCGCATGGCTTTTGCCGGCATGCTGGGCCATGCTATGCGCTCGCTTGCCTCAGAGCTAGGCGCCGCACCCTTCTTTATTGCCACGGGCGGTGATGCGCGCCTTGCCGCCCAATGGGTGCCGGGTTTTGACCTTCTGGATGAATGTCTGACCTTGCGTGGAATCGCCTTGGCAGCGCAGCGCGCGTGGTAGTTTTCTTTTGAGCGCAGTCACCGTTGCCATGCACCCGAAATGCTGCTGTGCAGCTTGGGATCACTTGCCGCATATGTGTTTTTTTCGCACAGCCCGGCAGATTTTTGTTGCATCCACCCTCGAATGCGGATACAATGAGGGCACTTAAACTGTCACATCAACCATATGTCAGACACTATCGAATCTCAAGTAAAGGAAATTATCGCCACCCAGCTCAGCGTTGAACCGGAAAAGGTCACCTCTGATGCCAAGTTCATCGAGGATCTCGGCGCGGACTCCCTCGATATCGTAGAACTTGTCATGGCCTTTGAGGACAAGTTCTCCATTGAAGTCCCCGACGAAGACACGGAGAAGCTCAAATCCGTCAAGGAGGTGGTTGAGTACATTGAGCAGCACAAGGCCTAAGCTTCCACTCAGGCGTCTTTTTTCGGGCGGTGCCGCCAATTGTGGCGGTGCCGCCCTTTCCCCGTGGATACAGCGGCGCACATGCATGCTGGAAACATACCCTACGCCATAGCTCACACGGAGGTGCTGTATGTGCCGGACCGGCGCATAGACACCTTCGGCGATACCCGCTTCAACTATCGCATGGTAACAGAGCCCATGGATGAGGTGGGTGCTGCGAGGGTGCGCTCCGGTTGGGTGGAGGCTCGCCGCCCGCGCATTGTGCGCCCCTCGCTACCGGATGCGGTGGAATTGGAAGGGTTTACCCCTGGTGCGGCGGAAGCGCTTGATTGGCTGCGTTATGCAGGCGGGTGCGATTGCGCCTGGCTCAAGTACGGCTTCTGTTTTGGCAGATCGGAGGTGTTGGTGGAGACCGTGCATGAGGATTCCCGTGAAGTGGCGGAACGCTTGGTGAAGGACGCCCTGCAATCAGGGGACTGTTTCCGGGCCGTCATCCGCGGTGTGGATGATGCGTGGGAGGTATCCCTGTTGCGCTTTATGATGGAAATGATTCAACAGTCATATGAAATCAATGCATTTGATTTTCACCGCCGCGGCCTTATATAGCCTCTTGCCCTCTGTCGCGGCCGAGCGTTATTCACTCTGGCCTCGCAGGCCCGCTGAGATTGAACAGGCCCGGCTGCTGATTAGGGAACACAGGCAGGATGAGGCTGTGCGCCTGCTAATTCCCCTGGTGGGGTTGGATGGAATCGCGGGCCGCGAGGCTCGCAGCATGGTCGGCTCCGTCAATGCTTCCGCGTACCTCTCCCGCAGGCATCCCGCTGCTGCGCTCTACACTGTCCGCAAGGGAGACCATTTGACTAAGGTGGCCGCCGCCCTGCGCTGCTCCCATGAGCTTCTTATGCTGTTGAATGGCATTGTTGACCCAGCCGCCATACATGTAGGCCAGACGCTTGTGTATGTGCCCATGAGGCTGCGCGTGGAAATTAATCTGCCGAGACGGGAAATCACGGTGTGGGATGCCGAGACCCTTGTGGCTTCCTACAATGTCACGGATGACCTGAAGCCATCTGGCCAGGCACCCGCGGAGGAGGATGCAACCGTATCCCAGCGTGACGGGTATGTGGATGGCGCCAAGGTGCCGGCGAAATCTCCCCTCATGGTTTGCGCCAATCGTCGCCTCTCCCTTTCCAACGGAATCATCCTCACGGCGGAGTCTTCTTCCGCAGGCGGCTGCTTGCGCATGGCTCAGGCGGATTTGAACGAGCTGGCTCTGCTTGTCAACACCGGTGCCCCCGTCCATATTGTGCGCCGGGCTGCCGATATTCCGGAAGCTCTGCCCGGCCAATCATAGTCCCTGCGCCAGCTCATTCATCTCTGCGTTGCATCGCAAAAAAGGCTTTCCAGGCCCATGCCTTTCTGATACAATACCGCGGGGAGTGTGTTTAGCCTCTCCCCTGAAATTCAAAGTCATGACTGAGCCGACGAGGAAAAAAGAGCAGATGACCGGTGCACAGGCGCTAGTGCGCTCATTGGTGCGTGAGGGAGTGGATGTCGTTTTTGCATATCCCGGCGGGGCGAGCTTACCTATGCAGCAGGCGTTGAGCCGCGAACCGGCCATCCGCACCATCCTGCCCCGCCATGAGCAGGGAGGTGCCTTCGCCGCAGAGGGATACGGCCGTGTTTCCGGCAGGGTGGGCGTTTGCATGTCTACCTCTGGCCCCGGTGCCACCAATATGGTTACCCCCATTGCTGACGCTTGCATGGATTCCATCCCTTTGGTGGCCATTACCGCCCAGGTGGGGTGCAGCATGATTGGCACCTCGGCCTTCCAGGAGACGGATGTGTTCGGCATGACGGCCCCCCTGGTCAAGCACAGCTACATGATTACCCGTGTGGAGGATGTCCCCAGGATTGTCAAGGAGGCATTCTACCTCGCTCGCACCGGCCGTCCCGGCCCGGTGCTGATAGATGTTCCCAAGAACATTCAGGAGGCCGTTTTCGAGCCTGATTTCGACACCCCGATGGACCTGCCCGGCTACCATCCTGATATCAAGCTGCCGGAGGCAGCCCTGGATCAGGCGCTCCCTGTGCTGCTGGCAGCCAAGCGGCCAGTTATCTATGCAGGGGGCGGCGTCGTGATATCCGGCGCGGCGCGGGAACTTCGCGAGTTTGCTGAGCGAACCCAAGTGCCCGTGGCCAGTACTCTCATGGGAATCGGCGCCATGCCGGATTCCCACCCCCTTGCCTTGCGCATGTTGGGTATGCACGGCTCCGTCTGCGCCAACAACACCGTCAACGAGGCCGATGTGGTCATCGCCATCGGCGTGCGTTTTGATGACCGCGTTACTGGCGCCGTTCACGGATTCTGTAGGGACGCCTATATCATTCACGTGGATTTCGATGCCGTGGAGCTGGGCAAGAACAAGCGCGTGGATATGGAGATACGCGCTGACGCTCGCCAAGCCTTGGCATATTGGAACCGCAAGCTGGAGGAACAGGGAATCAAGCCTCGCTCCTATGCCTTGGAAAACCGCCCTGATTGGTTTGGCATGATTGAGACTTGGAAACAGCAATTCCCCCTCACATACGAGAAGAGGAAAAGCGAAATTATGCCGCCGCAAGTGGTGGAGGAGCTGTGCCGCCAGCTTCAGGGGAGGGACGCCGTCATCTGCACGGGCGTGGGACAGCATCAAATGTTCACCGCCCAGTTCTATCGGTTCGAGGAACCGCGCCGATTCTCTACGTCCGGCGGCCTTGGCTCCATGGGTTACGGGCTTCCCGCCGCCATGGGCGCCCACTTGGCTTGCCCGGATAGCCTGGTGGTCAATATCGATGGCGATGGTTCCTTCCTCATGAACGTTCAGGAGCTTGCCACCATTTACACGGAGCACATGCCGATTAAGTGCATCATCCTGGATAATCAACATTTGGGTATGGTGGTGCAGTGGGAGGATTTGAAGTACGATTCCAATCGGGCCAATACCTTTTTGGCCGATGCCTCGAAGGAGTACGACCCCTCCCACAAGAACGAAGAACTCCTCTACCCCAATTTCCCTGTTCTTTGCGCAGGTTTCGGCATAAAGTGCGAGCGCGTTTCCGATCCCGCCGAGCTTTCCGCAGCCATTGCACGCATGTTGGATGCAGAGGGCGCGTATGTGCTGGACGTGATGGTTCCCCATGATGTGCATGTGCTGCCTCTCATTCCCGGGGGAATGACGTACAGGGATGTCTTGCTGGAACGCATTGCCGGTGATGGCAAGGGTCGCTCCGCATCGGATTTGGGCAGGGAAATCCCATCCGCCCTGTGATTAGCCAATGATATGCCGTAGGCCTCAAGCCCATGAATGCGATTGCCATCAGAAACGTCGTCATTGCTATTGTCCTGGTGCTCTTCTGCATCATGATCGGCTCGTACGCAGCAGAAGACAAGAATGTCTCTGTTTTCCTGATTGCCGGTATTGTGGGGTTCATTTTCATGGTGGTCCTTGGCCGGCGCGCATGGACTCTCCTCTACCTGTTGCCTCCGCTAGTAGGTTTCCTGCCGTTGGGTATCCTGGAGAGACTGCCGGCCGGCTTCCTTGTCGCCGGGTTCGTGCTGGTGTACTGGGCCATGATGTGGATTATGGGCTACGTGAACTTCAAGTGGCGCGCGCTTCTCGCCTTGGATGCCATTGTACTGGCGTTGTTCCTGTACTATCTGCTTACGTTCTATTGGCATCCGGTGTCCATCAACGAGCTCGGCATCGAGGCTGCGTACGTTGGCGGCAAGGAATACGTATGGTGCGTGTTGGCGGCTGTCTACTATGTGACACTGAGCTGTATTCCCTGTTCATACGATGCTCTGTGCGGTGTGCTGCGGAAGACCATGTACCTGGTGGTGGGCACTACTGTGTTCGTGGCTGTATCCGGGCTGTTCGACATGGTGTCTGTCGGCAGTTTGGGAGAGGCGGCCGGGAATTCCCGATTCGCGCTGTTTTCCGAGCTTGGCGTGGTGGTGTTCCTTATAGTATATAGCAAGAAGCCATTCCTTAAAATCATGGCTTCTCCGAAATATCTCGCCGCCATGTTGTTTTGCTGCGCGGCTGTTGTCATATCCGGGTGGCGAGAAAAGCTGGTGATGTTCGGGGCGATAGGTTTGGCCCTCTGCTATATCAAGCGTGAGTTGGCGTACGTTATCTTTATAGGCATTGCGGCGTACGGGACCCTGTTGTACCTGAGTGAGGAAAAGGTGGTGGAGGAGCACTTCCCCTTCGGCATGCAGAGAACGCTTTCCATTTTCCCGGGCGTGCAGATCCGTGATGATGTCAGGGCGGAAACGGAACACTCTTCGGAGTGGCGAAAGGAGATGTGGCGCTGGGCGCTGGACCCGCGTACCGGATACATCAAGGACTACGTCTGGGGGGATGGCTTCGGCCAGGCCGTGGTGGATTTGAATCGCTATTATGTGTCGTTGATGCGCGGTTCCTCCATTTTTGGTGACCAAGAGGACTTCGCCTACACCGGCACCTGGCACAACGGAGCCATATTGGCCATCCACAGAACGGGCATAGTGGGCCTGGCTCTCATCACTATCGTGTTCCTGTATGGAGCCTTTCTCATTGTCCGCGTGTGCCGCGCCTACAAGGATTCTCCCATGTTTATGCTTGCTGTGTTGTTCTTATGCAAGTTTTATGGAGACATAGCACACTTCTACATATCGGCGGGTACAATCACCCACTTCTTTGATGATTTTATCTATCTGGCACTTGCCAAGGTGTTGTACTGCGTAGGGCGAGAGGAAGGCATCATTGTGCCTGTGTTCTCCAAGGGCCGTTACAACCCCATGCTCATTGCGGAGCAGAAGCGAAACGAGCTTATCCAGCGCAACCAGCAGGAGAGCATCGGCCAGCGCAGGCGCGCCTGACCCCTTCCCGAAAACACTCTAACAAAGGAACCCGCGGACATACTTCCGCGGGTTCCTCTGTAACTGGGTTTTGGGATATGTTCTTGGCTTCAAGCCGCCAGCCTTTGCTTAGTGGCGCAGGGAAAGGCGGTTGAGCAGGTCCTTGTAGAGGTCCGGCTGGGTGCGCTTGGCATAATCCAGCAACTTGCGGCGCTTGGCCACCATCATCAGCAAGCCACGGCGGGATGCGTGGTCGTGCTTGTGTTCGGCCAGGTGACCGGTAAGGTGGGCAATGCGCTTGGTAAGCACTGCTACCTGGAAGCCGGTGGAACCGGAGTCCTTCTCGTTGACCTTGAAGTCATTGACATTGATATCGCTCATAATGCTTGATCTTGTTTAGTGGTTGATTTTCGTGGCTGCGGCAATCGACCGACAAGGTGCGGGAATAATAGCACCAAATCGGGCGGATGCAAGGCAAATTTGATGCAGAAAGAAAAATAATGACAGGGAAGCAGTGCAAAGTGACGCTTTTCTCATTGACCGCGCCGCCACGCCTGCGCTATACTGGAGGAAAGATTATGGATACCCTTTTGAACATCCTCAACGCCATTTCCGCCCTGTTGAAGGCCGGGGATTTGATGCCTGATTTCACTTCGCCGCGCGGCATCTTCTGTGCCATAGCGTGGGTGGCCACACTGCTGGCGCTGGGCCTGTTTGTCCTTTCGTTGTTTGCGGATGCAGACACGGACGGGGATGTGGGCTCCGATGCGGATGTGGGCAATGGGGACACGGGCTTCTTCTCCGTGCGCGCGCTCGTCGGCTTTTTGCTTGGCTTCGGCTGGGGTGGTTTCGTGAGCATACAGACCACCCCGAGCGTGTTGGTGGCGGTGCTGGTGGGCTTCGGCGTGGGCGCGGTCATGTTCGTTATCGTGGCGGGCATGATGAAGTTCATCTATAGTCTGAAGTCGGACGGCACGCTGAAGCATGAATCCCTTGTGGGACTCACGGGCACGGTGTATGTGACCGTGCCGCCGCATGGCGAGCCCGGCGGCCAGGTGCAGATAGCGCACCCCAGCCAGCTGCTCACCATTGCCGCCGTGCAGGAGGGCGATACCGCACTGCCCGCGCAAACCCGCGTGGAGGTGGTGAAGGCCACCACCTACCTTGTCACTGTGCGCCCCCTTTAAACAATCCTCTCTTCTTAACCCCGAAATCACCATGACATCAACCATACCCCATGTAATCGCGTCTGCGGGCGTCAGCGCCTCGCAGGTTGTCGCCATCGTCATCCTGGTCGTGTTCCTGCTGGGCACCGTCGCGTGGCTGTTCAGCCGGTACAAGAAATGCCCGTCGGACAAGATTCTCATCGTGTACGGCAACGTGGGCGCGGGGCGTTCCGCCAAGTGCATCCACGGCGGCGCCACGTTCATTGTGCCCATGATCCAGAGCTACGCGCTCATGGACCTGAATCCCATTAACATTGATGTGCCGCTGAAGGGCGCGCTCTCCAGCCAGAACATCCGCGTGGATGTGCCGTCCTCGTTCATCGTGGGCATCAGCACGCAGCCGGAAATCATGCAGAATGCCGCAAGCCGCCTGCTGGGCCGCACGCGCGAGGACATCCGCGACCTCGCCTCGGAAATCATCATGGGCCAGATGCGCGTGGTCATCGCCTCCCTCACCATTGAGGAAATCAACGCGGACCGAGAGAAGCTCATCAAGGGCATCACCGGCGGCGTGGACGTGGAGCTCCACAAGGTGGGCCTCTACCTCATCAACGCCAACATCACGGATATCCGTGACGCCTCCGGCTACATCGCAGCCCTCGGCCAGGAGGCTGCCGCCCGCGCCATCAACGACGCCATGATCAAGGTGGCGGAGGAAACCCGCCGCGGCGAGATCGGCAAGGCTGAAGCCCTGCGCGAGCAGACAGTGCAGGTGGCCATGGCCAACGCTGCCGCAGTGGAAGGCAACAACGAGGCCCAGATGAAGGTGGCGGATTCCAACGCCAAGCTCAAGGTGCGCCAGGCAGAGGCCCAGCGTATCGCCGTGGTGGCAGAGCGCGAGCAGGCCGCGCAGGCAGAGGCTGCCGGCTACATCGCCAATCGCGAGGCCGAAATGAAGCGCGCCGAACTGGAGCGCGCCACCCGCACTGCGGATGAAATCGTGAAGGCGGAAATCGAGAAGCGCAAGATGGAGATTGCCGCGGAAGCCGCCGCAGCCGTCCGCGTGAAGGAAGAGCAGGGCAAGGCAGACGCACTCGTTATCGCCAAGGAGGCAGAGGGTACCGCTGCCACGCGCCTGGCCAAGGGTCAGGCAGACGCCTTGCTGCTGCAGAAGAATGCAGAGAGCCAGGGCTTGGAGATGGTGGGCCGCGGTCAGGCGTCCGCCATTCAGGCTGCTCTGGAGGCCAAGGCCAAGGGCTTCAAGCTCATCGTGGATGCTGCGGGGGACGCCAAGTCCGCCTCCGGCTTGCTCGTTACGGAACAGCTTCCCAAGATTGTGGAAACCCAGGCATCCGCTATCCGCAACCTGTCCTTCGACAAGGTGGTGGTCATGGGCGGCGGGGATTCCCAGAGCGGCTCTGTGGGTGGCTTTGTCAAGAATCTGGTCACGGGCACGCTGCCGCTGCATGAGCTGGCGCAGAGCGTGGGAGTGGAGCTGCCGGAATACCTCGGCAAGCCCGCCGCTGAGCCCATCCAGGATATAGACGACGAGAAACCGTTCTGATTCCCGCGCCGTATATCGGCAATTTCAAAATCCCGTTCCGTATTTGCGGAACGGGATTTTTAATGGCACTCGTCAATTGCGTTTGGGCATGGGCAATACCGCCACGGTGAGCATCACCACCCACGCCGCAAGGAAGCGGCTGAGTTCCAAATATAGACCGCCGCATGCCAGACGATACGCCGCGTATACCAGCGGAAGCAGCAGCGCCGCCACCGCGATGCACCGCCAGCGCCGGCGTATGAATGCCATCCCGACCATGCATGCCAACAGCAGGTACATGCTCCACACGGCGGTGTTCCAATCTCTTGGATAGGGATAGACGCGCAGGTGGAGCGCAGGGTCGTCCTCGGTAATGGGTGCGGATGGTGCCAGCAGCTCTGCCAGCACGCATGCCAGGGTGCGCGCGCGGTTCTCGTCCGCACCGGAAAGGGCCTGCATCTGTTCCTCCGTGCTGGCGGGGGCAGACTGGCATACCACCACACACGCACTTTCCGCCAGGGGGATTTGATCTTGCAGCAAATCGGAGAGGGAAATTTTTTTCGCGCATTCGCCGTGCAGCTCAGTGCAGCCCTGCATGTCCAGCGGCAGGATTGTTCCGCCGATGCGTATCTGGCGCCCCATTTCCACTTGCACATCATCGGGGGGAACACCGCGTTGCTCCATGGCGAGCCGCAGGGGCAGGGTGGGTATGACCGCGCCGTTCCAGCGAGCCAGCAGCGGCAGGTTGCGCGCCGTGGCGGCGTGCGTGGAAGGCTCGTCCTCCAGCCAGTCCGGAGCCCAGCGGAAGGGCAGTTGGTCCGGCGTGTCTGCCAGCGCGTTCGGGAAAGGTTTGTTGGCGGAGGGCAGCCCTGTGGTGGTGCCCTGGATGTTATGCTTGGGGATGGTGCACCGCGCGAGGGCGCCGGGCGTGGCGTCCGCCAGCGCGGCGGTACGCCCGCGCAGCCCCACTGCGTGGTGCTGGAACCGCGCGACCATGTGGCACAGCAGCTCGCGTGCCATCGCGCCGCTGTCCTCGTCCCACGCCAGCGGCGCGGAAAGCGCCAGCGTGGTGTAGCCGGCGCGGCGCAGCTTGTCCAGCAGCACGGAAAGCTCCTGCGGGCCGGGTGTCATGCTGGAGAAATTCTGGAAGCAGGTTGCGGCGTCCAAACTCAGGTACGCCACAGCCGGGGTTTCCTTGGCGGGTGTGGGGTGGGCCGCGGGTTGCGCGTGCTTTTGCAGCACCACCTCTTGCCCCTCGGCGCAAATGTCGCTTGCCTCGCACAGCGTGCCGTAGAACGCGCGGTCGAACGAGGGACAGTGGCATGCACACCACGCACCCGCAACGGCGAGCACGCCCAATCCCCAGGCAACGGCGGGCTTCTTCAGCAGTCTGTGCAGGAGAGAATGCATTGCGCGGCGGCGTGTGCGGGTGAATCGGCGGGTGTGTGCTCGGCGGCGTGGCGCAGTGCGCGCAGCCCCGGCGGTATCATCTCCAGATACCAGGCGTTCCCCTGGTTGTAGCCTATGTTGCCGTATGCGCCGAGGGCTTGCATGAGACGCTGCATGGCGCAGGCGTAATAGACATCCGCGCGCCATTCCTGCCCGCTGATGCCGAGCCACAGCTGCAGCAGCTCGTCGCGCTCGTCGTCCGCAAGCTCCATGTACGGGTCGTACAGCAGGGATGCCAGGTCGTACTCCCAGCGCCCTGCGCGCATGCCTTGGAAATCGATGAGCCACGCTGCGCCGCCGTGCAGCATGATGTTCTGGCTCTGGCAGTCGCGGTGCACGGGCACGCGCGGCAGCTCCGCCAGCCAGTGCGCCATGGCATCCGGCGCCTCGGCATTCATGAACGCGGCTGCATCCCGGCCCAGGTGACGCCCCAGCAGGTGTTCGGCAAAATAGCCCTGTTCCCAGCGGTACAGCGCGCGGTCGAACGGCGGCTGCATCTCCCAGTCTGGCTCCAGACGGTACAGCGGCGCGAGCGAGCGCAGGGCTTTTTCATAGGCATCGATGCGTTCCGCGCGCCCGGCATGCTTCATGCTGAGCAAGTCAATCCGGCCCAAATCCTGCACCAGGCACGCGCCGCAGCCGTTGCCCAAATTGGCCTCCGCCAAAATGGCGGGCACGCGCAGCCCGGCGGCGGCCAGCCCGTGCGCGGCGGGCAGGAAGGAGTTGTTGTCCGCGCGCGCATCGGTCCAGTAGATGCCCAGCATGCCGCAGCAGCGCGCAATGCACCGTCCGGACGCCCCACTGCTCACCGGCTCGAACGCGCAGGTGTCGGCATCCGCGCAGCCGCGTTCGTGCAGCAGGCGGCGCAGTGCATCCTGCGCTTGCTGGGGCAGGGGGGGCATTAGTCCACCTTGAAATATTTCATGCCGTCATCCTGGGGGGCGGGCTTGGCAGCGGGGATTTCCCCTGCCTCTGCCGCCGGGCTCGGCGCGGGTGCCGCGGCGGGCTTCATGTCGGCCTTGGCGGGAGATGCCACCGGTTGGGAAACGGGGGGCGCGTTAAAGTAGGTGGGCGTGCCGCCTTGCTGCTTGGCAGCCTTGGGCTTCTTGCGCGGTATTGTCACCGGTATGGCGTTGGAATCCGCGTGGAACACCAGCTTCTCCAGGTGCAGGATGGCCTCCACCAGAATCCAGATGGTGATGCCCACCGCCAGCGGCCACGCCGCCTCCGCAAGCCCGCCGATGAAGTGCATGTAGCCCATCGCCTTGGTCACGCCGCCTGCGTACGCCAGGATGTTCACCACCCCGCAGAACGCAAACAGCGCCGCAACCACTCTGCCGACTATTACTGCTATGTACATAACACGCGGAGTATAGCAAATACAATCCCCGACTGCAAGCGGCTTGTGCCGTGCACATGTAAAAAGGCCCGCCATTTCGGCGGGCCTTTCATTGGAGCATCCCCATGCGGATTCGAACCGCAGTTCTATGACTGAGAATCATATGTCCTAACCCCTAGACGATGGGGACATGGATACTCGCGCTGCGTGGCAGCAGGGGAAATATACCAGAATGCGCGCGCTTGTCAAGGGATTTTCTTCATGTCCGTGTCATTTTTTTTTCAGCGGTCGAATGACCGTGTTCACGGGGATAGCGCTCATTCCCGCATGGCGGTGCAGAAAATAGGGCTTGCCAAGCCCTCCCAAGCGCAGTATCATCAGATGCCCGCGGGAGTTCGCGGCCCATCGTTATGGAATTCAACTTCACCACCTGCTCAGCCATTGCCATTTTCCTCGTGGTGTATGCCTTCATCATTTCGGAGCGCATCCACCGCACTGTCATCGCCCTGCTGGGCGCCGTCTTCATGGTCGTCTTCGGCTGTGTCACGCAAGAGGCCGCCTTCAAGGAGTTCATCGACTTCAACACCATCGCCCTCTTAACGGGTATGATGATTCAGGTGTACGTGCTCAGCAAGACCGGGCTGTTCAACTTCCTGTCCATCTGGGCGGCGAAGAAAACCAAGGGCAACCCGATGGCACTGCTGGTGGCGCTCTCCATCCTGGTGGCGGTTTGCTCCGCGTTCCTGGACAACGTGACCACGGTGCTGCTGACCGTGCCGCTGACCTTCACGCTGGCCAAGGACCTCAAAATCTCCCCCATGCCCTTTGTGATTGCCCAGGTGCTGGCCTCCAACATCGGCGGTACCGCCACCCTCATCGGTGATCCCCCCAACATCATGATTGGCAGCGCCGTGGCGGAAATCGACTTCATGTCGTTCATCTACAACCTCACGGTGCCGTGCGTGATTTCCTTCATCGTGACCGTGGCCATCCTGCTGTTCATCTACCGCAAGCAGCTGGTGGCGGCGGATGAGGACCGCCAAGTGGTGATGGACATGGATCTCAAGGGGCTTATCGTGAACCCCTCGCTCATGCACAAGTGCCTCTTCACGTTGGGAATCACCATCTTGCTCTTCTGCAGCCACAGCGCCTTCCCGGATTGGAAGATTGAGCCGGGCGGCATTGCCATGCTCGGCGCCTCCATCCTCCTGCTGCTGGTCATGGCCAACAAGGAGGAGAAGATTGTGGAGGCCCTCTCCAGCGTGGAATGGGCCACCATCTTCTTCTTTGTCGGCCTCTTCGTCTTGGTCGGCGGCCTGGAGACCCAAGGCGTCATCAAGGCCATGGCCCAGGGCGTGCTCGACATCACCCACGGTGACATCACCGCCGCCACCTACTCCATCCTCGGCCTCAGCGCCGTTATGTCCGCCTTTGTGGACAACATCCCCTTTGTGGCAACCATGATTCCGCTGCTCAAGGACATGGGAGCCACGGCCGGCTGGGATTTCGCCACCATGGAGCCCCTGTGGTGGGCGCTTTCTCTCGGTGCCTGCCTCGGCGGCAACGGTACCGTCATCGGCGCCAGCGCCAATGTCGTCGCCCTCTCCCTCGCGCGCAAGCACGGCATGCATGTGAGCTTCATGCAGTACTTCGTCGTCGGCTTCCCGTTGATGCTGCTCTCCATCCTCATCTCCGCCGCCTTCCTCTGGGTCAAATTCCTCTAAGCGCGGCGCGGATGCCCGATCATTGTCAAGTGCCCCTCCCGCCCCTTGCGGTGAGGGGCGTTTCTCTTTTCACAACTTCGCATAATTCTTTGAACGGTTGGGTGAGGTTGGGTGTCTTTACGGCATGAATACGAATTTCACAACGAAAATGATGGAGGCCCTCCAGGGGGCGGTGCAGGGCGCTGCAGCCGGGGGCAGGGCGCAGGTGTATCCTGCGGAACTGCTGCTGGCGCTGTTGCGGCAGGAGGGCGGCGTGCTGGGAGCGGTGCTTCAGAAGGCCGGGGTGGAACCGGGCCGGCTGGAGCGCGGGCTCACGGCATGGCTGGAGAAGCAGCCGCGGCAGCGTGGGGCATCGGTTCAGGGCGCAGGTATCTCCGCAGAGCTGGACAAGGCGCTTGCGGCTGCGGAGGAGCAGCGCAAGCGCATGAAGGATGATTTCCTGAGCGTGGAGCATTTTGTGCTGGGCGTGCTGGAGACGGATGCCGAGATGCGCCGGCTACTGGAGACCTGCGGGCTGACGCAGGCGAAGTACCTGGATGCGCTGAAGGAGGTGCGCGGAAACCAGCGCATCACGGACCAGGATCCGGAGCAGAAATACCAGACGCTGGAGAAGTATGGCACGGACCTGACGGAGCGCGCGCGGCAGGGGAAAATCGACCCCGTCATCGGGCGCGATTCGGAAATCCGGCGCGTGCTGCAAATCCTTTCCCGCCGCACGAAGAACAACCCGGTGCTCATCGGCGAGCCCGGCGTGGGCAAGACCGCCATTGCGGAGGGGCTTGCACGGCGCATTGTGGACGGCGACGTTCCGGAGGGCATGCGCGGGAAGCGCCTGGTGAGCCTGAACATCGGCTCCATGCTGGCGGGTGCCAAGTACCGCGGCGAGTTCGAGGAGCGTCTCAAGGCCTTCATCAAGGAGGTCACGGCATCGGAAGGGCAGATTATCCTGTTCATCGACGAGCTGCACACGCTGGTGGGCGCAGGCGCGGGGGGCGACAGCTCCATGGATGCAGCCAACCTGCTGAAGCCTGCATTGGCGCGCGGCGAGCTGCGCACCATCGGCGCCACCACGCTGGACGAGTACCGCAAGTACATTGAGAAGGACGCCGCGCTGGAGCGCCGTTTCCAGCCGGTGTATGTGGCAGAGCCGAGTGTGGAGGACACCATCGCCATCCTGCGCGGCCTGAAGGAACGCTACGAGGTGCACCACGGCGTGCATATCACGGATTCCGCCCTCGTGGCCGCCGCCACCCTCAGCAACCGCTATATCACCGACCGTTTCCTGCCGGACAAGGCCGTCGATTTGGTGGACGAGGCCGCGGCGCGCCTCAAAATCGAGCTGGATTCCATGCCGAGCGAAATCGACGAGCTCAACCGCAGCGCCATGCAGCTGGAGATGGAGCGCCAGGCGCTCGCCAAGGAGAAGGACGACGATTCCAAACAGCGCCTGGAGAAAATCACCCAGGAGCTGGCCGACACCCGCGAGAAGGTGGATGCCATGGTGGCCCGCTGGAAGAGCGAGAAGGACGTGGTGGTCCGCGCGCGCGATGCCCAGAAGCGCATAGACGCCCTGCGCACAGAGGCAGAACAGGCCCAGCGCGGCGGCAACCTCGGCCGTGCCTCTGAAATCCTCTACGGTGAAATCCCCGCCGCAGAGACAGATGCCAAGCAGGCCCGCGAGGCACTCGCGCAGCTCCAAAGCTCCGGCGACGGCCTGCTCAAGGAGGAGGTCACCGAGGCCGACATCGCCAAGGTCGTCTCCACCTGGACCGGCATCCCCGCCGCGCGTCTGGCGGAGGGCGAACGCGAGAAGCTCGTCCACATGGAAGAGCGCATCGGCGCACGCCTCATCGGCCAGAAGGACGCCGTGAAGGCCGTGGCAGACGCTGTTCGCCGCTCCCGCGCGGGCTTGCAGGACGAGCACCGCCCGCTGGGTTCGTTCATTTTCCTGGGCCCCACCGGCGTGGGCAAGACCGAGCTGGCCAAGGCACTGGCGGAGTTCCTGTTCGACGACGAGGCGGCCATGGTGCGCATCGACATGAGCGAGTACATGGAGAAGCACAGCGTGTCGCGTCTCATCGGCGCGCCTCCGGGGTATGTGGGGTACGACGAGGGCGGCCAGCTCACGGAGAGTGTGCGGCGCCGCCCGTACAGCGTGGTGTTGTTCGACGAAATCGAGAAGGCGCACCCGGACGTGTTCAACGTGTTGCTCCAGGTGCTGGACGACGGCCGCATTACGGACGGCCAGGGCCGCACAGTGGATTTCACCAACACCGTGCTCATCATGACCAGCAACATCGGCTCCCAGTTTATCCTCAGCGAGAGCGACGCCGCCGCACGCAACGAGAAGGCGCTGGACGCCCTGCGCGGCCATTTCCGCCCGGAGTTCCTCAACCGCGTGGACGAAATCATCATCTTCGACCGCCTGCAGGCAGAGGATCTCAAGCGTATCGTCCGCATCCAGCTGGAGCGCGTCCACAAGCGCCTGGCCGCCCGCGGCCTGCGCATGGAGCTCTCCGATGCCGCCGCGGAACTGGTCGCCAACCACGGCTACGACCCCGTCTACGGCGCGCGCCCCCTCAAGCGGGCCATCCAGCACGATATCCTGGATCCCCTCAGCCTGGCTATCCTGGAAGGCAAGTACAAGGAAGGAGAGACGATACGCGTGGATGTGGAAAACGGCAAGGTCGTTTTCCGATGATTTCCCCTTGAAGATAGGAGGGGAGAGAAAAGCCCATCTGGCGTTTTGCCAGATGGGCTTGAAGTTTGATTGCGCCGCTCGGCTTAGTGGCTGAGGGTGGTGATGTAGTATCCCGCAATCACGGCCGTGCCGATGACGCCGGCCACGTTCGGACCCATGGCGTGCATCAGCAGGAAGTTGGTGCGGTCCGCCTTTTGGCCCACGTTGTGGGAAACGCGCGCGGCCATGGGCACGGCGGACACGCCGGCGGAGCCGATGAGCGGGTTGATGGGGTTCTTGCTCCAGCCGGGGATGAGGTTCATCAGCTGCGCACAGAGCAGGCCGCAGATGGTGGCCACGGCGAACGCCACCACGCCCAGGCCGATGATGAGCAGGGTCTGGGTCTGCATGAAGCGCACGCCCTGCATGGTGAGGCCCACGGACACGCCCAGCATGATGGTGGTGATGTTCATGAGCTCGTTCTGGGCGCAGTTGACCAGGCGCTCGGTGACCTGGCACTCGCGCAGGAAGTTGCCCAGCATCAGCATGCCCAGCAGCGGGGCCGCATCCGGGCACAGCAGGATGGTGACCAGCGTGACCACGAAGCAGAAGAACAGCTTCTCACCCTTGGACACCTTGCGCAGGCTCTTCATCTTGATCTTGCGCTGCGCCTCTGTGGTGCAGAGCTTCATGAAGGGCGGCTGTATCAGCGGCACCAGCGCCATGTACGTGTAGGCAGCCACGGCAATGGCACCCAGCAGCTCCGGCGCCAGCTTGCTGGCCAGGAAGATGGAGGTGGGGCCGTCTGCGCCGCCGATGATGCCGATGGCCGATGCCTGCCCCTGGGTGAATCCCAGGGCCATGGCGGCCAGGAAGGTGAACGCCACGCCGCCCTGCGCCGCTGCACCCAGCAGCAGTGCCTTGGGGGACGCCAGCAGCGGACCGAAGTCCGTGAGCGCTCCCACGCCCAGGAAGATGAGCGCCGGGAATATCTCACACTTGATGCCCTGGCTCAGGAAGTCGAACAAGCCGCCGCTGAGGCTCAGCAGCACTTTCTGGTTCTTCTGGCCGGTGACTTCGTACTTGCCCTTCTCGGCCTTGCCGGTATCCGGGTTCACGTAGGGGGCCACGGTCTGGGGAGTTTCCATGGCGGCGGTGTAGCGGGCCTTCTCCTCGGGGGAGAGGTCCTTGGCCACCTGGTCCTCTCCCTGCTGCTCCGCAAAGGGAGTGAGGGTGGCGGTGATGTAACCCACGTCCCACATGCGGCCGGAGGTGTCCACCACGCCGTCGCGCACGGAAACCACCTGCTTGTGAGCCTGGGAAATCACCATGCCGTTGTCCGGGATGTTGGCAATGAGCGCGCCGAAGGCGATGGGCACGAGCAGCAGCGGTTCAAACTGCTTGGCCACGCCCAAGAACAGCAGCCCAGCCACGATGGCCCACATGGTGTACATCTGCCAGGTCATCTGGAAGATGCCCATGCCGCTGATGAAGTCGGCGAAGGAATTGATGAGTTCTTGCATAGATGAAATCTAGTTTGGTTGGGTATATGCCCGGGCACCCGCGCGGGGTGTGCGGGCCCTGCGCGGTGGCGGTTACGCCAGGTACGCGAGGGGCTGGCCTTCCTGCACGGCGTCACCCACCGCCACGGCGAAGCTGGCCACCGTGCCGTCCGCGGGCGCGTAGATATCCGTGTTCATCTTCATGGCCTCCAGGGTCATGATCTTGTCACCGTTCTTCACGGCGGTGCCGGGCTGCACATCCAGGGATACCACCTTGCCGGCGAGCGGGCTGGGAACGGGTGTGCCGGCGCCTGCTGCGGGAGCTGCCACGGGAGCCGGAGCCGCCACGGGGGCGGGCGCTGCGGCCACGGGGGCTGCCACGGGCATGGGGGCCGGGGCGGGCGCTGCGGAGTTGCCTCCGGTGGTTTCTACGGTTACGTCAAAGGTCTGACCGGCTACGGTGATGCGGAGTTGCTTCATTTTGTTTGTTCTTTCTATTGTTTGGTGAATGGTTGGTAAAGAGGGGTTATCGGCGCACGGGGAAGTGCGAGTTCATGACGCTGCTGCGGCCGCCTTGGCCGTATGCGGGGTCCACGGGCTTGATGTCCAGGATGCGGGCGTCATGGCCGAGCGTGTAGCGCACGGTGGCGGCAATGACGGCGACAATCTCCGGGGTGATGGCGCTGGCGGCGGTGTCGTAGATGCCTGCGGCAAGCGCGGCTACCTGGGCGGGTGTGGGCTCTCCGGCGGCTGCCAGGGCGGGCACGGGGGCCGGTGATGCTGCGGGTGCGAGCGCGGCCTTGGCGGCGTCCGCCTGGGCCTTGCGCCGTGCTTCCAGGCGCTGGGCCACCGCTCCCGATGCCGTGAGAATGAGGCACAGGAAACCGAGGCAGCAGAACACCACGCACATGCCGGTCACCTGGTAGGTGACGGCATCCATTGTGAGTGCGGCTATCGTATGCATTGTTTCAGTAATGTGGATTATGAGGTTAGAGTGGCATGTTGCCGTGCTTCTTGGCGGGGCGTGTCTCCCGCTTGCTCAGCAGGGTGCGCAGGGTGAGCGCTATCTTGGCGCGGCTCTCCCGCGGGTTGATGATTTCCGTAATCTGGCCGGAAGCGGCGGCGGCGTAGGGGTTGTAGAAGGCCTGCTCGTATTCGGCCTGCAGCTCCTTGCGGCGGGCCTCGCGGGCGGCGGGGTCTTCAATTGCCTTGAGCTCGCGCCCGTAGAGCACTGGCACTGCGCCCTGGGAGCCCATCACGGCTATCTCCGCCGTGGGCCAGGCAAACACGGCATCCGCGCCCAGCCCCTTGCAGCACATCGCAATGTATGCACCGCCGTACGCCTTGCGCAGGATGAGCGTCACCTTCGGCACTGTGGCGGAGGAATACGCGAAAATCATTTTGGCCCCGTGGCGGATGATGCCGCCGCGCTCCTGCTGCTTGCCGGGCAGGAACCCCGGCACGTCCACCAGGTTGAGCAGCGGGATGTTGAAGCAGTCGCAGCAGCGGATGAAGCGCGCCGCCTTGTCGGAGGCATCGATGTCCAGACATCCGGCTTTCACTGCCGGCTGGTTGGCGATGATGCCCACCACCACGCCGCACACGCGCGCAAAGCCCACTATCACGTTGCCCGCAAACCCGGCGTGTACCTCCAGGAAGCTGCCGGCATCCACCAGGCGTGCAATCACGCGCTGCATGTCCAGCGGCTGGGAGTTGCTCTCCGGGATGATGTCGTTCATGCCCTCGTCCACGGCGATATCCAGCGGGGTATCCAGCGCGTGGGGCGGGTTCTGGGCGTTGTTGGAGGGCAGGTAGGTGAGCAGGCGCTTGGCGATGCCGATGGCCTCCTCGTCGCCGTTGGCTACGAAATGGGCGTTGCCGGAGATGCTGGCGTGGACGTCCGCCGCGCCGATTTCATCCATGGTACACTTCTCGTAGGTGACCTGCTCAATGACCTTGGGCCCGGTGATGTACATGCCGGCGGCGCCGCCGCGGCGGATGATGATGAAATCCGTGAGGGCGGGGGAGTATGCCGCACCGCCCGCGCACGGACCCAGGATCAGGGAAATCTGCGGCACCACGCCGCTGGCGGCCACGTTGTTGTAAAAGACGTCCGCAAAGCCGGTGAGGGCCTCCACGCCCTCCTGCAGGCGCGCGCCGCCGGAATCGTTCATCTGGATGACCGGCATGCCGGCCTTCAGGGCGTAATTCTGGGCATCGCAAATCTTTTGTGCGTGCATGTAGCCAAGCGAGCCGCCTTGCGCCAGGAAATCCGCGCTCACCGCCGCCACCGGGCGCCCGTCCACCAGGCCGTAGCCGGACACGATGCCGTCGCCGGGTATCTCCTTGCCCTGCATGCCGAAGTTGGTGCAGTGGTGGCGTGTGTGCATGCCGATTTCCGTGAAGGAGCCGGCATCAAAGAGGCAGTCCATGCGCTCGCGGGCGGTCCAGTCGCCGTTGGCGTGGCGCTTGGCAATCTTCTCTTCCCCGCCGGACTGCAGCACCTTGCTGCGGCGGTTTTCCAGTTCTTGCAGTAACTTGGGGTCGATTGACATACGGTATCCTCACTCGCGCACGTCCCCTGCGGGGCCGTGTCCGCCTACTATACCACAACACGCGCGGGATGGGAAGAAAAAACATTGCCTACCACGCGGCAAATTCAAATATGTTGGAGTATGCGGAAGTTGATGACGCCAAGGGGCTGGCTTTGGTTCACATATGCCGGCGGGCGTACTGTTCGCACTCGGGGGACATCCATCCGGGGGCGATGGGGGTGCCGTCTGCCAGGTGGCGGCGGATTTCCGAGGAAGAGGCGGGGTGCTGCCCCTGCAGGAAGATGGCCCGCACGCCATCGCGTGGAGCGGGAGCGTGGCCGCGGTGGTACACGATGAAGGTGAGCTGCTGCACGAGGTAGTCGTACCGCCCCCAGCGGTGCAGCTCGTCCCACTGGTCGGTGCCGAGCAGCCAGTAGAGCTCGTCTTGCGGGTGGGCGTTCTTCCAGGCCTCCACAATGCGCCAGCTCCAGCTGGGGGGTGGCAGCTGCAAATCTAGTTCCGACACGCTCGCCCATGGCAAATCCCGCGTGGCAAGCTCCAGCAGCGCCAATCGCTCATCGTTGTTGAACAACAAGCGCTTGCCCTGTTTGAAGGGGGATTCTGCGGCGGGCAGGAACACCACTGATTCAAGGCCGCATGCGCGCTGGGCGTCTGCGGCCATTTGGATGTGCCCCTGGTGGATGGGGTCGAAGGAACCGCCGAACAGGCATGTTTTCATGGTCGGCAGGGGGGATGCGGGCTGTATTACAGGCCCTCGGTGTCCTTGTAGGGCAGGAAGCAGCCGATGGGCAGCTTCACATACTTGGATTCCGGGGTGAGCCGGCGGTAGTGCTTGATGAAGCTCTCCAGGTTGCCGTAGTTCTGGGCGGTCTTGGGGATGCCCTGCTGGCCGCAGTTCACAAGGATGTTGAAGTGCAGCTCCGCGTGCAGGTGCGCGGTGAACATGCCGTGGTTGTTGCCCAGGGTGCCGATTTGGTCCCCGCGCTTCACCAGCTGCCCCACTTTCACGTCGATGCGGTCCAGGTGCGCGTAAAGCGTCTGGCAGCAAAGCACCTTGCGGGTGGTGGGCTCGCGGAAGGCGTGGCGCACAATCACCACCTTGCCCCAGCGCCCGCGAGCGTCGGATGCATAGGTGACCAGGCCGTGCCCGATGGTGTAGACGGGATCTCCGAGGTCGGTGTTGCCGCCGCCCTCTCCGTTCCAGTCCTCGCCGAGGTGGCGGGGGGTGGCGAGACGGAGGCCGCGTGATTTGTAGTATCCGGCGCCATTGGGTTTGCCCACGGGGTAGTCGAACCCGTCGGCCAGCGGCGTGTAGGCCCACTTCATGTCAGGCGTCACGCGGGCGTACTGGATTGCCTCCGCCCGGCACCAGCAGAAGGCGAACAGGCAGGCGAACAGCAGCATCAGGTGTCTTGCGGCACGTTGCATGTGTTTACCTTAACACATCCACCGCATCCGCGCAAGCGGCAATCATGGCATGACGGTGCGCTCTTGCGCTACGGTCATTTACGATTTGGAAAGCTCGCGCGCCCAGGGGGTGCGGGGGGAAGGCGGGGTGAGCCGGCGGTGGCCGTGGCGGTAGGTGTTCCCGCGCGAACGGCGGCGGTAGGTGAGAAACAGGTTCGCAAGGTCCTCAAGCGTGCGCTGCAGGCGTTCGGAAAGGCTCGGCACCAGGGGGTGGCGGCGGTAGCGGTTCTCTCCACGGACGCGCAGACGGCGGGTGCGCGCGTTTTTCAGGTCCAGCAGGATATCCAAATTCCTTTTTCGGGTGTTCATGGTAATCATAGGGGGTGGGAGTACCCTACACGAACGCGTGCGGGCTGTCAACACAAAAAATCCGCGCCGCATGCGGACATGCGGCGCGGGAAAGGGGAAAAGCAAGTGCAGTTATTTGGCCAGGCCGGGCTTCTTGGCGCGGCGCACGGAACCGAAGCGCTTCTGGAACTTGTCGATGCGGCCTTCCGTATCCACGAACTGGTTCTTGCCGGTGAAGAACGGGTGGGAATCGGAGGTGATACCGCAGGAGATGATGTAGTGCTCGACGCCGTCGATGACCTCGGTCTTCTCGGAGGTGGCGGTGGAGCGGGAGATGAAGCGGCGGCCCGTGGTGATGTCCACGAACACAACAGGATTGTACTTGGGATGGATTTCTGCTTTCATAACGATGGTGGCTGCGTTTCCATCGCAGCGCGCCGCGCATTATACGCGCGCCCCCTCCTTTGTCAAGGCGGAATTTTAACTTTTTGACATGCCGCCACCCGGCAGGGTATAATGCCCGCCGTACACCATGACCGTTACCAAAGACACCCCGCAGGCCCAGCTGCAGCAGCTGAGCGACGCCGTTATCAAGCGCGAGTTCCTCAAGAGCACGCCGCTCAACCTGGGCAAGTTCCTGCGCTATGTAGTGCTGTACCTGCTGTTTCCCGGCATGGTGTTTGGTTTTTCCGCCGGGATAGCGCTCACCGTGGCGTTCAGCTTGGCGCTGGTGGGCATTTTGGTGTGGGGAGATGCATCGGATGCCTCCACGGCCATCTACAGTTGGCTGGCGGCGGGTCTGGTTGTGGTGGTGCTGGTCAACATTGTGGTGATTCGTGCCGGCTGGCGTGAATGCCGCCGCCGCGCCGCCTTCCGCCCCGCCAAGCCCGGGCTCAAGCACGCCGTGGATATGCCTGCCGAATACGCTCCGCACTGGCATGAGAAAGACGGGTTCCACATCACGGAGATGACGTTCCACGCGCCCGCACGCGGGATTTACGCCATTTTGGTGACCATCAAGGATTACGATGGACGCCAGCTCATCACGGGCGGCAAGACCGGCACCTGCACTGTGCAGGCGGAGGGCAAGCCCGGCGCCACCTTCCACGCCATGGTGCTCTACCGCCTGGAGGCGGGCATGCACGAGCTCAGCTGGGCCATGCCCGCACGCGGCCTGCCGGCTCCCTCCATGGCCATCACCCAATTGAACGAGGTTTGACCCTTTTTTGATTTTTTTTCAAAAAAATTCAAAAAAATTAGGCACGGGGGGAAATTCGTGCTTATAGGGTAGTGAGGATGGTTGCGTGCAGTGCATGCTTTCCATCCGCAGAGAAATCATCTATCATTATCCTGAAGCCTATGGAGCAGACCCAGCACAGCAGCGCCCGCGAACCCGGTACCGACTGGGCGGCCTGGCTGCAGCACCATGGCGGCAAGCTCTACTATTTTGCCGTGCATTGGAACGCGGAGGACCCGGAGGACGCCCTCCAGCATGCCGTGGTGAAAACCGCCCGCGCCGTTGCGGAGGGCCGCTGTGAGTCGGACGACACCGCCATCCTGCGCTATGCGTACACCACGCTGCGCCACTATCTCAACCGCGCGCGCCTGAAGGGGATGCATCGGCGTGTGGGCGAGAGCGCGTGGGGGCAGGGCATGTGTCTGCTGCAATCGGACGAGGCGACCACGGAGGAATGCCGCAAGGTGGAAGCCGCCCTGCGCCGGTTGCCGCCGGAGGAGGCGGAAATCGTGGTGCTTCATGTGTGGGAGGACATGACCTTCCTGGAAATCGCGGAGCTGCTGGAGATTAACCGCAACACGGTTGCCTCCCGCTACCGCAGGGCCCTCACGGGTATTCGAGAACTCTTAGACCACTTCGCAGAATGAAAGGAATAGCCACACCACCCGGATTGAACGAGCGCCTGCTGCATGCCATTCAGCAGGAGATTCGCCCGTTGGAGCAGCGGCAGGCGGAGACGGAGCGGTACTTGCACTGCTTCCGCATCGCCCCGCTCCCGCTGGGTACTCAGACCCGCATCTTGGCCGCGCTGCACACCCGCAGGGCGCGTACCTACCGGCGCTTGCTGGCGGCGGTGTGCGCGGCGGTTGTGTTGATGCTGTGCGTGTTGCTGTACCCTGTGGGAGACCAGCCGCCCGTCATAGAATATCTGCCGGAGCAGCAGCCCGCCTACACCGTGCATGATGCCGCCGACCGCTCGTCGTTCAGCATCAAGGCTCCCGTTGTATTTGTCGCAGACGAAGTATTGTAGCATGAAAACGAGTATATACAGACTGGTGATGATACTCCTGTTCGTGGCAGGACTCGCCCTGCGCGCCGCGGCGGCGGAGACCCCCGGCAGCGTGGTGCTCGGCATTGTGCCGCAGGAGCAGGAGAACCGCCTCGTGGTGCGCCAGGTGGCGGAGGACACCCCCGCCGCCGGGGCGGACATTCGCCCCGGCGATGTCCTGCTCTCCGTGGGGGGACACGGCATCGCCACGCAGGAGGACCTGCGGGAGGCCCTGCGGCAGATGCGTGCAGGCAAGCCCACGGAGCTGCGCGTGCTGCGCGGCGGGGAGGAAATCACCGTTACGCTCACCCCGGCCCTGCGCGCCTCCGCCCTGGCTGCGGCCCAGTTCGGCAGAGAATCCGCCGAGATTGCGCGCCGCCTGCGCCCGCTCAAGAACCATGCCCGCGCGGCACTGGCTGTCATGGGCGACAAGCCGGACCCCGCCGCTTTGAAGGATTCCCTGCGCACCATGCAGCATATGGTGGAGGAGAATGCGCCCGTGTGCGGCGTGGGTGTGCTGCGGCTGGAGGATGCACGGGGAAGCCTGGAGGTGAGCGTGGAACATGGCCGCCTGATGCTGGACGTCCTGGACACGGACGGCGTGAGCCTGGGCCGCTGCGCCATCGACACCGCGGAGCAGTGCCGCGCACTGCCGCCGGAGGTGCTGGCGCGCTGCCGCTCCATGGTCAACGTGGAGCATTACAGCCGCGCGGAGCGCAGCGGTATTCAGGCCGCGGACACCGTGCTGAGCATCAACGGCACCAGCGTGACCGATGATGCCACGCTGAAAGAACTGCTCGACACGGCACCGGACGGCGCGCTGGTGGAGGTGGAGCGCATCGACCACACCGAGGTGCTGGAGCTTGCCCCGCGGGAGTACAATGCACCTGTGCGCGAGCTCAAGGTGGACTGGGATGCGATGGAGGCCGAGGAGGAAGAGCGCGACGACGCCCGCAACGCCCTGCTTTGGGAACTCTCCCGCGAACAACCCGACAACGCTGCCGTGATGCGCGCCTGGCGCAGCCTGCGCCCCAACGGGCTTATCGCCCTGACGGACGGGCACGGCAGCGTCTACCTGTACCGCGACAACGGGGCGGTCACCATCAAGGAATGCGGTCACCTCTCGCCCACCAAGACCTACCGCTCCACCCGCCCCCTGCCGGAGGGGCTTCGCCTCCGCCTGCTGGATTTCCGAAACTAAAAAACATCTTACAAAATGAAAACATACCTTATCCCCCTTATGCTGGTCTGCACGCTGCTGCACGCGCAAGAGATGCCGCAGCAAGTCCGCCACGACCTTTCCGAGCACCGCGGCCTGCTTTTCGCCGCCCGCGTTCACGCCATGCAGGAACAGCTCGGCTCCGCGTTCAGCACGGAGGAATTCCTCAAACAGCTGGAAGCCGCCCTGCAGAAGAAAGCCGTCTCCCAGCCCGCGTCTCTTGCAGAAGCCCTGGCCGCCAGCCTGCGCGAGGACGGCCTGGAGACACGCGATTTCGACACTGCCCTCATCATGGAGCGCCTCCGCAAGATGCTCGCGGAGCTGCCCAAGATGAAGGATAGCGCCTTGGAGAAGCAGCTCATGGAGCAGCGGGAAAAACTGGACAAACAGGTCATCCCCGTGCTCCAGACTCGCGAGGCCGCCAAGGAGAAGCGCGTGCTGGAGCTCAACGCCAAGCGCCCCGGCGTCACCACCCTCCCCAACGGCATCCAGATGGAGGTGCAGCCCGGCCAGGGCAGCATCCGCGGCGTCAACCGCATCATGATTGAAGCGGGTATCTCCGAACCCGAGCGCACCACCACCCAATGCAGCGTGGACGACTTGCCGGAGGCCGTGCGGCGCATGCTCGACAAGGTGCCCGCCGGCAGCGCTTGGACCTTCTGGATTCCCGCCGAGGTCACGGACGCCATTGCCAACGAGGGCGTGGAAAGCCAGGAGGACAAGCAGGGCAGGGAGGAGCTGTTGGACCAGCTTGCGGGCGGCACGCGCCGCATGTCCCTGAACGCCAACCTGAATCAACTCGAAAAGCAGCGCGAGGCGGATGACACCTTCCCCGTGTCGCGCACGCAGCTGCAGAAAATCACCGTGTGGCAGGATGCCGCCAACGCGCCCATCCGCCCGTTCTCCCATCCCACCCAAACGCAAAGCCGCTCATGAAAGCACGCCACATCATCCTGCTCTCCCTCGCCGCCCTTCCTCTGTCGGCCGTTGAGGAAGCTGACGGCAACACCCATTCGTTCCACGCCCTGAACCGCGGCATGTCGCAGCGGCAGATGGAGACCATGGATGCAGATGCCGCCATGCGCTTGCTCGGCTTGCCCTCGTTTAACGGTGAAATCCTGCCCGCCACCAGGGAGCGTCTCAAGCAGGTCTGGAACTCCGGCAAGGGATACAGCGACCGCCTGGATGCCCTGCACGCCTGGATGAAGGAGCTGGAGAAGAACCCCAACAGCACGGATGCACAGGTGTTCCTGGCCTGGCATGCGGCACACGCGTGGTTCGCCAGCCACGGTGAGCCGGAGCACCGCCTGTTCATGGCGCATATCCGCCACACCTTCAGCTCCCCCAAGCCCGCGGATTGCCGCCACCTGATGAATCTGCTCTATCAGGTGAACATGGCGGAGAGCATGTCGCAGACCGGGTGCAATTGCGATGACTTCATCTCCATCACCGATGCCATCAACGACACCAACCCCTGGCTGCTGGAACCCCTCTACGTTATGCACGAGATCGGTGCCTCCCGCATGGACGACTACAACCGCCTGTGGCGCGACCCCGTGGCGTACGCGCCGCAGTTTGTCAACAGCCGCCGCAAATACGCGAGCGACGCGCTGCACCTGCTGCTCAACGATACCGCCTTCCTGCACCGCAACGCCAAGGGCGAGGGCCTGCGCCGCTGGCGATACACCTGGGGCAAGGATCTGCCGCTTGCCGTCGATGCCGCCATGGACTACATCGATGCCCGCCACAACGGCGATATCGCCTCCCCAACGGAAGTGCACGCGCACATTCGCCATCTCACCTCCGACCTCTCGCCGGACATGCTCGGCTTTGTCCCCCGCAGCATCCTGGCCGCCGCCCCCGCCGCCAATGCCTGGAAGCCGCTCTGGGATGAGAAGGCGTCCCTGTACGAGATGCCGGATACCACCGCCATCAACCTGCCGGGCTGGGACCTGAAGCTGCTCAGCAGGGAGGGACGTTCCCCCGCAGAGGTGCTGGCGGCGGACGCCGCCCGGCTGGATGAGCTGCTGCAGAAGGCGGCGGGTGAGAAGACGCTGCCCGCCATGCTGGCGTTCTCGCTGATTGAGGATGACCTTGCGCTGCCGGACGAGACGCGCCGCAGCTGGATGAACGTGGACGGGTACGACACCTTCAAGGCCGTGTTTGATATTGAGGTGACGCCGCATTTCGTGGATGTGCTTATTGATGAGAAGGGTCCGCACTTCTCCAAGGACGATGAGGCTCTCAAGGCGTCCTGCCGCGAGCTCAACCTCACGCTGCACCGCTGCATCGTGGCGCTCGCGCTCATGGAGCAGCAGGGGCAGAGGGAAGACATGCAGAAGGGATGCGATGCCCTGGCCAAGCTGCTCAACCGCAGCAAGGCCTGGCCGCTCGTATTTAACGAGTACGGCCTGCGCGGCATCAGCCCGCTCGCGCTCACGGAACTGGTGGCCCGCTGCAACGGAAATCACGCCCTGCTCAAGGGATTCACCGAGCTTACCAGCACCTCCATCACCTTCACCGCTGCCGAGCACGACGGCAACGGCCAGCCTTCCGCCAAGGTGCTCGCCCAATACATGCACGACATGCTGGTGCTGCGGCGCGACATCTGGTGCAGCGCGCAGGAGCGCGCCAGCGTGGCCGCGCGCTGGATGGAGAGCGCCAAGGGGCAGGAGAAGAACGTTCGCGATTCCATGGCGCAGTACTGCTTCACCTGGGGCGCGCCGGAGGTGCTGCTCAAGGACATCCCGGTGGATCCGGCGGAATACTCCGGGGCCTACGCGCTGCGCGGCTGCTGCCTGTACCGCTACGCCGCGGAGCACGGCGACCGCGCCGCCGCCGAGAAAATCATCCGCGGCATGACGTCCGATCCGCAGTACTACGGCTACCCCGCCACGCGTCTGGCTTGCGCCATGCACGCGCGCGCCCAAGTCCGCACCGCCGAGGCCCGCCGGTTCGAGAAGGATGCCCTTATCCTCGCCATTGCGGAGCAGCACTACTCGAACGCCTGGAGCCTCTGGCAGGCCAATTTCTCCTACCTGCTGCACGGCCCCGTGGCGGATGCCGTGAAATACCAGCACCTGCGCCGCTATGGCATCCTGCGCGATTTCATGCGGCAGGCTGTGCCATCCCTCCTGGAGCAGGGAAACTTTGAGACCGCATCCTTCGTGACGGAAGAGCTGATCAACCTCAGCCTGCGCGACGCCACGCCCAACAACTCCTGCGGCACCCAGCTGCAAATTGTCTGCTGGCGCGCCATGGCGGATATCGGCCACGCGCTGCACCTCTACCAGGTGGGCGATGCCGCCACCGCCGACAAACTGATGGACGCCGCGCTGCCGCTGCTGGTGTGCGATGCGGAAACAGCCCGCCGCGTGATTCCCGTGGTGCTGGGTTGCAAGGGGGTGGACACGGTCCGCAAGGACTCTTTCAAGGGTACGCTGGCCGCCGCCGCGCAGAAGTCCAAGCTGCCCGGCGGCGAGGTGGCGGCCGTCATGCTGAAGGAATCACATTTTCCCGCTGTGGAGCCCGCAAGGGAGGCGGATGGCATGAACGCCCTCGCCGCGCACGACCTCTCGTTCGAGTCGCCCTCCTACACTTGGCACTTGAAAGACAGCCAGGGAAAAATCACTGAGGTGAAGGGCAGCATCGTCTACGCCTCGTACGAGATAGACACGGCCTCCTCATGGGTGCACATCCGCCTGGAGAGCGGGCGCGATATCGATGTCTACCTCACCGACGTTGCCAAGGACGACCTCAAGAACCTCCTGGATTGGAGGGACCGCAACAAGATCGAGCTGCTCCACCTCAGCGACCTGTCGCCGACCGAAGCCGTTGTGCATGATGCCTTCGGCCCCGTTAACGCCAAGATATGCCGCCTGTACTCGGACTCCGACAAGCCCACGCCGGAGAACACGTGGGTGGACTTGCTGCGCCCCTACGGCGAGCGCTTGGTTGTGCGCGTGGTCAACCTCTCCAAGGAGGAACAGGCGGACATCATGAAGCGCCCCATTGAGAGGGACGAGCATCCCAAGCTGCGCGCGTTTGAATCGCTCGGCGAGGCCATGGCGTATGCGGATGCCAACAAGTGCTCGCTGCGCGCGTGTTTCCTCGGCGAGCGCGGCGGGGAAATCGACCGCCGATTCCAGGCCGAGGTTTGTGGCAATCCCAACATGGTGCGCCAGTGGAACCGCGGGTTTGTGACCGTGCTGTGCTACTGTGACAAGGCCGGCAACTGGTCGGAGGCCGCGGAGGGCGTGTTTTCCATGGCGCGCGAGTCGCTCACGCAGTTCCTGCCGCCGGATTCCAAGCAGCGCGCGGACTTCCTCACGGGCGGGGGCACCATTGAGATCCCCTTCGACCAGCGCACGGGCAACCTCAATCAACCCAAGGGCGTCAAGCTCGGCGTCAACGTCAAGCCCGGTCTCTTCGGCGGCGGCCCCGCCTCCGCGGATGATGTGGCCGCCATGTCCGCCGCTATCCAGAAGGGAGATGCGGAGACGCTGCGCCGCCTGGTGAAGGCCAATCCCGCGCTGCTGCACCAGCCTTGCGGGCGGCAGAAGGCATCCTCCCCGCTCTTTGATGCGGTGATGGAAGGCAAGCCCGCCTTGGTTCAGGTGTTGCTGGAGGAGGGGGCTGATCCGTGCGAGGTGGACAAGCACGGTTTCCCCGTCCTCGGCATCGCCTGCCTGCACGGCAATGCGGATAGCGTTCGCTTCCTGCTGGAAAAGGGGGCCGACCCCAACCAGTTGCCCATGATGCAGAGCTTTTCGCGGGAGAGTCCCATCAACAACGCACTCGGCAGGCCCGCCATCATCAAGCTGCTGGTGGACCACGGTGCCAAGCCCACCGCAGAGGATTTGTTCAACGTGCTCCAACGCACCAAGGACAATTTCGAGGCTCCCGATTACATCATGGAGAAGTGCGGCGCCCAGATTGACCTCAATGCCAAATGCATTTTCGGTCTCGCTACCATGCTCCAGCAGATGACCCAGGGCAGGGAGGCGGATAAGGTGGAGTGGCTGCTGGCACATGGTGCCAATGCCAAGGCGCTCGACAAGGATATACAGGGGCTGGAGGTGCCGCTCTTCTTTGCCGTGTGCGAAAAGGATGATGCCAACGACCCCAAGAGCGTGCAGATTCTGGAGAGCTTCCTGAAGCACGGCGCGGATGCCAATGCGGTCTGCATGACGCCCGGCGGCAAGATTCCCCTGCTGTCCAAGTGCATCAACGCTGATATGTACGACCACGCGCTGGTGTTGTTGAAGTACGGTGCCAAGGCGGATGTGCCGGATTCCGGTGGCCGCCCCGTCCTGTACACGCTGGCGGAGCGTTCCGCCTGCCCGCAAAACGCCGGGAGGCAGGACAAGATTCTCCAGGTGGCGGATGCCCTTTTGAAGAACGGCGCCAAGCCCGGGCCCCTCAAGCAGTGGGTAGGGGAAGCCGCCGACGGCAAGCCCCGGGCTTCCTCAGAGTTCCTAAAATGGATTGGTGAGCATTGACAAACAACGGGCCGCACGCCATGCGTGCGGCCCATTTCTGTACGACCGACGCGATACGCGAACTGTGGTGAAAGTCCACAAGGTGCCGTGATG
>CALCWC010000095.1 GCA_937905985.1 uncultured Verrucomicrobiales bacterium | reverse complement strand
TCGTGGGCAAGACGGGTGTCATCAACGTGGGCAGCATCTCCATGAGCACGCCCACGGCGGCGTTTGTGGAGCAGCTTATCGCGCGGGACGGCAGCATCTCCGCCACGGCCACGCAGGCCGTGCTGGCGGGCGACATGCCCATCAACGAGAAAGGCACCATCTCCATCAAGGGCAAGGTGAACGCGCAGCGCACCGTGGAGATGCGCGCCGGCAAGGTGGAGGTGCAGGGCGGCGAAATCAACACCGGCGTGAAATTCGGTGAGATGGTGAACACCGGCAAGCGCAAGGTGGACACCAAGGGCATGTCCATCCAGGGTGGCAAACTGAGCTTCGGCAAGAAGCCCGCCAAGGCGCGCAGGGCTGTTGCCAAGGCCAAGGTGCAAGAGCAGGAGAGGAAGGCAGATATTGCCATCTTTGCGGATGACGTGCTGGTGGACGGCGGCGCGCTGAACGCCGACTGGGTCTATATCGACCCGGACAAGCTGGAGTTCTCCAACCAGGCCATCAGCGGAGACTACACGCTGGAGGCGCGCGTCATTGTGCTCAACAACATCTCCGTGAAACAGGGAGAGACGCTCACCAGCTTCACGCTCAACGCCGCCAACGAGCTGGCGGACGGCACCTTCGCGGGCAACGTGAGCATCACGCTCTCCAACAGCAACCTCACGGCGGACAGCGTGGATATCAACGCCTCCGCCACCACAAATGCAGCAGAGGCTGCCATCACCATTTCCAACAGCACTATCCAGTCCATGCTGGCGGACAACGCGCTCAACATCAGCGCCACCTCCGAGAGCGGCAACACTCGCGTGGATATTCAGAAGAGCACCCTGGGCGGGGCCGGAGACGTGGAAATAGCGGCAGTAAGCCTCAAGGGAAACGCCGCGCTTACGCTGGGGGAGGCCTCCAACATCAAGGCGGATGTCGTGACGCTCATTGCGGGCACCATCAACGGTGACGCCAACGTGAACGTGCAGGGCGTGATAACCGGAGGGAACGAGGTGACCATCACCGCCACCACGGGCAACGTGATTGGCTCCGAGGCGGAGGAAATCCAGGATACGAAGTTCACGGCGGAGGGAGGCGGCAACGCCGCGGTGACGGTGACGGGAACCGTGGAGGCCAAGGGGGCGCTCACGGTATCCGCCATTGCCCAGGGCACCCACGGCAATGCCACGCTCAACATTGACGGCAAGCTGAGCTCCCTGTACACCGAAACGAAGACGGTGGGCGAGCTCGGCCTGGAGCGGACACAGGCGGAAACTGTGCTGGAAACGGACTCGGAAGAGCAGGTGAACGCCAAAAACGCCGCCTACATGAAGCGCTATGCCGAATACCTGAAGGGAAAGCCAACCGGCAGCGCCGCCACCGCCACCATTGAACTGGCGGCCAACGCCTCTGCCGGCAATGCCTTCATCACGCAGTCGGCAGCCTCTGAGCTGCGAGCCAGCCTGACTGCCGCCATCAACGCCAATGCGGCCCAGGCGGCTTCCATCCTGCTGGAGGGCAAAACCGACAGCGGCAACATCAACGCTGCGGCCACGGGCGAAACGGCTACGCTTCGTGTGGCGAAGGGTGCCACCCTGGCATCCCACCCGCACCAGAGCTTCACGCAGGACGGCACCGTCATTTCCATCAGCAAGAACAATGGCGCCATCGGCCTGGAGGCCAGGGAGCGCCGGGAGGGCGACCCCTCCCCGTCCCCGGAGCCCAACAAGAAGGACGGCGTGCTGCTGGAAGTGGCGGGCGTGCTGACTGCACGGCGCGAAACACAGGACGGCGCGGGAGAGGGCGGCAGCATCTCCCTGGCCTCCGATGGCAGGCTGACCGTCACGGAATCGGCGGGACTGGATGCATCCTCCGCCAACGGCCAGGGCGGCAGCATCAGCTTCGACGCCCTGGAGTACGAGCTGCAATCCCCGCTGGGCTACAAGGTGAACGGCACCTCCGGCCAGGGTGTCATCGACCTGATGAACCACGAGGGACTCACCAGCGAAAACATCAACAACGCCGATGACATCTCCAGCGACTTCATCAAGAAGGTGCTGAACCTTTCCTACGCCAACGGGGACGCGCCCAAGGAATGGACGAGCGGCTTCACGCTGGTGAAGCTCTCCGGCAACATTGTGCTCACCAAGGATGTGGAGGCCTCCATCAGAAACGCCGCCATTGCGGACGGCACGCGCGTTACCGGCAACGGGCACAGCCTGACCCTCACCAACTCCGGCTGGCACCGCCTCTCCCCCACGAGCGTGATCACCATTGGAAAGGACGTGTCAATCGAGGGCGTGGAGGATTTCACCTTCAAGTTCCAAAAGAAATCTCTCGCGGACACCCTGGCGGGCTACTACGTCTTCTCTCCCGCCTCCCTGACGGTGGGAGAGAACTTCAAGGTCAACGCCACCGGCAATGTCTCCATCACCATGGAGGGCTTCGGCAACACCTATATCGAGTTCGGCAAGGGCCTCAACATCCAGGCGGGCGGGGATGTCACCATCAGCGCCGCCACCCAGAACGGCTGGGGCGGCTGCCTGGGCAACACCACCCCCACGGATGTGATGGGCACCATTGTCAATATGATACCGGGTGCGGGCGACTCTGAGGTGGGCAAGGCCTTTTCCAAGGTGGGGCTGGTCAAGTTTGAAGCCGGCAAGTTCTTTGTTATGGCCTTCAAGCGCCTCATCGGCAAGAAGAACAGCAAGGAGCTCCTGCCGCAAATCGGGGTGCGCATCTCCAAGGCTTCCGTCTCCTTTGCCGACAACAACGCGGGTGCCATCCGAGGCAAGACCGTCTCCATCAGCTCATCCTCCTCTGCGGACTTGAGCGGCCGCCAGACGGCAGGCAGCGGTGGTTGCGCCCCCCTTGCCATGTCCATAGGCTACATCTACAACAACAGCAAGGTGGACCTGGGACAGGGGCTCACGATTACCGCCACCGGGGCCTCCTCTGCCAACACGAGCGTTTCCATCACCAGCACCACCAAGAGCAAGCTCAGCTTGGAAAACTGCTTCACCAGCAACACGAAAGAGTATGCCGTTGGCCTGCTGTTCTCCGTGGGGACAGACTATAACACGGTGAACGTGGACAAGAGCGTCACCATCAACGCGGCGCAGGATATCAACATTGGCACGGCGAGCGATATCGAAGCCCGCCCCTTCATGTCGCTGGGTTCGGGCTGGGAGCAAAAGGTTGGAAAAGAACCGGGCAAGGAGTACGAGAGCGTGCCTCCGGCCGCGAACAACCTTTTCATGCTCGGTGTGAACCTGCTGGTTCACAAGAATCAGTCCACCATCGACGGCTCGCTCACCTCCGACCATGGGAGTATCGGCATGCAATCGGTGGACAACATCGCCTCGTCCCTGTCCATGAGCGGCAGTCTCCAGTACACCCTGGGGCAGGCCAAGGAGAAAAAGCCGGAGAAGGAGCAAGGCTTCTTTGAATATCTGGGCACGGCCTTCCGGGAATGCATCGTCATCGACCTGGGAATCGGCAAGATGAGGATTGACGAAAACTTCAGAAAGCTCATCGACCAAGACAACCTGGCCGGATTCTTCAAGAAGGGGCATGACCTGTTTGAAGTGTTGACAGACCGGGAAGCCGCAGTGGATCGCAGCATCGCCTTGTCTATAGCCTCTGATATTGTCGTCACGGACAACAAGCTGCAGTTCAACGGCTCGGCTACGGCGAAGAACGGCTCCGTCACCCTGAACGCCGCAAGCTCCATAGAGGCGGCCTGCGGCGCGGAAACCTCCATCGTGGGCCTTCCCTCCAAGAAAGCCATTGCCGGCTCCATTTCCGTGCCCGTCCTCATCGGCGACACCACGGTGGAAATCGGCTCCAACGCCAACATCACCGCCGGGAATAACATCAGCGTGAGCTCGTCCACGTCCCTGCCTATGTCCTTCGACCTCTTGGGATGGCGGGACTGGGCGAAGTTTGTGACGGATGCGGGAGGGAAGCGCACGCCCTCGCAATTCCTGACGGCGCTTCGCGGTTCTCTCCAGTATGTGCGCGATTACAAGGATTCCGGTGACTTCGGCATCCTGAATTCGCTGACCTCCTCCCACGCATCCACCCTCATGAAGGGCACAGGCAAGGCCGGGGAGGACACCATGACGGCAGGCGGTGACCTGGTGGTGGATGTACGCAACCTCAACACCAAGACCATCATCAACGACGGGGCGCAACTTTCTGCGGGCAGCAAGCTGAGCGCCACCTCATCTGCGAAGGGCACGCAGGTCACGTTTGCCGGGCAGCTCCCAATCTACCTGACACTGTGCCGCCCCACGTATATTTCCACCCATAAGGCGGATTCCGGGTTCGGCGGCTCCATCATCGTTGGAGAAAAGACGCTCAACACCGTCACCTACATAGGCGCTGCCACGCTGAAAGCAAGGCAGTTGGAAGTGGATGCCACGGGAGACGCCTTCATGATGGAGATGAGTGTGGCCGGTGGGTTCGGCTCCGCCGATCACGGCGTGCAGGGCGGTGTCAACGTCATCGTCGAGAACAAGATGACTGTTAGCGAAATCAGCGGCGATGCCAACATCACCCTCAGCGGCACTGGGAAGGACGAGGGTTCCTCCATCACCGCCACGGACAAGAGCGTTCTGCTCAACATATCCGGGCTGGAAGCGGACGGCGGCAAGACCGCCGTGGGCGTGGGCGTGGCCGTTACGGTCAACAATGCGCTCACGGCTGCCATGCTGGGCAACAACATGCCCATCAACAGCTCGTATGAGAGCAATTGGAAATCCGTATGGGGGAATCCCGCCATGCCGTTCGACCGCGCGGGCGCCATCACCCTGAACTTCAAGGGCGACAGCGGACTTGACGTGAAGGCGGAGAACAAGAGCACGCTCGTCAACATCGGCATTTCCGCCGCCGTTCAGAAGGGCGGCAGCGGCGTTGCGTCCGTGGCCGCCAACGTGGGCGTGGACTACAGCCACACGGAGACAACCGCACGCCAATATGGCGTCACAGGCACAGGCAACAACGGTCAAAACGATGTCTCCACCAAGGCGGTGGACACTTCTACCCTCGTTTCTGTGGCGGGAGATGCCTCCGTCAACGCCGGGGATAAGAACCTGGTCACCGGGGCCGGGGCGCTCTCCATCAACCGCGCGGTGATGGACACCACGGCCTACGTCACGGACTGCGACTACAGCGGCGTGGGCGAATTCACCCTCGACACGAGCGACAGGGCCACTGTGGCGGCAGTGGACGTGGCGGCGGGCGTGGGTGCCGCCACCGCCAACATAGCGGCGGGCAGCGCGTGGAACTCCCTGTCCGGCAACACGGGCTCCTATCTCACGGGCGGCAGCGTGGACGCGGAGAGCGTCAAGGTCTCCTCACTCACGGATTTGACCTCCTTTTCCTGCACGCTGGGAGCAGCCGTTGGAATCACCTTGAAAGCCAACGGCGAGGGCGATGCCGAGGGCGATGAAGCCATCGGCAATTTCCTCGATGAGCTGCAGCAGCGAAACAACGCGGACGATTACGAGCGCAACTGGCAGGATATGAGCTATTTCAGCGACGACAGCAGCAACAGCCTGTCCATCGGGGAGGATTTCCCCGTTCTCCTGGCGGCCAACGGCGGCGTGTCCTTCGACCTCGGCGCCTCCATCTCCCGCAATGCGGTGGACATGAGCAGCAAGGCCATTGTTGAAGGCTGCTCCGTCACCACCCCCGGCAAACTTTCCATCACCGCCGAGGACACCTCCGTCATCACCGCCGTCAGCGTGGGTGCCGCGGTTGCCAAGGGTGAGGGCGTCACCATCGGCGCGGGCGGCGTGTTCTCCTTTGCCCCGGTGAGCAGCACCACGGAAGCCGCCCTCAAGCAGAAATCCGGTGCGGATGGCAAGCTGGACATCGAGGCGGGCAGCTTGACGCTGCATGCCACGGACAAGCACCGCGAGCGCGTGTGGAGCTTCGGCGGCGGGTATGGTGACACCGCGGGCATCGGCATGGTGCTGTCGTGGGGCAGCTTTGCCGGGGCCACCACCCTGGCCCTGATAGAGAACGTGAACGCCACGGTGGGTACTGCGGTGGATATCCTGGCCTCCTCCACGCTGGATTCCACCTTCATCTCCGTTGGTGCATCCGGCACCAAGGGCAGCGCAGCCGTCACCGGCATGTTCAACTACCTGAACTTCAACAACCATGTCATCACGGACATCAAGGGCAGCACGCTGACCGTCACCGGCGAGGCCGGCAAGTTCAAGGCCCTTTCCGATAGCTCCCGCACGTTTACGGACGGCGTGGGCGCGCTGGGCATCCGCGTGGGCGGCGGCAAGCCCGGGGCGGGATTCGGCGCAGCGCTTTCCTTCATCTACGTGGGAGGCAATGGAAAGGATGACATCAACCTGACCCAGATGCTGGTGAGCAACAGCTTCATCAACAACAGCGGCACCACGGACTTGCTGGCGAACAGCACCACCACCGGGCTCCTGGCGGGGGCGAATGCCGCCATCACGGGCGGCGGGACCGGCGTGGCCTTCACCGGCAGCTTCTCCTGGGTGTCCGATGCCTCTGTCACCCAGGTGGCAATCAAGGACACCGTCTTCAACCAGCGCAAGAAGGACAGCGACAAGAAGGCCGACATCAAGGCGGAAGCCACGAGCCAGAGCACCCTCACCCTCGGCTTCGGCTCCCTGGCCATACAGATTGGCAAGGGCGCGGGCGTGGGAGTGGGCATTGCCGTGTTGAAGGACAATGCCATGACCTCCGCCACCATGACCGGCGGCGGCGTGGAAAGCGCCCATGATTTCACCCTGCACGCATCCGGTGAGGCAAACTTGTCCGGCCTCGTCATCGGCGGCGCCGGTTCCGGCCTGGTGGGTGTCTCCGGCGGCGCGTTCGCCTCCTCCATCACCCACAATGTCATTGCTGACCTGGAGGAAGCCGTCATGAAGATGAACGGCGCCCTCACCGTCAAGGCGGACAACACCTCCAACGTGGGCAAGGACAAGGGCACCCGCTTCACCATTGCCAATGCTGCCATAGGGGCCTTGGGCGGCGGCGTGGGCGTGGATGTCAGCTGCATTGATATCGCGGACCATGTGGAGGCAAAGGCACACAACGCGAGCGTGAGTTCCGGCTCCATGAGCGTGCTTGCGAACGAAACCGCGAATGCGGACGCCGTGACGGTGAACGTGGCGGGCGGCCTGTACGCCGCGGGGAACCTGAACGTGGTGCGCCCGGTGCTCCGCGGCGCGGCGGAAGCCGTCATCACCTCGGACAAGGAGACTGTCAACGGCAGCACCGTGGGAATCACCACCGCCGGCGATTTGACCGTGGCGGCCACCAACACCCAGTGGATGCGCTCCCACCTGTGGACCTTCGCCATTTCCGTCAACCCGTATGCATCCGCGTCCGCCAACCTCTGCGCCAATGTGATGAACATGGCCGGCAGCTCCAAGGCCAGCATCAACGGGGCCATGCCCCTCACCCTGGGCGGCAACCTGGACGTCACGGCGACCACCTCCCGCGAGGCCACGTACACCACCGTGCCTGTAGCCGCATCCCTGGGCTTGACCATCAACCTGGATGTCAACTCCCTGAAGGTTTCAAACGACACCACGCCGCTGACAGAGGACGAGAAGACGAACAAGAGCAAGGCGACGGCCGAAATCGACAAGGAAATCGAGGCGGTCCGCAAGCTCATCAGCGACGCGAACATCCAGCTGGACGATGCCACCAAGCTGGAGGTCAGCGCGGATGTTACCGGAGCCATGAGCAGCGCGGCGAACGCCATGGACACGATTGCGGAGCCGAAGACCCTGGCCGAGGTTGACCTGCACGGCAAGACCGCCCAGGTGGACGGGAACGCCAGTATCAAAGCCACAGACACCATTACCACCACGCCCACCACGGTTCCCGTGACGGGAGGCCTTCTGGCCATCGCCCCCCATGTCAACATCACCACCGTCAAGTCCGCCGTGGAGGCCACCGTCAACGACACCATCCTCAACGCCGGAGGCGACATCACCATTGACGCGAAGCAGAAACACACGGACAACTTCCACACCGTGGGAGTGGCCATTGCCGGAGTGGCCGGTACCGCCGCCGTTTACGAATGGACGGACAACGCCTCCACGGCAATCTCGCTGAATGGCATCACCAAGCTGAAATCGACCGGGGGTTCCGTCAGCATCGGCACGGATTCCGACATCTCGGAAACGTTCCACCATGTCAACGTGGGTGCGGCTATCGGCAAGATTGCCTTCCTCCTTCCCACCTTCAGGCAGACGGAGAGCAACACTCTCACCGTCGGCAACGGCGTCAGCATCGAGGCCCGGAATGCCGTCACCATCGGCACCAATTCCAAGAGCAAGCTTGATGCCTCCACCTACGACATCACGCTCGCCGCCATCAATGCCGGTCTCAATTCCAGCGAAATCATCATGAGCACCACCCCGGTGCTCGCGATTGGAAACAACGCCACCATCACGGGCGGCTCCGTCGGCATCCTTCAAAACATCATCCGTGAAATCGGTATCGTGGAGGACCACATCGCCGCCACAGGTTTGTCGCTTTCCTTCCCGTTCCTGACCATCACGGACACCGTCAACGCCACCCTGACCGTGGGGGACGGCAGCACCATCACCGCGACAACGGGTGACCTCACCATCGCCTCCCATGTCGACACCCATGCCAAACTCGCTTTCCTGGGCGTGAACGCCATCGGCATCAGCGCTTCCGGCGCGAAAAACGACTTCACAGAAACAGTCGCCAACAAGACGAAGCTCGGCAACAACGTCAAGCTCCGCGCCCAAAACGGAACCATGACCGTGCGCGCCGACAACAAGCACACGGGCGACATGTCCGGCTACAACATCACGGCGAACGCCCTCAACATCATGGATGAGCTCACCTCGTGCAACCACGGTGCGTTCACCGCAGATGTCACCATCGGCACGGGCTTCGATGCCGCCGGCAGGGTCCTCACCCTGGAGGCCTTCAACACGGAGGAATACCTCTGCCACGGCAAGAAGGTGACCGTTTCCCTGGCGTTGAACCCCTACAGCAAGAACGCCATTGATGTGAAGGACAGCTCCACCGCCACCATCACGCTGGCGGGCGGCGTGATTGACGTGGCGAAGTTCAACGCCAAGGCGCTGACGGACGTCTCTGTCAAGGCCACCCAACTGATAGGCGGCGGCAGCATCACGGTCGACGTCAACATCGGCAAGGTGAAATCCGATGTCACGCAGACCTCCGCCATCACCCTGGGAACGGACGGCAACGCCCTGGATGTCCTGACGGACGACATCAGCATCACCGCCCACAACAAGCATTACTTCGACCGCTTGGACAGCGGCAGCAAATCCATCATATTCGGCGGGGATGTGGGGCTCGTCTCCGGCACATCCAAGGGCACGGTGGATGCCAAGCAAACCCTCAACGCCACGGTGACGCTGGGCAGCGGCTCCAAGATACGGCGCCGCGCGGATGCGGCGCACTACCTGAACAAGGATGATTACAAGGCCCTCATCTCCGCCACCAACAACGTGGACAGCCGGACGCTGATCAACCTCTTTGCCGGCGGCATCCTGAACGCCAACTGCGTGCTGACCACCTGGGATGCCACCACCGCCAACGCCACGCTCAACCTCAACGGCAGCGTCGACACCTGGGGGGACACCGAGCTCACCGCCTATTCCCACGCCATTCACGTCATGAACAACAGCGTGTCCAGCGGCGCCATTGTTCCCACGTTCAACTCCGATGTCAAGAACACCATCGACACGAACGACACGGTGAACATCAACGGCAACGTGGAGTCCATCGGCAACGTCACTATCCAGTCCGGCAGCGCCGGGGGCAGGTACAACCTGGTGGACGGCACCACCGTCATTGCCGGCGACGACGACACCAACACCACCATCTATTCCTGGGGCAAGAAGGATGCCGTCATCCACAACAACCGCAGTGAAAACATCACCATCAACAAGGAAGTGCGCGCGGGCGGCGAGCTGGCCATCTACAACGACAGCTCCGCCAACACCGTCAAGAAACCCTTCAAGCAGACGAAGGAAAGCGAGGACTACCGGAATGCGGCCTCCGACACAGCCGCCGGCGTCACCTCCTCCATCACCCTGGGGGCTGGCGCCAGGCTCTACGCGGGTCTCGGGTCTGCTGTCAAGGTGAGCTTCTCCACGGGTGCCGCCCCGGTCATGGAGTTCACCTCCGCCCAAAGGATTTTCGGCGACAGCAGCGAGCACGGCGGAGTCTGGACCGCATCTGCCGAGGCGCTGCAGGAGCTCTTCACATACACGGCGGGGAGCAGCGGAAGCAAGGGGCTCCTGTCCCTCAAACCGCTCACGGTTCCCGGCATGGCCTTCCGTATTGAGAGCAAGGCTGCCCGGAGCGTCTTCAACGGCAAGCTCTACAGCCCGGCAGAGCACGGCCTGGATATCTACTTCCCCCTCGGTTTGAACGCCGATGTCGAAACGCAGGGCGCCACTCTCCGCGGGCATGAAACCGGACTCTTCTTCAACCGGCAGGCCGTGGACAACGCCGTTTCCCCCTGCGCCGGGCCGGACCTCTATCTTAACGAGGGTGTCGCCATCCGCAGCGACGCCACGGGCGACCTCACCCTCAGCGGCAGGTACGAGTTCCCGTACAGCCTGCTGCATGCCTCCAGCCTCTATGACCTCATCATCAGCGGCGAGGTTCGCTGCGGTACCACCACCATGCAGGCCGGCGGGAACTTCCGCTTCGACAACCCCTACAAGGACTACTCGCTCCAAGGGCCGCTCGACATGTACACCGGCCTGTTCAACGGGTGGGAATCTGAAGCTCAGGGAAAGCTTGTGGACCATGCAAAGACGGTGGTTGCCAACAGCGGCGATGGCGGAAACAAAACAGGCTCCTCCACGGAGAGCTGGTTTGATGATGCAACCTACACGAAGAATTACTCGCTCAATGATGTCAGGAATGGTGTGAAGAGTTCCCCCTCATCCCTTGAAGTCATGGGAACGGTGTCCATCACGGCCAAGATTGTCGATATCAACGGTGAGATATACAGCGGCCCCCGGAGCGGCGCCAGCATCGTTATTCCAGAGGTTTTCCAGGTGCTGGACGCAAAGGGCAATTCCATCACCCTGGACAATGCGCGCGCCTTGTACCAAAGGGATAAAACCAAGAGTATCTTCAAGCTGGCGGGATACTCGGGGGTTACCCTCGTGTACGATTGCTCAACCAACCAGATCACCCTCAACGACATTGTCGCCAGGGATTCGGGTATTGATATCACCGGAATCATCGTCAACACCGACCCCACGGGCAGAGGCGGACTCCACGTCATGGGCAGCAAGAGCCAGGTGGAAATCAACAACCGGTCCCAATATCTCCTCAACATCGGAAACGTCGACCTGTCATCGATGAGCTGCAATGGCATCACGCTTAGGAACACGGCCACAGGGAAAACGACCACCTACATGGAAGACAGCGTGCTGAGCCAATACGAGCCTGCCGACTATTGCCTCCGCTTGACCAAGGAAACCAAAACGCAGCTTACCGAATCCGGGCGACTGACATTTTCCGGCAGCGAGGGGAGTGATAAGGATACGGCGCACCGGGGTGACTTTGACGGTAAGATTGCCGGTTATGTAGGAGACAAAAAAAGTGGCAGGAAAACCATCATCGACCGTATCAGCGTCAACACGGCAAAGGTGGTAACAACCCGTGACCTCACCTATGATTATGTCGCCCGGCCCGGTTCCATGCCTGCCGACGGCCAAACGTTCGCCAAGGCTACATCCACGCAGAGGACCCCGACGGACAGGTCATTCACATACGTCAAGAAAGACGCCTTCCACCGTGACATGTACGAGAATATGAAGTACGATGTCACCACCACCAACGAACTCCTGATCCGCGCCAACAACAAGATAAAAATCGATTTTGGCGGCAGCACGGGCGATTATTCCCGTTTCACCGTCACGAGCGGGGATTTGAACTTCATGGGGAAAGTCTCGGCGGATATCTGCACGGTGAACGCCGGGAACTCCATCACGGCGCTTTCTACGGCCCTGGTGGAAGCCGGCAAGCTCGACATAACGGCCAGGCAGGGCAGTATCGGCACGAGGCAGCAAGCCTTCACCTTCAACGCCCGCAGGGAGGTAAACGCAACGGCCGGGCAGTACATCTTCCTGACCACTTACAAGGATACGGCCAGGGCGAACCTGAATGCGGGCATGAACCTGAACCTGCAATCCTTCGCAACAGTCGACGGTCTCACATACCAGGCAGGCGGGGTGGCCACCGTTTCAGCCACCGGATCCATTACCGTCACCAACGGTTACGCCGGCCGCACCACACTCCTCTCCCAAACCGGCTCCATCACCGCAAATTACGGGGCGGGAGCCAAGACCGGGCCGGGCATCCTGACCGCAGAGGCGGAACAAGATATCTGCATATCCTCGGAAGGCGAGCTCACGCTGTACTATGTGGAAAGCCGCCGGGCCGGGGTGAACCTGCATGCGGAAAAGGGCATCACCTCCGCCAGAAGTGTCAATATGAGCGGATTTACCGCCGAACCCGGCTCCACGTCCCTGAGCCTCAAGAGCCAGGCAGAGGCGACTATGAACAACCTTGCGGACGAGTACTACGCCAAGCTCCTACACTATGAGCAGCTATACTATGAAAAGGACAAGGACGGCAACTACACCCACCGCGCGGCGGATGGCACCACCTTTGTCCTGCCGGACGAGGCGGACGCCCGCAAAGAGCTGAGGACAACCTTCCACGACCTCTACTACAACGGAAAGGCCGTCCATCTGGGAGGGCTTGTTTATTCGCTCAGCGGCACGGAGGCTGTCGGGAAAACAGAATTCGCGGGAGAGACGGAAGCCCTGAGATACCTGGCAGACAATCCCGGCAAGCTGGAGTCTCTGGCGGATGCGTACTACAACAAACTGATCGAGGGTCTCACAACAGACATCCGCAACCTGCACGGCACCAGGGAAACCGTGAAGTACGGGCAGTTCAACGAAGTCCTCTACCGGATGTACTGGCAAAAGGACAAAACCGGCACAACGTATATCAACCAGGTTCAGTCCGGGGACAACAAAGGCCTGTTCATCAGCCCGAGAAGGTATGATGCCGCCGGCAATGACATCGGCCCGGTGTATAGTGATGAGATGTGCGCAGCCATCACCGCGCAATTCAAGGGGCAAAACCCGCACAGCAGCTATAAATCCAAACGGAGTGAAGTGCTCCAGACACTCGCCAATGCCACGAGCGGGTATCTGACGGCCTCCTCACTTCTCAATCAGGTGAACGCGAAGGTTGCAACCACCTTCGGCGAGCAAAGCGCCGATCTCATTGAGACGACCGTCCGTGCCGCCACGGGCATCACCCTCACAACCAACACCGCCCCGGATCCGAAGAAGGGGGGCTTCATCGGCAGCAATGTGTTCTACTTTACCATCAGCCCCATCGGGAAGGACCAGGATGGGAAGTACATCTACTCGGATTGGGCGACCGCCTTCCTGGCCGAACAGGGAAAGACGAAGGCAGGTTCCCGGATACTGGACGCAACATCGGGCGAGTACACCATCGCCCTGGACTACGTCGATGTTACGAAGGGTAGTTTTAGCGAGCTGGACATGTTCTTCCTGCAGCAGGCCGCGCCTCAGGATATCGAAAAATATCCCGGTGGGGTGACCCGCGTCCTGGTCTCCACCTACATCGGTGTGGAAGCGCCTGTGATCAACGCATCGGGCAACACCGTCCGCCTGGCCTGCCAGGGGGGATTCGACCTCGGCAAGGGCAACATCACGGCCCAGAACCTGTATCTCTCCACCCAGGGCAGCATCACCGGTACCCTGGAGAGTGACGGTGGGACCATCACCCTCTTTGCCTCGGCAGGAATCGGCTCCGCAGACAACTACTTCGGCATCAAGGGCAGCTCCACCTACACCATCGGCTCCGCCGGTGATATCTACCTCAAGGCAAACGGTGACGTCAAGGTCGACTCCCTCTATGGCAAACATGTATCCGTGGACACTCGGGAAGGCAGGCTGCTACCCGTAGGCACGGACAAAAAGAAAGCCAATATCATCGGACGTCGCATCGACTGGTACGGCAACCTCAACACCGGGCTGGGCTTCCAGACCTCTGGTGCCACCCGGGAAACAGGCGGTTTGCACTGGCACGGCGGCAGCTCCAGCGACCTCAAGTACAGCGCGCTCAACACAGCCTATCCATTCTGGTTCGTGGTGGAAAACGACACGAACGCCCTCCCCGGCAGCGGCAATGTGGAAATCGACTACTGCGGCAGGCTCGTGCTGGTTGGTCTCACCAGGACTGAATCCGCCGCGTTCCACCAAATCGATGCCGGTTCGGGCCAAAACGTCCTGGAGTTCACGGAAGCCGGATACTTCAACGGCACCCTGGAATTCAGCGGCGAAAGCTCCTACACCGTATTGGCACCGGAGCTGCTGACCCTCAATTCCGCCCCGGACATCAGCGTGGGCGGCGATGCCGACCTCCGCCTCGCGGGTATCGACAGTGCAGAAGACAAAACCATCCAAATCAACAGCACCGGCAACCTGGCTCTCTCCTTCTACGACCCCGCCGCGCTCTGCAATATCTGTGACGCCCTGGCCATCGACGGTACAGGAAATGTCACGCTCAACGGTGTCGTCGTCAATGGCACTGCAGACATCAGCGCCATCGGCAACATCATTGCGGGCGCGGTCGCGTTCGACACGTTCGCCAACCTGGTGGGCAATTCCATTTTCCTGGCAGCTGCAACGGGAGGGGACGAGCTGCTTCTCAACGGCCGGAACGGCATCACGGGGCTGGGTGTCGTTTGCCCGAACATCACCGCAGACAGTTCCAACGCAGGGGTTTTCCTGCAGGCCAACACCAATGACCTGAGCGGCACTTCTAGAAAATCCTTTGCCGCGGCCTTGGAGACCATGCCCGGCAGCGACAGTATCACCGTGCATGATGTGGAAGCCGCAGGCAGCTCCGCCAGAATTAAAATCAGGGCCATAGCCGATGAATTGCTGCTGGATGGCCTTATCAGCGCCGCTGCCCTTGAATTCTACGGCTCGGGCGACATCACCCGCAGCTCGGATGTCCGCCTGCTTTCCGACTATTCCTTCATGGATGTATGGAAAGACAACTACGCGGCTGTGTGGGATGTTGTCATCAGTTCCCTGGAGGCGGATTTGCGCGAAAGCCTGGTTTGGCTCTTTGAAACGAGCGACACCTATGCCGACAAGAGCACGGACGATGCCCGAAAGATGCGCGACAATGCGAACGGGAGGGACGATTCCCCCACCGTTCCGCCGCTCCACTTTACAGACAAGGACGGCAACACCGTCTCCCGCGAGCAGTATGCCAACCTCATCACCAACAAGTAACCAACCCGCCATCAATACAGCAACATTATGAAGAGAACGCACTTTCTCAGCTTGCTGGCCGCCGCCCTCTTGGGCTGCGGTGTGGCCGGAGCCAACACCAACGTTACCGGAAGCTCGTCAGATCGATCGAACTTGCCCGACGAATATTTTGGACTTGAAGATAAGTATACCTGCCAAGGAGGCGAAGCAACGGTCTATGCAGAGGAAAGCGGGGGATATGACTACCTGTCCTTGGTTGGCGGCGGCTTTTCTCCTAATAACTGCACCAACTGCACGGCCGAAATAAGCGGCGGCAACGTGATGACCCTAACGGGGGGGCAGAGTGACAAGAATGCATTCGGCAACATCGTCTATATGTCCGGAGGAAATGTGGCTGAGCTGGAAGGCGGCTGGGGTTGCGAAATAGTCTCCAACAATATTGTCATTGTCACCGGTGGAAATATCGGAGCGCAATCCGATTATTGGCTCCAACGCTACGCTGAACGAGGGATAGACCCCGAGTATTATGACGGCGTGTACGGCGGATATTGCTGGATTATGGCACGCGATGAAAGCAGAGTGCCGGAGAGCTACGTTACCTCGAACAACGCCGTGCATCTGGTGGGCAGCGGCTTCACCGGGAAAATCAACGGGGACGAATACTCCAACACGGCGCCCATTGTAATCAACTCCGGTGTACACGGGGGATATTCGTCTATCAGTGAACAGCAACCGTGGCGGGTGTTCGACAATTCCATCGACATCTACGGCACCGGGATTTCCGCCAAGTACATGAGCGACATGCAGAAGCTCACCTTCCACATAGTGGGCTCCCAGGCCGAAGAGCCGGTGCCGATGATTTCCCTCACAAACGAACTCAACCTCGATGAACTGTTGATGGAGCCGCTTCACCTCATGGGAGAAACGGTGACGGACTGGGGGGCTTTCAAAGGCAAAACCATTACGCTCATCTATGATGAAAACGGCATCGAGATGACACCCGCCTCAACCTCCTACATTGCCCACCTGGCCGAGCAAGACCCGCGCTTCTCAGACGCGGCCTCGCTTTATTCCATCCGGAACGCCAAGAATGAAACCGTTGCCACCGGCATCCTATCGGTGACTGCCGATGGCAAGAGCCTGGTATTGAGCGACATCACGCCGGGCGCGCAGCTCATCGCCTCCCATTACATCTCGCCACCCCATAGTACTACCACCCGGGGGCTGGCTTATTCTTTTGGAGGAGTAATGTTCACAAGTACCGATGGTCAACACAGGAAAGAGGTGGTGAGGGTCGAGTCGGATTACTATGGAACCCCCGTTCCATACGGTGAACATGACGCCCAGGTGTTTCTACTCTATAATTTGCATACGAACACGAACTGCCTTCAACCGGAATATGTGTTCCAAACGGTGAACGCCGAGTCCTATGAGCTTGTCGTTGAGGGCGATTACCTCCAGTATACCACCATCCGCAACGCCGTGGTGGCCGACCAGCCCGATCCATGCTCCTTCCTCATTCATGTTGCGTCCGGCTACGTTGCCATCGAGGGGCTCCTTGTTGAAGCCCAAGGCAGCACAGTTGAGATCACCGCACCGGCCGGCATCTATTTCGCGGCGCTGCCCCACACCGACGATCCTGCCAAATATTACACAGGCAATAGTTTATACTACTACTCGGATGCAGAGCCGGGCACCAACAAATTCGGAACCGATACACCGTTCGCGCTGTCCTCCGCCGGAAAGATCACCCTTGGTGAAAAACCCGCGTACGCGGAAGGAACACACACCCTCAACGGCCATTGGGACATCACCTATACCGGGTGCAAGGGTGAGGAATGGGATGTGGATATCCTCTGCAAGGTGGTGGGCGCCCTCAATGCCACCGCCCCCACCGGCGGCGTCAATGCTGGCATTGTGGAAGGCGATGCCACCATTGATGCACAAGCCATCTACCTCACCTCCCTGAGCGGCGGGAATGCCAATTTCCGGGCAAGCGAGAACGTAACCATCATGGGTATCGACACAAGCGGGCACGTGGAAGTGGGCGGATTCAATGCCGGGCAGCCGGAGATTATCGTCGGCGGGGACCTCATCGCGGGCGAGCATGTGCGGCTGGCGGGCTCGAAAGTCACCATCGGCGGCGGACTGGCTGCCATCGGTAACGATGCCAACATTGCAAGCACCGGCTATGTGGACATCGGCACATTCACCGATTATCCCACCCGCTCTTTCACCGGGGGTTCCCTTAACGTATCCGCGGGCGGAGATGTGACCATAGGGGGCAGCATCGTATCCACCGGAGAAGGCATGTGGAAAGAGGACGGCACCGCAGGCGGCAACTATACCATCCGCCTGGTGGGTGCGAGCATTGCAGCCAAAGACATCGGCAGCGCAAACGCGGCCTATCTCCGGGCCACCGATGGGGATATCACCTTCAACACCTTCACCGGAGGCCCCCTCAAGGCATCTGCGGCGGGAGACCTGTTCGTCAAAGGCAGCATCTTATCCACAGGGGCAGGCATGTGGAAAGAGGACGGCACCGCAGGAGATGACTACAGCGTCCACCTGCTGGGAGCCGGCATTACGGCAAAAGACATCAGCAGCACGAATGCGGTCTATCTCCAAAGCTCCAATGAAGACATCTCCTTCAACTCCTTCATCGGAAGCGCCCTCAACGTATCCTCAGGCGCCAGTGTGCTCATCCGTGGCAGCGTGGATGTCAAGGGTGAAGGCAGCTCGCGCATAAGTGTAACCCACGGCTCCGAGGTTGAGATTAAAGGCGAGCTGAATGTGGAAAAAGGGGCGCTCACCATCATGGGTATATCAGAAGCCGCCAGCTTGAGCGTGGCGGATGTCACCATCGGCAACGGTGCCACCATTGGCGTGTACACCGGTGAAAAGGTGGAAGAGGCCAGCGAGGGCACGCTCACCATCAGTTATGGGTACACCCTCACCGCCGCCGCAGGTGCCAGGCTGAACGCCGACCTGGTGATGGAGGAAGGCTCCACGCTGGATGTCTCTGCCGCCGGGCGGGGCGGCGGCCTGCAGATGGGCAGCGCCGTAACCTTGAGCCCGGGCAGCGTGACCCTCTCCGATGACGATATGGAAGCGGTGGAGGGCTTGGAATTCATGCAGGCGTACGACCTGTTCAGCGGGGTGGACAGCTTCAGCATCGGTGATACCTCCTACAGCGAAATCAGGGTCATGCGCGATTGGGTGGATGCCTCCGAGGTGTTTGACAACGACCTGTTCACTTTCGGCGAGAAGAAATACTTTGTGTTCTACACCGGTGAGAACCTCGGCGGTCAGGGTGACAACGTGGGCACCGTCTACCTGATGCAGGTTCCGGAACCCGCCACAAGCACGCTCAGCCTGCTGGCGCTGGCGGCTCTTGCCGCCCGCCGCCGCCGGAAGTGATGATGGCCAAGTACCTCTGACGCTACCTCTATTCAACCGGGTTTCCGCGCTGCAGCTCTTGGCGGATGAAGGGCGCGGTGGGGGCGGTTTTGGATTTGGCGAGCTGCTTCACCGTTCCCTGCGCCATGATGGTGCCGCCGTTCTCGCCGGCGCCGGGGCCTAGGTCGATGACGTAGTCGGCCTCGCAGATGAGCTCCAGGTTGTGCTCAATGACCACCACGGTGTTGCCCATCTCCACGAGCTTGCGGAGGACTTGCACCAAGCGGCGGACATCGTGCGGATGGAGGCCGATGGTGGGCTCCTCAATCACATAGAGATCCTGCGGGAGGGACTTGCCGCGGCGGATGGCGGAAATGACGGCGCGGCGTCCCTTGATAAGCTCGGCCACCAGCTTGATGCGCTGGGCCTCTCCGCCGGAGAGCGTGTTGCTGGCCTGGCCGAGCGTGAGGTAGCCCAGCCCGGTCTCGCACAGCAGCTTCAGCGGGTCCGCCAGGCGCGGCTGGCCCTCGAAAAACTCCGCGGCCTCCTCCATGTTCATGTCCAGCACCTCGGCAATGGTCTTGCCCTTGTAGCGCACCTGGAGCGTGCGTGAGTTGTAGCGGCTGCCGCGGCAAGTCTCGCACGGCACGATGCACGGCGGCAGGAAGTCCATTTCCTGGCGGATGTAGCCCATGCCCTTGCAGTCGGGGCAGTGTCCCGCGGAGGTGTTGAACGAGAAGCGCCCCGCGTCGAATCCCATGCGGCGGGCGTCCGCGCTTTGGGCGAAGAGGGTGCGGATTTCGTTGAAGATGCCGATGTAGGTGGCGGGCGTGGAGCGCGGGGTCTTGCCGATGGGCGATTGGTCCACGCCGTAGATGGCGCGCACGGACTTGAGCCCGCGGGTGTCGCCCCAGGCGCGGTCGGCGCGCGGTATCTTCTCGCCGAGCGCCACACGCACGGCGGGTGCCAGCGTTTCCGAGACGAGCGAGGTCTTGCCGGCGCCGCTGGGACCGGTGACCACGGTGAGGCGCGCACGCGGGATGCGCAGGTTCACGCCGCGTAGGTTGTGCAGCGTGCAGTCGTCCACCTCCAGCCACTCCGCATCTTTCACGGGCAGCCACTTGCCGCAGAACGGGTGCGGCTGGTGGTCGTGCAGGGCCTGTCCCGTCACGGATTTCTTGTTGCGCGCCACCTGGGCGAAGGTGCCCTGCGCCACCACCTCGCCGCCGTGGATGCCCGCGCCGGGGCCCAGGTCGATCAAGTGGTCGGCGGCGCGCATGGTGTCCTCGTCGTGCTCCACCACCAGCAGGGTGTTGCCGCGGCGCTTCAGGTCGGCAAGCGTGTCCAGCAGGCGCGAGTTGTCCTGCGGGTGGAGGCCGATGGTCGGCTCGTCCAGCACGTAGAGCACGCCGCGAAGCTCCGAGCCGAGCTGTGCGGCGAGGCGGATGCGCTGGGTCTCGCCGCCGCTCAGCGTGGTGGCCGGCCGCATGAGCGACAGGTAGCCCAGCCCCACGCGCTGCAGGAATTTCAGGCGCGGCACAATCTCCGCCACCACGTTGCGCGCGATTTCCGCATCGCGTCCCTTGAACTTCCATTCGCCGATGTGGCGCAGCGCACGCTCCGCCGACATGTCACCGATTTGCGCGATGTTGAACCCGGAGAGCGTGACGCCGAGGGCGAAGGGGTTGAGACGCATGCCGCGGCAGACCGGGCAGGTGTCGCCCTCCTCGCTCTTGGCGGCGGCGCGCTCCACATCGCGGTCGTAGTTGAGCTCGGCCTCCAGCATGCTCTGGCGGTCGTCCTCCTTGTCCTTGAAGCGTGCGGCGCCCACGCGGCCGTGGCCCATGCAGTGCGGACACCACCCGCGCGGCGAGTTGAACGAGAACGTGGACGGCTCGGGGTCCGCGTAGCTTTCGCCGCATTGCGGACAGGTGAGGCGCGTGCCGATGAGCTGGTCCTTCTTGCCCTTGATGAGGCGGATGAAGCCGTCGCCCAGCTCCAGCGCACGGTTCACGGTATCCGTGAGCGCGGCGTGGTCGCATGCGTTGCCGTTCAATGTGATGCGGCTGCCCTTCACGCAGATTTCACCGAGCACGATATCCACATCGTGGTTGGAGTAGCGGTCCAGCGGCGTGAACGCATCCGGCGTCACTAGGCGGCCATCCGCCCGCAGGTAGGGGTATTTCTTCTTGGCGGCCCAGCGCGCCAGGTCCGCGTAGTGGCCCTTGCGGTTGCGCACCACGGGCGCGGCAATCAGCAGGCTGGCGGGGCGCGCCGCTATCTCCTGCTCCACCAGGTACTCGATTTCCGCGGCGGAGCGCCGCCCCACCGGCACGCCGCATTTGGGGCAGTGCGCCTGGCCCAGCTTGGCGTACAGCAGGCGCAGGTGCTGCCAGATTTCCGTCACCGTGCCCACGGTGGACTTGCAGCCGCCGCGCGACCTGTTCTGCTCGATGGCGACGGTGGGCGGGATGCCCGTGATGCGGTCGATGTCCGGCACCTCCATCTGCTCGGTGAACTGGCGCGCGTACGGGCTCATCACGTCCATGAAGCGTTTCTGTCCCTCCGCAAAGACGATGTCGAACGCGAGGGTGCTCTTGCCGCTGCCGGAGAGGCCGGTGACCACGGTCATCTCGTCGCGCGGGATGTCCACATCAATGTTCTTGAGCTGGTGGTGTCGCGCGCCGCGCAGGGCGATGACGCCCTCCGGCACGCCGGGGTCGAAATCCTCCGCGGCGGCGCTGGGCAGCTCGTCCACATCATGGTGCAGGGCTGCGGCGAGGTATCGCGCGGTGTAGCCGTGCGGGCAGGCGGCCACTTCCTCCGGCGTGCCCTGGGCCACGATGTGGCCGCCGCCCGTGCCGCCCTCCGGGCCGAGGTCGATGACGTGGTCGGCGCACTTGACGAGCTCCATGTTGTGCTCGATGACGAGCAGGGTGTTGCCCTGGTCCACCAGGTTCTTGAACACGCGCAGCAGCACCTCGATGTCGCGGAAGTGCAGCCCTGTGCCGGGCTCGTCCAGAATGAGCAGGCGGCCACCGCGCGCCTCGGCGGATGCCCCTTCGGTCTCTGTGAGAATCTGCGCGAGCTTGAGACGCTGGTTCTCGCCGCCGGAAAGCGTGTTGAGCGGCTGGCCGAGCGTGAGGTGCCCCAGCCCCACGTCTTCCAGCAGCAGGAGGCGCTGCGCGATGCGGCGGGCGCGCGCGCTGCCGTGCTCTGTGAAGAACCGCAGCGCGCTGTGCACATCCAAGGCCAGCATGTCTGCAATGCTGAGACCGTGGTGGGTGATGGAGAGGGCCTCCGGGGTGTAGCGCGTGCCGTGGCACAGCGCGCAAGGCACGAAGATGTCGGACAGGAACTGCATCTCCACCTTCTCCACGCCCAGGCCGGAGCAGCGCGGGCAGCGCCCGCCCTCGCAGTTGAACGAGAAGTAGCCGGGCTTCAAGCCGCGCGCCTTGGCGGCGGGCTCGTCGCAGAGCAGGGTGCGCATGTCGTTGAAGATGCCGATGTACACGGCGGGAGTGGAGCGCGGCGTGCGCATGATGGGGCTCTGGTCCACCAGCACCACCTCGCGCACCTTGTCCAGCCCGCTGATGGATTTCACCTCCTCCTCGTCGTCGAGGGATTCGGGATGCACGGAGCCGTACAGCACCTGGCACGCGAGGGAGCTCTTGCCGCTGCCGGACACGCCGGTGAGGCAGTTGTACACGCCCAGCGGGATGTCCACGGAAAAGTTTTTCAGGTTGTGGCAGTTGGCGCCGCTGATGCGGATGCGGCCCTTGCCCTTGCGACGGCGCGCGGGGATGGGCACCTCTCGCTTGCCGCTCAGGTACAGCCCGGTGAGCGACTCGCCATGCTTCAGGATGCCCTGCGGCGAACCGGAGTACATCAGCCTGCCGCCGCCGCTGCCGCTGGAGGGCCCCATGTCCACCAGGTGGTCTGCCGCGCGCATCACGGCCTCCTCATGCTCCACCACCACCAGCGTGTTGCCGCGGTGGGAGAGCCGGCGCATGGCGGCGATGAGTCGCGCGGTGTCGCGCAGGTGCAGCCCCACGGTTGGCTCGTCCAGCACGAAAAGCGTTTCGGTGAGCGCGGCGCCCAGGCACGCGGTGAGGCTCACGCGCTCGATTTCGCCGCCGCTCAGCGAGCGTGTCAGGCGGTTGGATGCAATGTAGCCCAGGCCGACGTCGCACAGGTACGCCACGCGGCTGCGCAGCTCGCGCGCGGCCTGCGAGAGCGAGCGGTCCTGCTCGGCGGCGGGCAGCACATGCTCGTCCAGCCAGGGCAGCAGCTCCTCCATGGGAAGCGCCTGCACCTGCGGCACGCTCAGGCCGCCGATGGTGAAGGCCAGGGCCTCCGGGCGCAGGCGCCCGCCGTGGCATTCCGGGCACACGCGGTACACGCGGTAGTAGGCCAGGAAGATGCGCACGGTCATCTTGTGCGCGTGCTTCTCCATGTCGTCGAATATCCCCTTGTAGCCGTACCAGCGCCCGGCATCGTAAGCCTCCCACGGGTCCAGGTCCCCGCAGTTGCCGTACAGCACGAAATCACGCTCCTTCTGCATGAGCTTGTTCCACGGCACATCCATGCGCACGGCCTTCTCTTTCTTGTTGACGCGCACGAAATCGCGGTAGCAGGCGGAGAGCGTGGCGGACGATATCATCTTCAGCGCACCGTCTTTGATGCTCAGCTCCGGGACGATGCCCTTGTCGTAGTCGTACGCGATGGCGCGGCCGTAGCCCTTGCACGCGGGGCACGCGCCCAGCGGGGAGTTGCCGCTGAACAGGCCGGGGCGCGGCTCCGGCAGCGGGTACCAGTCGCAGCGGTACTCGCGCGGTTCCTGCCACGCGCCGTCCTTGCCGCGCAGGGATACGAACGCCGCATCCTGCCCCAGGTGCATGGCCGTTTCCAGCGCCTCCATCAGGCGCACGCGCGATTCCGCCACCAGGCGGATGCGGTCCTGAACCACCAGCCAGGTTTCTTTGCCAAGCGCGGTTTCATCCGATTCCGACAGGCGCACCACCTCGCCGCCGCAGAGCGCGCGCAGGTAGCCTTGCGCCTCAAGCGCGCGGCACATCTCCGCATGCGTGCCCACCGGCTGCACCGCGAACGCCACCACCGCGTCCTCGCCCGCGTGGGCGGCCAGCAGTTCGTCCGCCACGCCCTGCGGGGTGGCGGGTTTCACCACGCGGCCCTCGGCATCGCGCCCCACGGCGATGCGGGAGAAGATGAGTTTCAGGTACTCGTTCATCCCGGTCATGGTCCCCACGGTGGAGCGGGAGTTTTTGACGGAGTTGCGCTGGCCCAGCGCAATGGCGGGCGGCACGTTCTCCACGGCGTCCACCAGCGGGCGGTCCATGCGGTCCATAAACTGCCGCACGTACGGCGAAAACGTTTCCACATAGCGCCTCTGACCCTCCGCATACAGCGTGCTCATGGCCAGTGAGGTCTTGCCGCTGCCGCTCGGCCCGGTCACCACCGTGATGCCGCCCAGCGGGATATCCACATCCACCCCCTGCAGGTTGTGCTCGCGCGCCCCGCGAATATGGATGGCCTTGTCCCCCTTGCGCTTCATGTCCCCCATTCTATCCCCGCCTCCCCCCGCGGAAAAGCCAAAAAAACGTCACCCCGTTTTGCGGATTTTCGCATTTTTTTCAAAAAAAGTTGTGCATGGGTGAGATTTCGTGCTTATATGGGTATAGAGAACGATGAAATACGTTACAGAGTACCTCGTACTGCCGTTTCCCGAGGTTCAGCCGGATTATTGGCTGAAGATAGAGCTGTGGAAAACGGGGGACGAATATCGGCCGATCGTTTATGTGCGGGACGGCTTCCGGCTGACGCAATCGTCCTTGTGCGGCAGGCGGAAGCACAGGAAAACGTACCATATCTGGGTGGAGGACCAATGGGGGATTTTCCCGGAAAACTGCACGGTGAAAGGCGTGCCGGAAGAGCAGGTGATGGATATCGTGCTTGAGGTTGTCAAGTGCAGCATGATGAAACAGGGCATCAGCCCCAGCCTTGAGGCTTCATTACACTACCACCATGAAAATCTATAAGCTCAGCAGCGTGCAAAGCGTGGTTAAGAGGGGAGGAAAGCGCTCCACCATCAAGGTTTACCGCCATGTCAACCAGAACGAGCGCGTGGTGATCTCTCTCCAAAAGAACTATCTTTGCCTCACCCACGCCGAGGACAACCAGACATACAGCTGCCTGGTGGAAAACATACGGAAAATGCGTATTCTTTGAGAAGCACGCGGAGCATGGTGCACACTCCGGATTCCCCGCGTGACAATGGCGTCATCCAGTGGTATCATGCTGCTCATGAACCCCAACACCCAGATTACCACCCAGCTGACTTTCCATGACGGAGAGTTGGTGCTTCCCGTGCTGGTGGATGCCCGCCAGGACACCGTGTGGCTGAACCGCCAGCAGATGGCGGAGTTGTTCGACCGCGATGTCAAAACCATCGGCAAGCACATCTCCAACGCATTGAAGGAAGAGCTGGAAGATTCAACTGTCGCAAATTTTGCGACAGTTCAACAGGAAGGTGAAAGGCAGGTCGTGCGACAGGTGGCCTACTACAACATGGACATGATCATTTCCGTGGGCTACCGCGTGAAATCCGCGCGCGGCGTGCAGTTCCGGCGCTGGGCAAACGGTGTGCTCCGCAACTACCTGCTGCAAGGCTACGCCGCCAACCGCCACCGCTTGGATGATTTGTCGTGCGTGCTGAAGGTCATGAAGCGCGTGGAGCACCAGCTGGATACCGGGCAGGTGCTGGATGTGGTGCAGCAGTATGCGGAATCCCTCCGCCTTCTGGACGACTACGACCACCAGAGACTGGGCAAGCCCGCTGCGGCGGGCGAGACCTACCGCCTCACCTACCGTGAATGCCGCGAACTCATCGATTCCATGTCCTACGGCTCGCAGAGCGCGGTGTTCGGCAACGAGAAGGACGATTCGTTCAAGGGCAGCATCAACGCCATCTACCAGAGCTTCGGCGGCAGGGACGTGTACCCCACCACGGAGGAAAAGGGGGCGAACCTGCTTTACCTCGTCACCAAGAACCACGCTTTTTCCGATGGGAACAAGCGCATAGCCGCCGCAGTGTTCCTGCTCTTCCTCCAGAAGAACGGGCTTCTGTTCCGCAACGGTGAAAAGGTGATAGCCGACCACACCCTGGTGGCCATGGTGGTGATGATTGCCGAGTCCAAACCGGAGGAAAAGGAGACGATGGTGAAGCTCGTCATGAACTTCCTCGCCCCGGAATCCTAGGCGCGCCCCGGCGAGTCACTTGCCGATGGCGGGGCGCCAGAATTCCGGGTAGAGGATGGGGGCGGCCACCTCGTCGTACATTTCCTCGGCGGGGCATGGGTATTCCCTGTCAACCGCGGTGCCCCGGGAATCGAAATTGGCAAGGACGAGCGCGCCAATGCAGGCCAGGATGGAGAGCAGGATGGCGGGAATGGCCAGGCGGCTGCGGCGGCGCGCGGGCTTTTCAGCGGGCAGGCCGGGCGGCAGCTCCGCATCCAGAGGCAGGGCGATGCCGCTGTCCGCGCCTCGGGAGACGAGCAAGCGGCAGCTCTTGCCGCGCGCCACGGCCTCGATGTCCTCGAAGCCCCCCGCGACCCAGTGGTTCTCACCCGCCAACACCAGCACGAGGCGTTGCTCTTCATCGAAGAGGTAGGCGGTGGGCCGCATCTGCAGCGCCTTCCCGGTGGAAAGAGCGCGCAGGAGCTTCCCTCCGGGGTGCAGCAGGGTGGAGCCCAGTCTGTAGACCAGGTACACCAGGAAGATGAACAGAAAGAGCTGGCCTCTCTCCATCCCGCCCCCGCTCCATACGGAATACCCAAGATCCTTGCACAGCCACCAGGAGAGCACGGGCATGGCCAAGAGACCAAGTATGGTCAGCCAGGGCCTGCTGATGCGTGTCGCCAGGATATCGTAGGCCTCCCGGCGCTGGGCGTACGTGAATTTCAGCGGGTGTGCGTGCGTGGCATCCAGGGGCGGCGGCATGGTGCCGCCCTGCTTGCCCACACGCGCCTGAATCTCGCTGAAAACCTCCTCCCGCCGGGCATCGTCCAGGCCGTGCAGGGGAATCCCGCGCCCCCCGGTGGGGGCGACGATATTCAGGAAGCCGAGCTTGCGGTCCCAATGCGGTTTGGACAGCAGGTGCCAGGCATAGTAGACGGAGGCGCGATCGTTTTCAAGCACCAGGCCACCATCAGAGATTGTGAGGGTTGTCTCCTTCCCGGCAAGAAGTGGAACCTGCCGCTTGACCTGGCGTTTCACCACTTGGTGCCATGCAAGCTCCAGAATGGCCAGGCCCACAGCCAGGCCCACGCCCGCCGGAATCATGTATGCCCTGCCGAAATCAAGCAAGATGGATGCCAATCCCACCAGCGGGACAAGGAGCGCCAGCACCCTCATGCGCACCACCATGATCTGCCGCCGCACCAGCGCCGCCACAATACGCGCCATCTCCTTCCCCTCCGGGTATTGCAGCTTGTATACCTTGGCGTCACTCGGGACAGCGGGCAAGCGGGGTGATTCAGGCTCTGTGGTGTTCTGGCACATGCGTTTCTTCATATCCATATAAGCACAAGTTCGGGGAAATGCACAAACTTTTTTTCATTTTTTTTACAATTGACGATTTTGTAAGTTAGGTGCCTGCGGCGCTTCTTCCGTTTCCTGCTTGTTCTCGGGCTGTTTCTGGCTGGCGGGGGATGAGTGGCTCTGGAAGCAATCATAGACTGCATAGGCGCCGCTGGAAACGATGGCAGCGCCGATGGCGACAGCGGTGAGAGGCACATCCGCCACAGCCGCGGCGGAGCCCAGGGGGTAGGCCCACAGGGCATCCGAAGTGGTGTGCAGGTCAGATGTCACCAAGATCACGCCCCCGGCGCAGTAGCGCCTATCCTCATCGGGAACGCGCAGCTTGTCGGGCTGTTGTTGCACGGCACCGGGCGGCAGGCTCTCCTGCCAGGGGGCCTGAGTGCGCATCAGGCAGCCCGTGCGGCGGTCCGTCACCACCTCGCCGTAAAGCGTGCGGGTCTCATCCGGCCTGGCCTCATAGCGGGTGGGGTCGTAAGCAAGATAATCATCAAGGGGAGACAAGAGGCAGGATCTACCGCGGCGCACATAACGGGTGGGATGGGCCGCCACATACTGCTTGCCACCCACACGGTACACGGTTGCCGGCACAGTCTCAATCTTCGTTCCGGCGTATTTCACGTCCTGCGTCCTGCCTTTCAACAGAACGCCCTCGCCCTCACGGCCATAGTCGAACACCGGCCTGTGCGTGGCCACGCAGGAGGACAGCAGCGCCGCAGCCACCGCCGCCATCACCGTGTGGCAGAGTGTGTGGGAAGGCTTTGGCTCTTTGTTTTTCACGATGGTACGGATTGTAGGTATGTAGTATTCCATACCCATATAAGCATGAGTTCGGGGAAATGCACAAACTTTTTTTCAAAAAAATGAAAAATGCGGCGGGCCTCCCCCCGCTCCACCCGGAGAGCGTGTGTGCATGCGGAAATCTTATTGACATTCCACGGGTTTGCCTACAGTATAGTGGAGCGTGAGGGAAGCGTTTACAGTGTGTGCCGCAGCAGTGCTGCTCATTCCCGCGGGTGCGCCCGCGCAGGAGGCGCCCGCGGCTGCCCCCGCGGCGGTGGCCGTGGATGAGGTGGTGGATGCGGACGGCAACACGCCGCTCATCCGCGCAGCCATGCGCCTGAATGGCCTGATGCGCATTAGCAGCCCCGTGCCGCCGGAGGTGTGGAAGGAGGCAGAGGACGAGGTGTTCCAACTGCTGGCAGGCGGTGCAGACCCCCTGCGGGAGAACAACCAGGGGTGCAACGCGCTCTTCTTCCTGCACGCGAACCCCGATTGGGTGGAAAGGCTGCGCCGGGACAACCTGCTGCCAACGGAGCTTGCGGTGCGCATTCCCGCCGGGCACACGGAATTCCTGCACTACCTCTCCCTGCGCGCCGCTCAGGCGCGGATGCCCTATGCCGTCTCCCTCGGCGACCCCGGATACTTGTCCAGGCGCTACTGCAAACCCGCCTACGGGCGGTGCCGCGCCCTGGTGGAGAAACTGCTGGGCTGCAGCGAGATTGCCGGGGAGGATGCCGCCGCATTGGCGGACGCACTGGAGGTGATGCGCGCGGCGGATGCGGAAAAGGCGGCGGACTTCATCGATTCCCTGCCGCTCTGGCAACACGGCGAGCAGATGATGCAGACCGTGCCGCTTGCGCTGCTCCAAGCCCTGCAGGATACCCGCTGGACCCCCAACGTGGCGAACATCCGCACCGCCCTGGACAAGCTGGCATCCATGCTGCCCGCCAGCAAGGAGGACATGATAGACTGCGCGGCGGCGCGCCCCGTGCGCGTGCTGCTGCACCTGCTGGTGTACCAGGAAGGCCCCGGTGCAAAGCCGGAACTGGAACGCCTGGCCAAGGCATACGACCCCGATGCCGCGTGCGCTGCCATGGAACTGCTGCTGCAGCTGCGCGGCGGGCGCCACCTGCCGGAGTTGGCCGGCGAACCCGCCACCCCGTTCGAGCGCCTGGCGGAAGCCTACCGCGTGGATGATGCCGTGTACCACGGCAACTGGCAGGAGCTGGACCCCGCCGCCATCCTGCGCGCCGCGGAATGCATGCGTTCCCTTGAGGGAACGCCGTGCCCGCTGCATGCCGCCATGCTGGAGAGCATGGTTCAGGACGGCCGCTTGGCGGTATCGGATGACGATGCCCTCAACCTGAGATTCCGCTACGAGGAAATTGACGAGCCCGCGCCAAGGCGCTGCATCCTCTCCCACATCCTGGCGCAGTACGACACCTATTTCCCGACGCACCCCGCGCCGCAGCCGCAACAACCGTGAACACGGAACGCATCATCACCCGCCTGGAGCCCTCCCGCATCCACATGGCATGCGCCTCCGCCGCGCTGCTCTGCTGCGTGCCGCTCCTCTTCCCGAACAGGCTCCCGCAGGTGCTGGAGGGGCTTGTTCCGTACTTCGGCGCGGGCATCCTGGCGGCGGTGGGGCTTTCCCTGCTGGTGACACTGGTGACCATGGCGGTGCAGATGTCCAAGCTGCACAACCTGCGCGCGCTGGGTCAGCTGGCCGCCTGGGCGGGCGTGTGGTGCTGCGCCGCGGGGGCGTTTGTACTGCTGGCGCTGGTGGCAGATGTGCCTCCCCCGCCCGTGCCGCAGGCTCTGGAACCCATCCAAACCACCGATACCCAGCACAAGCCCAACGAGACGCTGCTCGGCCCCTCCGGGCTCGCCCTTCCCGTCTCCACGGACAACCTGCCGGAGAACCGCCTGGTGGATGCCCCCAACCTCACCAAGCTGGAGAACGACCACGAGAACCTGCTCAAATCCTACATCGACCGCTCGCCCCGCTGGGAGCCCAACGAGGAGGACGACACCTTCTACTCCAAGCCGGGGCATCTGGTGTTCCTGCCGCCCACCGTCTCCGGTACGCCGGGCCTGGTGCATGCGGCTTTCCGCCGCCTGGTGGGCGGTTCCAAGCTGCCCGGGGGATTCAAGGTGGCCAAGCCCGGCGAGCCCGTGCCGCTGGACGACACGAAGACCCATGTATCTGATGTGGCCCTGGATTTGGGGCGCGACCACTACCTGCTGCTGGCGTGGCGCGGCGTGCCACATGTGGAAACCGCCACCAAGGCGCTCAATGCGGCCATCAAGACGGTGGACGACCGCATGGCGCCGCTGGCCAAGGACCCCACGCACGAGACGCTGCTGCGCATGCTCAACGTGAACCAGACCATTCCCGGCACCAACCCGGAAATGCGCCTGTGCAGCCCGCCCGCGCAAGATGGCTGCTACCAGGCCGAATTCTACGTCAACCCGCATGAGCCGGGAACCCTGCAAATCTTTTTCCGCCGCATGGAGGACAACTTCATCCTGCGCACCTTCACCATGCCCGCGCGCTATTCCGAGAAGAAGGGCAAGCTCTTCCGGCATGACCTGCCGGGCTCGCTGAGCGACTGGGCGCGCGCCAACAACCATCTCAACCACCTCTTCCCGGAGAACACGCCGCTCTTTGTCGTGTGGGAGGGCAAGGGCAGCGAGTACACGGGCGTGGCCGTGGAGCTTTGGTTTGAGCCGGACAATGCCGCGCACCGCCGCCGCCTGCTGCTGCGCCGCTGCTACTACCTGCAGCCCTACGCCGCCAACCAGAAGGCGGACATCTCCGTACCGGCGCGGGAGGACGCGCCCGCGCCGGAACCCAAGCTGCCGGATATCCGCCGCCTTCTGCCGCGCATTATGTCATGACCCGCCCTTGCGCGCGCGTGGGAGTGCGGGTATCATGCCCCCTATACACCCATGCTGGACTCCTTCCTTTCCTTCCTGAACACCGCCTGGCTCATCTTTCTGGTCGTCATGTTTTTCAACGTGATGATATTCGTGCATGAGCTGGGGCACTTCCTTGCCGGCAAATGGCGCGGCGCGCACATCGACCGCTTCCAGATTTGGTTCGGCAAACCCATTTGGAAAAAGACCATCAACGGCGTGCAGTACGGCCTCGGCTGGATTCCCGCCGGCGGTTTCGTCTCCCTCCCGCAGTTGGAGGATATGCAGGCCATCGAGGGTGAGGCGAACGCGCCCAAGGACCTGAAGCCCCTCAAGGCGCTGGACAAGATTATCATCGCCGCTGCCGGCCCCGTTTTCTCATTGCTGCTGGCCTATGTGTTTGCGGTCATCGTGTGGTGCACGGGCAAGCCCGTGGGCGATATCGACACCACGATGGTGGGCATGGTGCCGCCGGATTCCCCCGCCGCCCAGGCCGGGATTCTGCCCGGTGACGTCATTACCGCTGTGGATGGAACACCCGTGCACAAGTGGGCCGGCAACATGGAGGGCGTGCGCGAACTCGTCGCCCTCAGCGAGCATGAGACCATCACCTTCGACATCGACCGCACCGCGGAGGACGGCACCGTGAACCACATGCAGCTGCAGTGCGGCTACCGTCTGCCGGAAACCAAGTGGTGGCAGCGCGGCGGCATGCGCCAGGTGGGCATTCTGCCCGCCGTACCGTGCGTGGTGGGCAAGGTGTTCCCCAACTCCCCCGCCGCGGCCGCCGGGCTGCAGGAGGGGCAGGTGGTCACCCACCTCAACGGTAACCGCGTCCACACGCCCCTCGCTGTCATTCAGGAAGCCGCCAAGGGCCAGGAAATCCAGCTGGCCCTTGCCAACAAGGACGGCTCCGCACTGAGCGTGCACATCACCGCCGCCATCCCCCAAAACTGGCAGGGCAAGGAGGGCGCCCAGCCCATCCTCGGCTTCGCCTGGGGGCAGCCTGAGGGCGCCATCCGCCTGGAGCACCCCTCCCCGCAGGCGCAGGTCAACCAGAGCCTCAAGTGGATGGGCGACACCATGGCCAAGGTGGCTGCCCCCGGCAGCAGCGTGGGCATGGAGCATCTCTCCGGCCCCGTAGGCATTGGCAACTACCTGTACAAGATGCTCAACGCGGAATACGGCTGGCTGCTTTTCCTGTGGTTTGCCGTGGTGATCAACGTGAACCTGGCTGTGCTCAACATCCTGCCGCTGCCCATTGTGGACGGCGGGCACGTGGTGCTGGGCTTTGCAGAGCTCATTGCCGGCCGCCCCGTCAGCGGCAAAATCCTGGATTGGATCCAGGGGGGCTTCCTCTTCCTCCTCTTCGCTTTCTTCCTTTTCGTCACCTTCAAGGACGTGGGCGACATGGTGAGCGGCGGCAAGGAGGAGGCCATGGAGAAGCTGCCCACTCCCGTTTTCTCCGCCACTCAACCCTAACCTCTTTTACCTGCCATGCTGCTTGATATCAAACAATACGGCGACCCCGTGCTCCGCGCTGTGAGCAAGCCCGTGGAAGCGGTGGACGACTCCCTCCGCGAGCTCGCTGCCAATATGCTGGAAACCATGTACGAGGCCAACGGCATCGGCCTCGCCGCGCCGCAGGTCGGCGTCAACCTCCGCCTCGTCGTCATTGATACCCAAGACGACGAACCCGACGAGGGCGAGGAGCCGGAAACCGCCATCATCAACGGCGAGGTCCGCCCCGTGGCGGATATCATGCCCCTGGTCTTCATCAACCCCACGCTGGAGCCCTACGGCAAGCAGCAGCTCTTCAAGGAGGGCTGCCTCAGCGTGCATGACATCCGCTCCAACGTCAGCCGCCCGGACCACGTGAAGGCCACGCTGACCCAGCTGGACGGCTCTGTGCTGGAAATCGACTGCGGCGGCCTGCTGGCGCGCTGCCTGCAGCACGAGTGCGACCACCTGGACGGCTTCCTCTTTGTGGACCGCGTGTCCTCCGCCGCCAAAATCACGCTCAAGAAGAAGCTCCAGCGCCTCTCCCAGTGGAGATAGGGCAGGGGCCGCCCCTATTCCTCCCCCAAGAGCCAGCGCACCATGTTGACATGGCGGATGCCGCCGTAGTTGGCGGTGGAATGGTCGCGCGTGAGAATGAATTTGGGGTGGTTGTCGCGGATGGCGCGCAGGGATGCGAGCTCCCGCTCCCGTGTGGCGGGTTCAAGAATGCTTTCGCTCACTTGGAAGTAGGAGACGGTCCTGCCTTTGCGGGCTACGTAATCCACCTCTATCGGCGTTGTTCATGATCGATATTGCATCGCTTCCATCATATTTGCGAAAAGTTTTTTCAATGGAAGGGGGGGGTGAATGCACGGGCGGTTGCCTCACTTGAACAGCGGGGTGATGTACTGCGCGATGTCGATGCCGAAGGCGGTTTTGGCTACCAGGTAGACCACGCAGAGCATGAAGAGCGTGCCGATGATCTTGCGGATGACGCGGAAGAAAAACCACGCCGCGCCGAAGACCGCGGCCGCGCCGCCGCCACCCAGGGTGGAGGCGTCGATACCGAAGATGGTGTTGGGCTCGGCAGCGGGGGCGGCATCGGCAAGTGTGCCGGCAATCTGGCAAAGGGTGTTCAGCATGGCTTAGGGTTTCTTGTTTTGCTGCGCCTCCATTTCCTTCTTCATGGCGGGGAGGAACTGCTCGTCGTAGTACTTCAGGTTGGAGCGCAGGCGCTCCGCCAGCTTGGTGTCCGGCGCGGCGGCCTCCGCCTGGCGGTAGCACTCCACCATCTTCACCAGCGCGTTGTAGTCGCCGCGGATGAACGAGTAGCTGTCGCCCATGGCGCGCAGCGCGGCCTGGCACACCTCCGGGTAGAGGTCTTTGTTATCCAGGAATTTCTGCAGCTGCTCCTGCATGGCGGCGACGTCCTGCGGGGAGAATTTGCCGGTGAAGGCGTTGAGGAGCCCCTCCAAATCCTTCTGCTGCTGCTTGAGCTCGTCCTGGTTGGCGATGAAGCGTGCGTAGCCGAGGGTGTTCTGGGGGTCCAGGCTGCTGATTTCCTGCACCACGTCCGGGTACTTGTAGCGGCAGAGCTTGGGGATGGCGTTCAGGCCCTCCGCCAGGGCTTTGGCGCGCTCCAGCCCCTGCAGGCCCTGCGCCTTGGAGAAGGCAGCGTCTCGCGCGGCGCGCAGCTGCTGCGTCTTGTCCAGCTCTGCCACGTACTCCTGCACAGTCTGGCGGGGGCTGGCAATCACCCCGAAGGGCTTGCCGTTTTCGTCATGCACCACCACGGTGGGGAACCCGCCGGTGATGTTGTAGGAGGCGAGCAGGGCCTCGTTGGCGTCCAGCTGCTCCTTGGGCATGGCGGCCACGGCTTCCGGCAGCCGCGGGAACACCACCTCCACCAGAAGGTAGCCGTCCTTCGTCAGCTTGTCGAACTCCGGGGACTCGAATATCTTGGTGCGCAGGTAGATGCAGGGCGGGCACCATTCCTTGCCGGTGAAATCCAGCAGGATGGTGCGGTGCTGCGCCTGTGCCACGGGGATGGCGGTCTCCAGGCTCGGGGCTTCCGGCAATGCCGCCGCAAGCCCCGCCGTCAGGAGCGTGCCGATGATGCAGAGTGTCGTTTTCATGATGCTGCGGTGTGTGGCGCTTAGCCCTTCATGCCGGTGATGGTGCCGTCCGCCTCCACCTTGATGGCCTTGGCGGAGGGCTCCTTCGGCAGTGCGGGCATGCGCAGGATGTCACCGGTGAGAGCCACCAGGAAGCCCGCGCCGTTGGCAATCTCGAAGTCGCGCACGGTGATGACAAAGCCCTTCGGGCGGCCCACCACGGTGGCGTCGTCACTCAGGGAGTTCTGGGTCTTGGCCATGCAGACGGGCAGGTTGGTGAGCCCGTTGCGCTCCATGAGGTCCAGCTTCTTGAGCGCGGCCTTGGTGAGCACCACGCCGTCCGCGCCGTAGATTTTGCGCGCGATGGTCTCCATGCGCTCCTTGACGGGGATGTCCAGCTCGTAGAGGCACTTGAAGGGCGGGTTGTCGGCCTTCTCAATGCTCTCCGCCACGGTGGCGGCGAGCCCCTTGGCACCCTGGCCACCCTCGCCGAAGACGTTGGCCACGGCGCAGCCCACGCCCATCTCGGCGCAGAGCTTCTTCACCTCGGCAATCTCCTCCTCCGTGTCGGTGGCGGCAAAGAGGTTGATGGCCACGGTGACCGGGCGGTTGTAGAGCTTGGCGCTGGTGATGTGCGCGGCCAGGTTCTCCAGGCCCTTGCGCACGGCTTCCACATTGGGGGGATCAAGCTGCTTCTTGTCGACCCCGCCGTGCATCTTGAGCGCGCGGATGGTGGCCACAATAACGATGGCATCCGGCGAGAGCCCGCTCTGGCGGCACTTGATGTCCAGGAACTTCTCCGCACCCAGGTCAAAGGCGAATCCGGCCTCCGTCACGGTGTACTCGCTGCAGGCCAGGGCCATGCGCGTGGCCAGCACGGAGTTGCAGCCGTGCGCGATGTTGGCGAACGGACCGCCGTGCACGAACGCCGGCACGCCCTCCAGGCTCTGCACCAGGTTCGGGTTGATGGCGTCTTTCAGGATGGCCAGCATGGAGTCCGTCACGCCGAACTCCTTTGCGTATACAGCCTCGTCCTCTGCGGTGAAGCCCACCACGATGTTGTCGATGCGGCGGCGCAGATCATCGAGGCTCTCCGCCAGGCAGAAGCACGCCATCACCTCGGATGCCGGGGTGATGTTGAAGCCCTCCTCGCGCGGCACGCCGTTGCGGTTCAGTCCCACCACGATGCTGCGCAGCGAGCGGTCGTTCATGTCGATCACGCGCTTCCACGTCACCTTGTTCTGGTCCAGCTTGGTGGTGCGGTAGAACAGCGCGTTGTCTATCACCGCGGAAAGGAGGTTGTTGGCTGCCGTAATGGCCGAGAAGTCGCCGTTGAAGCACAGGTTGATGCTCACGCCCGGCGTGATGGAGGATGCACCGCCGCCGGTGGCACCGCCCTTGCGGCCGAACACCGGGCCCATGGAGGGCTCGCGCAGTGCCAGGCAGGAGCGCTTGCCGATGGCCTGCAAGCCTTGCGCCAGGCCGATGGAAACCGTGGTCTTGCCCTCGCCCGCGGGTGTGGGCGTGAGCGCGCTCACCAGAATCAGGTGCCCCTGCTTGCGGTTCTCTTTCAGGGCCGCTATGTCCACCTTCGCCTTGTCGCGGCCGTAGGGTATGATAAACTTCTCATCCAGGCCCAGCTTGGATGCCATCTTCACAACAAAAGACTCTTCAGTCATGCCTCTACTCTACCATACCCCCACCCCCGTGGCAACCTCATTTCGCGCGCGCGGGATTTGGGCGTTGACATGTTCAGGGCGTTTGGTAAAATTTGCCGGCAATATGGATGCGCGCGACATGGTGATGGACTATCTGGGCGGCCTGCAGAGGCAGGGCGTCCTGCGACAGCCTGTGGACGACGACGCGCGCGCGGTCTTGCGCGGGTGGATGATAGCCGCCCGCAACGGCGCGCCCCGCGTGGTGGCGCCGCAAGCTGCCGTACCTCGGCCGCAGGCCGCGGAAGCCGCACCAACCGCTCCCGATGAAGGCGGGTATGATGCCGTGTCCGCGCTCCGGGAAAGCCTGAACGAGAAGCCGGAACCCAAGGAGGACGACGAGCCGGAGGCGACCTACTTCCGCCCCGGCGGCCGCAACGAGGAGGAGGCTTGGGAGGCCATGCGCCGCCACCTGCCCAAGTGGCAGCCCCTGCGCGCGCTCGGCACCCTGCGAGAGACACCCGTCTTCGGCGAGGGCAACCGCCGCGCCGATATCATGATGGTGGGCGACATCCCCGGCTACCAGGAGGAGAAGGCGGGCCGCCCCATACAGGGCGGGGCAGGGGAGAAGCTGGACGGCATGCTCAAGGCCATGGGGCTCACCCGCAATGACGTGTACATCACCACGCTGGTGAAGTTCCGCCCCGCGCAGCCGCGCCAGACCATGAGCACGCGCCCCGCCTCACAGCAGGAAATCCGCGCCAGCCTGCCCGTGCTGGATTTTGAAATAGGCCTGGTACAACCCAAGGTGATTGTGGCTTTCGGTGTGGTGGTGGCGCGCGCCCTGCTGCAGGGCGGCAACCTTCCCCTCTCCGACTACCAGGGCCGCAACAATTTCTACAACCACGTGCCCGTGGTGGTGACCCACCACCCCAGCTACCTCCTGCGCACCAGCGATCTCGCGGAGCGCCGTCGCCTCTGGGAGGAAATGCTCCGCGTCATGGAAATGGTGGGCCTGCCAATCTCAGACAGGCAGCGCGGCTTCTTCCTGCCCAAGAAATAGCGCGTCAAATTTGCTGGGCGATGCGCTTGGCCAGTTCGGCGGGGGTGGCGGCGGCATCCGCCTCCAGCGGGGTGAGCCAGTTTTCCCGGCGCAACCAGGTGCGCTGGCGCTTGGCGTACTGGCGCGTGGCCAGGTAGATGTCCGCCTGCAGCTGAGCCGTGTCGGTTTCCCCGCTCTGCAGGTGCTGCAGGATGGGCGGCAGACCGAGCGTTTTGGCCGCGGTGGCGGAAAGTTCCTTCATGGCCACGGCGCGCACCTCGTCCAGCACGCCGCCGCGCAGCATGCCGGCCGTGCGGCGCTCAATGCGGGCATCCAGCTCCGCCGTGTCGCGCGTGATGACGAATCCCGGGCCTGCGGGCTCGTGCTGCCAGTTCTGCTGCCAATGGGAGAGAGGTTTGCCGCCCAGCAGCACAATCTCCAGGTTGCGCACCACGTAGCGCGGGTTCTGCAGGTTGGTGGCGGCCGCACCTTCGGGGTCGGCCTCCTGCAGCCGCCGCACCGCTTCCTCCAGCGGCAGGGCGCTCAGCTCCGCGCGCAACGCGGGGTCGCTCGGCGGGGCAGGGGAGATGCCGTGGCTGATGAATTTCACGTACAGCCCGGAACCTCCTGTAACGATGGCCCGCTTGCCGCGCGCGGTGATATCCTGAATGGCCTTCAGCGCGCGGCGGGCGTGCAGGGCGGCATCGTTGTTCTCCTCCACCCCCATGAAGCCCACCAGGTGGTGCGGCACGCGGGCGCGTTCCTCCTCGCTCGGTGCGGCGGTGAGAATCGGCAGCTCGCGGTACACCTGGTAGGCGTCCGCGCTCACTATCTCCACCTCCCCCAGCAGCTCCGCCAGCTCCACCGCAACCGCCGACTTCCCCGATCCCGTGGGACCGAGAACAAATACCGGCTGGGTGGTGTGTTTCATGGGAACAAACAGCCCGACCACCGCAGGGTGGCCGGGCTGGTAAATGGATGCGCGGCCCTTACTTGTTCCTGGCGTGGAATTCCTGCAGGGTGCAGACGCCGGGGGTCTTGTTCTTGTTGTGGAGGATGGCGGCGGCACAGGCCTTGGCGCTGGACATATCCGTGGTGTAGGAGATGTTGCTGGTGACAGCGGCGGCGCGGATGGCCACCTCGTCCTCGCGGGCGTCGTGGGAGCCGGGGGTGTTGATGACGAAGGCGATATCGCCGTTCTTGATGCGGTCCACAATGTTGGGGCGGTGGCCCTCCAGCACCTTGTAGGCGCGCTCGCATTCCACACCGTTCTGCAGCAGGTGGATCATGGTGCCCTTGGTGGCGCAGATGTCGAACCCGGCCTTGGCGATGTCGCGGGCGATGGGAACCACCCTCTCCTTGTCGCGGTCGTTCACGGAGATGAACACCAGGCCCTCCTTGGGCAGCGGGTTGAAGGAGGAAATCTGCCCCTTCATGTAGGCCACCTCCACATCGTCGTCAATGCCCATCACCTCACCGGTGGAGTGCATTTCCGGGCCCAGCACCACATCGATGCCGGGGAAGCGGTTCCAGGGGAACACGGCCTCCTTCACCGTGGAGTAGGGCGGGATGACCTCCTCCGTGAAGCCGAGCTCCGTGAGCTTCATGCCGCTCATGACCTTGGCGGCAAGCTTGGCCAGCGGCACGCCGATGGACTTGGACACGAAGGGAACCGTTCGGGAGGCGCGGGGGTTGACCTCGATGACGTAGAGCTGCTCGTCCTTGATGGCGAACTGGCAGTTCATGAGGCCCTTGACGTTGAGGCGTGCGGCGAGCTCCTTGGCGGCGCGGTGCATCTCACGGTTCATGGCCACGGAGATGCCGTTGGCGGGAATCATGCAGGCGGAGTCGCCGGAGTGGATGCCGGCGGGCTCGATGTGCTGCATGATGGCGCCGATGACGCTCGTCTCGCCGTCGGAGATGACGTCCACGTCAATCTCGGTGGCGTTTTCCAGGAAGCGGTCCACCAGCACCGGGCGCTCCGGGGAGGCGTCCACGGCCTCGCGCATGTACTTGCGCAGCTCGGCCTCATCGTACACAATCATCATGGCGCGGCCACCCAGCACAAAGGACGGGCGGACCAGCACGGGGAAGCCGATGCGCTTGGCAACCTCCACGGCCTCCTCCTCGTTGGTGGCGGTGCCGGCCTCGGCCTGCTTGAGGCCGATTTCATCCAGCAGGGCGGAGAAGTACTTGCGGTCCTCCGCGAGCTCGATGCTGCGGGGGCTGGTGCCGATGATGGGCACGCCGCGCTCCTGCAGGGCGGCAGCCAGGTTGAGCGGGGTCTGCCCGCCGAACTGCACAATCACGCCGCAGGGTTTCTCCACATCGCAGATGTTGAGCACGTCCTCCAGCGTCAGCGGCTCGAAGTACAGCTTGTCGGAGGTGTCGAAGTCCGTGGAAACGGTTTCCGGGTTGGAGTTCACCAGAATGGTCTCATACCCCAGCTCCTTGAGGGCGAAGGACGCGTGCACGCAGCAGTAGTCGAACTCGATGCCCTGGCCGATGCGGTTCGGGCCGCCGCCGAGAATCATGATCTTCTTGCGGTCGGTGTGGCGGGCCTCGTCCTCCTCGCCGTAGCTGGAGTAGTAGTACGGGGTGACAGCCTTGTAGGCGCCGGCGCAGGTGTCCACCAGGCGGTAGGTGGGGATGATTCCCTTCTGCTTGCGCTCGGCGCGCACCTCGTCCTCGGAGCAGCCGCGGGCGCGGGCAATCTGGCGGTCTGAGAAGCCCAGCTCCTTGGCCTCCTTGAGGTCCAGGTCCTTGAGCTTCATGCCGGCCTCCGCCAGCTGCAGCAGCTGGTCCAGGAACCAGGGGTCGATTTGCGTCAGGTCGTGCACCTCCTCCAGCGTGAAGCCGTGGGTGAAGGCGGTCTGAATCCAGAACAGGCGGTCCGCGTTCGGCGTGGCGAGCTTGGCGCAGATTTCCTCATGCGTGGGGTTCTGCGGCTCCTTGGCGTCGAATCCGAATCCCCAGCGCCCGGTTTCCAGGGAGCGCAGGGCCTTCTGCAGGGATTCCTTGAACGTGCGGCCGATGCTCATCACCTCGCCCACGCTCTTCATGGACGTGGTCAGGCGCTCGTCCGCCTTCTTGAACTTCTCAAACGTGAAGCGCGGCACCTTGGTGACCACGTAGTCCACCGTGGGCTCGAAGAAGGCCGGCGTGTCCTTGGTGATGTCGTTCTTCAGCTCGTCCAGCGTGTAGCCGATGGCGAGCTTGGCGGCAAACTTGGCAATGGGGAAGCCCGTGGCCTTGGATGCCAGCGCGGAGGAGCGGCTCACGCGCGGGTTCATCTCGATGATGACCAGGCGGCCCGTCTTGGGGTCCTGGGCAAACTGGATGTTGGAGCCGCCCGCCGCCACGCCGATTTCGCGGATGACCGCGAACGAGGCGTCGCGCAAAACCTGGTACTCGCGGTTGGTGAGGGTTTGGGCGGGCGCCACGGTGATGGAGTCGCCCGTGTGGATGCCCATGGGGTCCAGGTTCTCAATGGAGCACACGATGACGCAGTTGTCCTTGCAGTCGCGCATCACCTCGATTTCAAGCTCCTTCCATCCCAGCAGGGATTCCTCAATCAGCACCTCCGACACCGGGGAGAGGTCCAGGCCGTGAGCCACGATTTCCTCGAACTCGTCCTTGTTGTAGGCAATGCCGCTGCCGGTGCCGCCGAGCGTGAAAGCGGGGCGGATGATGATGGGGTAGCTGCCGATGACGTTCTTGGCGATGTCGCGCGCCTCCTCCAGGTTGTGGGCCACGCCGCTGGCCGGCAGGTCCAGGCCGATGCGCTGCATGGCCTCCTTGAAGGCCAGGCGGTCCTCGCCCTTCTCAATGGCCTCGGCGTTGGCACCGATCATGCGCACGCCGTGCTTCTTCAAGATGCCCAGCCGATGCATCTCCATGGCGCAGTTCAGGGCCGTCTGGCCGCCCAGTGTCGGCAGCATTGCGTCCGGCTTCTCGCGCTCGATGATTTTCTCGATGTACTCCGGCGTAATGGGTTCAATGTACGTGTAGGGCGCGGTCTCCGGGTCCGTCATGATGGTGGCCGGGTTGGAGTTAACCAGCACCACCTCGTACCCCTCCTGCCGCAGTGCCTTGCACGCCTGGCAGCCGGAGTAGTCGAACTCACAAGCCTGCCCAATAACTATGGGACCTGAACCGATAACGAGAATTTTCTTGATGGAGGTGTCTTTTGGCATGGTCGGTGTAAACTGGCAGATATATGCCACAACTCCACCTAAAAAGCAAGTCTTATTTGCGCGTATGCACGCGAGGGCGCGTATTGGCTTGAAATAGGGGGGCGGGTGTGGTATGTAGGGGGCATGAAGTTCTTTGTGGTGGCTGGGGAGAAAAGCGGCGACAAGCAGGGCGCCCTGCTTGTGCGCGAGCTGCTGGCCCGCTGCCCGGAATTGGAAATCCAGGGTTTGGGTGGCCGGCAGATGCATGAGCTGGTGCCGGAGATTGAGGATTGGGCGGACGCCGCGGGGGTCATCGGCTTTGTGGACGTGCTGCGCAACATCCGCTTTTTCACCCGCAAGCTCCAGGAGACCACGCAGCGCATTGCGGAGGAAAAGCCGGACTGCCTGCTGCTCATCGACTACCCCGGTTTCAACCAGCGCCTGGCGGAACGCGTGAAAAAGGCGTCGCCCACCACGAAGATAGCATATTTCATTGCGCCGATGGTGTGGGCGTGGCACCGCGGGCGCATCCCGAAGCTGGCGCGCACGCTGGACCTGATGCTCTGCACGTTCCCGTTTGAGAAGCCGCTGTTCGAGGCGGCGGGGCTGCGTACGGAATTCGTGGGGCACCCGCTGGTGGAGGATATCCTGGCCAAGCGCAACCCCAACGTGCGGGAGAAGAACCTCATCGGCCTTTTCCCCGGCAGCCGCAGGCGTGAAATCGAGCGCCACTTCCCCGTTTTCCTCAAAGTGGTGGCGGAGGCCCACACCCTCCACCCCGAATGGAAATTCATGACCTCCGCCAGCAACGATCAGCTGGCTGACGCCATGCGCCGTATGGCGGAAGAGGCCGGCGTGCCCCTGAGCGCCGTCAACATCACCCCCGGCCTGTACCACGACCTCATGGACCGCGCGGAGGCCGCGCTGGTCACCTCCGGCACCGCCACCATGGAGGCCGCGCTGCACGAGCTGCCCTTTGCGCTGGTGTACAAGGTGGCGCCGCTCACCTACATGCTGGGCCGCATGCTGGTGGATATCCAATGGATTGGCATGGTGAACATCCTCGCCAACAGAACCGTCACCACAGAGCTGATTCAGGGCGATTTCACCGCGGAGAACTGCGTGATGGAGCTGGAATCCCTCACCGATCCCCGCGAACGCGCCCGTGTGCTTGCCGACATGCGTGATTCCGTCTCCCGCCTGGGCCACGGCGGCGCCGCCGCCAAGGCCGCGGATGCCATCCTGAGTTTGTTCTAGCCGCGGGTGCTGTGGCGATTGGTGGTAATGCGCGCGGTTGGTTGGCGGGCCTTGGCGTGTATCCACCCCGCACCCGTCTTCGCGCGTTGCGCTACGCCGAGACAGGCAGGGCGGGGTTCCGTGGTGGGTATGCGTGGGTGGTTATGCCCCCGGGTTTCGCCCGGGGCTCGATTAGGAAAAGTTGACGCCACCAAGGTGGCTCAAAGTTAGGCGCGGCGGAGCCGCGCAACAAAATTGTAAATCGTCAATTGCTTGTCTCGGCGTAGCCCTGAAAGCCTCGTCGAAGCATTAGCGGAGACGGGTTGGCGAAGACGGATAGATTGTAAATTCCCAGCATACACGCTTTCGGCTTGCCAAGCGTTGAGAAGGGGGTATACTCGCACCCGATATGGCAGCTCCGGAAAAACCGATCTACACTATCTCCGTGCTTGTGGAAAACAAGTTCGGCGTGCTTTCCCGCATCGCCGGCCTCTTCTCCGGGCGCGGCTACAACATCCAGGCTCTCAACGTGGCTCCCTGCGAGGATCCCGCCTATTCCCGCATGACCATTGAGGTTCAAGAGGAGAACGAGAAGCTCAACCACATCATCAAGCAGCTCGACAAGCTGGTGAACGTGGTGGAGGTGATGGATTTCCGCAACGTGCCCACCGTGTACCGCGAGGTGGTGCTGCTGCGCGTGCAGTTCGGCGACAAGATGCGCGAGATTATCGACATTTGCAACATCTTCGGCGCCAAGGTGCTGGATGCCACGCACGACACGCTCTCCATCGAGTGTACGGGCGGCGTCTCCCGCATCAGCCGCTTTCTCAACCTCATGGCGGACTACCCCATCGACATGCTGACCCGCTCCGGCAAGATTGCCGTGGTCAAGCCCAAGGACAGCGGCCCCAGGGAGGCCTGATGCCCGCAGTTCAGGAACCGCCGCCTATTCCCACAGGTAGGATTGGCGGTGGTCCACCAGTTTGCCGCCGCAGTACAGGTCGATGCGCCAGGACATGATGTCCCCGCCCTTGGCGCGTTCCGGGCCGGAGAAGAAGAAATGCGTCTGGCGGCTGCCGGCTTTCGGGCGCGGCTTGTTGAACTCGATGGTCCTGGTGAGCACGGCGGCTCCGGTGAGCGCCTGGGTGTAGCTCATCACAATCTTCACGGGCTGCTGCGGCTCGGCGTCGTACCAATCCAGGTAGTAGTAGTCCCCCAGGCGGTCCTTGCGCTGGTTGACGGTGTGGGCCTTGTACATGGCGTAGCGGGCGTTGGCGCGCAGGGGGGCCTTCTCCCAATCCCATTCCGGCACCGTGGTGCTCTTGAGCGGCAGGTCCGTCAGGTTCGTGATGCAGGTGGTCTGCACCTGGGTGCAGGCTACGGGCAGGCAGGCGAGGAACAGCATGGTCACGCAGGAGCGCATGCCGCTATTGAACACCACACCCGCCCAAATGTCAACGTGCGATTTCCCCATGATTTTGCGCTTGCCAATCTGCGGTCTGTCTGTTAGAATCTCCGCGCCGCGTGTGCGGCTCCTTACTGCAACAGTCAACCAATCTCCTGTTTCGATTATGAAAGAACTCAAAGGTGCATGCATCATTGGTCAGTCCGGCGGCCCCACCGCCGTTATCAACGCCAGCGTCCTGGGTGCCATCCAGACCGCTCTCAACGCCCCGCAAATCACGCGCGTGTTCGGTGCCGCCCACGGCATCACCGGCGTGCTCAACCAGCAGCTCTACGATATGAGCATGGAGGACCCGGTGGAGCTTGAGCTCCTGAAGTTCACGCCCTCCTCCGCCCTGGGCACCTGCCGCTACAAGATGAAGGACCCCGATGTGGATCCCACCGATTACGAGAAGATTCTCGAAACCTTCAAGAAGTTCGATGTCCGCTACTTCTTCTACAACGGCGGCAACGACTCCATGGACACCTGCAACAAGATTTCCAAGTTCATGCAGAAGAGCGGCTACGAGTGCCGCGTGATGGGCATTCCCAAGACCATCGACAACGACCTCTTCGGCACGGACCACTGCCCCGGCTACGCCTCCGCGGCCAAGTACATCGCCACCTCCTGCATGGAGGTGAAGCATGACGCCAGCTGCTACGACACGGGCATGGTGACCATCATCGAGGTGATGGGCCGCCACGCCGGCTGGCTCACCGCCGCCGCCGCCCTGGCCAACTACGCCGGCGACGGTCCCGATTTGATCTACCTCCCGGAGGTTGACTTCGACATGGACTCCTTCCTGGACGACGTGGAGCGCATCTACAACGCCACCACCAAGTGCATGGTCGTCGTTTCCGAGGGTATCCACGACAAGGACGGCAAGTTCATCTCCGAGGCCAAGACCAACGGCAAGGACGGCTTCGGCCACGCCCAGCTCGGCGGTCTCGCCAACAAGCTGGCCGACGTGGTGCGCGAGCGCATCAAGTCCGCCAAGGTCCGCGCCATCGAGCCCTCCCTGCTGCAGCGCTGCGCCACGCACCTGGCTTCCACCACGGACGCCATGGAGGCCTACCTGGCCGGCAAGACCGCCGTTACGGCCGCCATCAACGGTGACACGGACAAGATGGTTGCCTTCGAGCGCAACACGCTGTACGGGCAGTACGCCTGCAACACCAAGCTCCTGCCGCTGGAGAGCGTGGCCAACTTCGAGCGCAAGGTTCCCCGCGAGTGGATCAACGCTGCCGGCAACGGCATCGAGATGCCCTTCATCGACTACGCGCTGCCCCTCATCCAGGGTGAGACCGGCATGAAGACCGTGCAGGCGCTGCCGCGCTTCGCCCGTCTCCGCAAGGTGCTCGCCACCCCGGAAGGCCAGGCGTAAACCGCCGAGTGCAAAAAAACGTTTCCAAGCCCATCCGGCCCAGCGCCGGGTGGGCTTTTTTTCGTACGACCGACGCGATACGCGAACTGTGGTGAAAGTCCACAAGGTGCCGTGATGA
>CALCWC010000094.1 GCA_937905985.1 uncultured Verrucomicrobiales bacterium | reverse complement strand
CGGTTCCCCGGCCTTGCGCATGCCCTCCACCAGCAGCTTGTCGATGGCGCGCGCGATAGGCAAGGCATTGAAACCGGAATCATGAGAGAATACTCCCACCGCAGTGTTGCCACGGGTGAAGAACACGCTGCGCTTCTGGCTTCCCTTTACCGGCAAACCATCCTCTCCTATGGACTCGCGCCAACGCACAGCCAGTTCACCGACCGCATCCCCGGCAGATTCCATGGAGGATTCCAGATAATCTGCCAAATTACTGAACCACAGCCCTATTATTTGGTTGCATGATGCATCACGCTCATTGCCCAAGATGTACATGTTGCATGCAGCCTGGAATCCACTTCCCGCAAAGGCGTATAGTACAAAGAACTCCGTGTCTCCCTGCCTCCCGAGTAATGAGCCGCGGCTGGCGAGTTCCCAAGAGGGGGTGCAGCTGAAAGGACCGGGTGTATTCCTCCCCAGCAGGCTCTCCAGCTTGCCACGGAAATCAGCTCTTGTGAACAGGCCTTCGTTGACATTTGGAACAACCACCCGTTCCCCGGGATACCTTGCCTCCGGCACGTTGTGCCGTCTTGCCAAGACCGCCCAGACGCTATTGTCGCTGCATCCACGGGCGACTTTTGCCGCATATGACAAATCCTTGCACTTCTCGTCCAAGACACGCTTGTCGTACACAGCCTTTCTCCGCTTGCCCTCTGCCATATCAACTGGCAGTTTCACTTCGCCCTGCAGGGAACGCAGCAGGAGCTGCAGCCTGGATTTCAACTCTTCTGCAGAGGGTTGCCTAGCCAGCTCCTCGGATGGTATCTCCGGGGATTCTCCATTCACTGGAGATTCACCCATCGCATATACATGAAGCGACTTGTCTTTGTAGAACACCTTGTCCAAGAACGTCCTGTCTCCAGATTTCGCTGCAGGATAGAAGAAATAGGTAAAATCACCGTCCTTGGTTTCCTTCCCCTTTTCTCGGTGGTGCTGAATCATCTGCGCCCACCATGCATCTCTCACCTGGTTCCAATAGCTCTCAACGTCGTACCCATCAAAAAACTGTATGACGACTATCTTGCGACATTGTTTATCATACAAAACGCGCTGATAGTATACCCAGTCTTCTACCACACTGCCCTCCGGCACACCTTGATGATGCGCGGCCAGACATGAAGAGGAAAGCAAAGCAAACAGCACCGCTAGGATGTTAATCAGATTCATTGTATGGTATCCTTTTATCGTTCTGCCTGTGAATCAGGCCATGAGTTTACTACTATTACCCTATTCCAGTTTATTGTTGTTTATCTTTCTATTGTTTGGAGGCCGCTCTTTTCTTGAGTTCATCAAGTGTAATTGCTGGCTTTTCCTTAGAATCCTTGCGATAGGCTTCCCAGGGTATATCGTGGGCTTCTGCATACTGCAATTCTTTCAAGGAAAGGGGTACAACGCCTGGACTGTAGGGCCGCCATTCGGATGAACGGGCGTAGGGGTACAGGCTCTGGATATAGCTCCACTCATGCAGCACCGCCTCCTCATACTTCCGAGCCTCTTGGGGAGTCCAGTCCAAGTATATCTGCTCCCATGTATTGCGGATTTCCGAGGCCATATAGTCGGAAGCGCTGCCGGGAAAGGCGCATGCGATGGCTCCTGACCGGCGCGTCAGCCCCACGACTGACATATCGAAAAGCTCCGGATGAAGATGCGCTGACCAACACTTGAGCAAAGACGGCGTTATCTTGGAGGACATGCGGAGATATGGGTGCAATACCTTTTTCCTGTCCCTCACCCATATGAAGGGGAACGCCCAGTTGGGCTGGGGCGAGTAATCCCCCTTGGATTCCTGCATGGCGGAGAAGAACACGCCGTTGAGGATGGTGTTGAAGGAGTTGTTGCCGCCCACGCGTACGGCGTAGTGGGCGGGACCTTGAACCACAAAGTGTTTCCAGCAGCCGGAGCCCGCGAAGTCGTACACGCGGGTGCGGGCCAGCACGGGGGAGGTGCGGGTGGATTCCGGCACCTCGCCCCGGAACGGTTCTGCCGCGCGGCGCAGCTCTATGTGGAAATCGCGCCAGCCGTTGCGGTTCTCATGGCCGTTAGGGTTGTAGAAGTACAGGGAGAGCATGTGCCAGCCCTCCGGCACGGTGGCACAGCCCCATACGTCGGGGCCGTCCCAGGTGTGGGGATACTCCTCGCCGTGGTCGTCCCATTCCGCTTCCGTTCGTGTGCCTGCATCCGGGTTCCAGAGCACGTTGGTGTTGCCGGGGCAGTTGTGCTGGTGGAGCCAGTGGCGCAGGTCGTCCTTCTTGTGGTGCGGGCCGATGGCTCCCTCCACCTTGTAGCGGCCTTTCCTGGCATCACACTCGATAACAATGTTCTTGGGGGATTCCACGGCGCAGAGCATGGCGTACATGCGCCCGTAGACGGAGGGCCAGTTGCCGCGAGTCAGCCAGTCGTCCTTCCAGAAGAAGGGGGCAGCGGGCGGCTGCTTCTTGCCGCTGGTTTTCACCTCCCCGGCCGGTTTCAGGCGGGCGGCTATGGCGTTTACCGCCTTCATGTCCATGACAGGCACGGCGGGAAAATCCGCCGCCACGGCTGCGGGGTTCTTCTCCTTTTGCTTCTTGCCCTTTTCCTTGGGGGCGGTGGTGGTAGCGGTCACCAGGCGCAGGCCGCCGCCGTTGGTGGCGGCGTACAGGGAACCATCGGAAAGGCGCACGAACTTGCGCACCCAGCGGTGGCGGGCGTCCTTGTCCGCGTTGAAGGTCTCCGCGTCCTTGTCCTCTACGGGAGCCATGTCGCGCAGGCGCAGTTTCTGCACGCCCTTCTCCCGGAAGCCCAGCCACAGGAAATCCCCGTCGGCGTACAGGGCGGTCACGTAGTCCTCCGGCAGGGTGCCAGGGATCTTGGCGGCCTCCTCCTGCCCGGCGGGGATTTGCGGGCGGTACAGGCCCTCGTTCTTGGCCTTGCTGTCCGCCCCGCGCAGGAAGGCCCAGTCCTTGCCGCCGCGTTTGGCGGCGGCAAGTCCGCAGGTGCAGGCATAGAACACGGAGCCGCCGGGCGCGGCCAGGATGGCGTTGCCCAGGTTGCCGGGCAGGCCCTTGCCCTCCGGGGCGTATGGCTGGCGGGCCCCGCCGCCGAAGTCCCACGGGGCGGTGAAGTTCTTCCATTCCGCCGCCCCTGCGGGCAGGTATCCCGCGCCGCCGCAGGAGTAGGCGGCCCAGAGCGCGCCTTTCTCACCGAAGCAGAGGGAGGCGCAGGCGTCGTCCGCCATGCCCTCCGCGCGGTTGAAGAACTGCCAGGGCTCCGCCTCCCCCTCGCGGTAGAGGGCCACGCCGCCGTTGGTGGCGGCGGCCACGGCGTTACCGAACACGGCGATGGAGAAGACGCGCTCCCCGGGCATGCCCTCCATGCGGGAATAGGCTTTCCAGTCCCTGCCGTTCCAGACGCCCAGCCCGCGGTTGTCGGACCCCGCCCAGATGCGCCCGGCGGCATCCTGGGCCAGGGCGTAGTAGTTCTGGGTGGGGAGGGCGGATTCACCGGCGGTCATTTCCTGCCAGGCGGAGCCTCCGGGCGGGAGCATCCACAGGCCCTTGCCCTCCGTGGCAATCCACAGGGAGCCGTCCTGCGTGCAGAGGGCATCCATGACAAAGGGGCATGGGGAAGCGGGAATTTCCGCCGCGTGCAGGGCAGCGGAGGCGGAAACTAACAGGAGATTGAAGAGAAGGCGGGAGAGTGTATTCATGGCGTATAGTTCACCACAGGTTGCGTTTTTTTGAGCATTTGCCAGCCATACCAATGGCAGGGCAAGCGCTCCATCCCATCTTATTTCAATTATCAGGTTAAATCAAGTATATTTCAGAATTGTAAGATTGTATTACAGCCTAATAGATGTAATCTTATTATAAGGCGGTTTTTACGCCCAAACATGTTGTTTCGGCAGTCTCGTGGGGTAAACCGCCACGTCAGCTGATTTGTTATCCGCTATGCTTCTACAATAAGTCGTTGAAAACCATGGAGAAAAGAACAGTCGTAACGTTCCGATGCACGCGCGAAATGGATAGGCTCATCACCAAGTTGATGCAGGAGAGGAACCTGGACCGCACCTCTGTCATGAAGCTGGCGCTCTACATGCTGGGCGGCTACATGAGCCGGCCCGACGTGAAGAAAAAGAGCATCCACCAGGTGCTGGCGGAAATAGAGTCCCAAGCACCTGAGCGCTTCCCGGATTTCGCCACCTTTGCGGTGGGGTGCCCCGCCCACAGCAAATCCTCCCGCGCAAAATGAAAGCGTGGGAGCATAGGAAATGCCCGTCTCCGCCAAGGCTGCGCCCTTGAGGGGCTTCGAGATTTTGTGAACTTAGCGCGTCTTCGGCGCGGGCACTCTCCCCATTGCGCTGTGCCTCGCCTTGTTCTTGAACAGGCTATGCCCGAGTTCAAATCCCTTTCGCTACCCTTTTTCCCACCCGCCTGTTTTTGGCATGTCCCGAAGGAAAGGGAAGGGCTGGTTTTCTAGAGCGCCTGCGCCATACGGCGGTATCCTGTCTACACGCGTAGTCGGGATTTTCCCTCGAACTTCCTTTCCCACGGCTCGTTACCTCCCCGCAGTTGCTTCAGGCGCGCCCCTCGCGCCCTCACCCCTTCGGGGCAGAAGCTCCGCTTCTGGCTAATCTGCCTTACCGCCGTCGGCAGCTTTGTTCTTCAGGTCTGGGATTCCGCATCATCGCGGCTCCTTGTGGACTTTCCCAACAGGACACTAGCGCAACCGCTTTCGGGCATCAGCGGATTTGGTGCAGCCCCGGATAATGAGAACAATCGCTGCTTCAGCAAGCAGTATTGCCGCAAATACAGGAATAACGACCGCTGATATAGGCATGCCCAAAGGAGCTCCGCCGCTGCGCAGAAAATCACTTGTGCATACATAGGCCACCGGCATCCAGGTTAATCCCCATATCAATAAAATAATAGCTGGCCACGGATGATTTTTTTTGAGTAAAAACGAAAGAAATAAGGCTAAATATATACAAATATACTGTATTTCGGCCATTAACAGCATGGGGTCAAAAAGAGCAGATAGGCTGTCCCAAAGCTCGGCTGCGTTACCTTCTTCAATCCAGTTTTCACGAGACAAGTATATATGCACCATAAAGACACCGATAAAACAAACAAATGAGAAAAGTGAGATGAAGTAAACTTTTTTATGTTTCATTGCGATTGATATTTTGTGATACATTATAGCATATTGCCGTGCCACAGGGCATTATTGCTGATTTATACCCCTACTTCCTTTCGTTTTCTTTTTGCTGATCGAGTAGGGAGGCGGAGGGCTGCGCGCCGTACTGGTGTTGCCAATACGCGGTAATATCGAAATAGAGCGTTTTGCCGTTACCTCTCCACACGTCATAATAACGCCCGTTTTTCTTTATGAGGCTCTGGTTCTCCGGCCTGAAGCCATAGACGGCGCGGAAAATTTCACGCTCCTGCCTGACCATCTCAAAATTGTCTTGGCTGGTGAGGACAATGGCCGTCTCAATGGACAGGCCGTTACCACCCAGAATGCCGCTGTCTGCAGCCTTAATTTGCTGCAGGGCTGCCTGGGAATTCTCCTGCGAGAATGAAACCGGGCAGAAGCCCAGTGCCAATATGGTAATGAGCCATGCTGGCTGGAGGCCGAACACAACGCATTTTCCGATGTAGAATTCAATGTTTGACATATTTTTTATGGTTTATTACCAAGATTTCAATACTATAATAACAAGGACAAAAACAAAGAATAAACATATCAAGAACATTCCAAAAAGCCATATTGCGAACTCAAATTCATGACCTTTTATAGGTTTGTCTTCATTCTCCCAGCTGATAAATTGCCCCTGCTTTATTTGGCAGCCTATATAAAATAACATACATAAGAGAAGAAACAGAAAGAAGATAAAATGTCCTATCATATTAATGATTATCGTATTTCATTTCCATTCCACAGCGAGATGAAGTGGAGTTTAAAGGGTGTCTATCGGTTCCACGCTGGGTTTGCAAGCCTATGGTTCGACGTTATGACCTCTCGATGCTGTGCCGGGTCAATGATGGGGATGATGATCGCTGCGGGCTGGATGCCGGACTGAACGCCGTTTCCAATGTGGAATCCGATGTTGGACATGGTTTGTTATCTTTCTATGTTGATGTTTTAGGCTTTTGTTCTAAGGCGTAGGCGGGGTGGGTATCTTTATAAAGCTCCTATTGGGCAGCTGAGAGCTTGAAGGCAGTTTTGCCGCTTTCATAATATCATCAACCAATCTGTTGTTTTTGACTTCCGTGGGTTCCCAGGGTGCCCTCTTCAGATGTATATCAACGCCCTCTTTCCTTGTAGGCTCGTATCCCCAATCATACCAGATGTAAAAGGGTTTTCCGTCATTCAATTGGTCTGTGCAGACTTCTACCAGGGCCTTCACATTATTTGCAAACAGTTCATTCTTGATATAAACCCATGTGCCTACGACACATGCAATCTTTCCGCTGTAAATGGGAATCAGACGGATACAGGGATATTTCTGTGTGCCGCTCTGTGGGGTATAGTCTTCCAGGCTGTACCAGATAAGTCCCTCAAAATGGTGATACACTTGTATGGCGCAGGGTGATTTGAATGTCACCACCTTGTTGACATAGGGCGCGAAGGGGGGCATGTTGCCAAGATTGACATGGTACCTTAGAACCTGGTGTGGCTCTTTGGATATGTTGATGCCCTGAACATGGCAGCTCTCGAAGTCTTCCCCAATCTTGTTCGATTGGCATGAAGTCAGCAGGCAAAGCGAGGCGAGGGTCAGAGTCCACACCTTGCCTAGCGTCCTTAAATGTTTTGTGTAGGTGTTCATTTGCGGATTGCTTTCATTGCCATCCCATAGAGGGATGAAGTTGAGGTTAAAGGGAGTCTATCAGTTCCGGGCCGGGCGCTGGGCACAACGCTGTTTTCGATGTGGAATACGATGCTGGTCATGGTTTGTTAACTTTCTGTGTTAATGTTTTGCGAGGTACGCCCCTACCCGCCGCACCCGCGGCATGATGGCACTCCTGTTCATGAAGAACAGCAAGAGCATGGGAATAGGCGCGAACATCAGCGGCCAAACAAACAGGAGCCCCATCCATTCTCTCAATCCGATAACATCACCACCTAATACCCTTAGAAGAATGAAAGGAATGTACCAGTAAGAGAAACCAACGAGAACAATCAATTTCTTTTGCCGCGAGGAAAAATACGGAACGGCAAGAATGAATTTAACCACAACCGAGATGCATAGGGAGACGACAAGAGCTGCGCCTGTGACAACGAGTAGGTAAAGGTCAAAATGCTTGATGATTGCAGAAAAACGATGAAGGTTAAGCAACCTTACCATCAATAAATGAAACGGGATCCATATTCCGATTGAATACAAGGCGGCTTTCCAAATCTGGGTAACCCTGCAAGTGGAAGGGGATGCATTCATGAGTGTATTGACTATCAGGTAGGCGAAAGTGTTGAGGCTTTTCCCGTCTATTTGGTCATCCGTTCAAAATCCGCTTTCCACATTGCCGGCACATACGGCTTGAGGACTTGCAGCAGTTTCTGGTAGGCGCTATCCTCCAAAAGGATTTCCACCCCGGTAAAACAGTACCCATTTTCTTCCAGCTGTTTGTTTTTAGATTGTGATATCAATTCAAATCCGATACTCAAGTCAAGGAACTGCGTCTTGTCGTCGCCTTCAAATACCAATATGGTCATGGGAGGTTCGTACCCATCGTCAATGTTTTTCCAGAAGTCTTCACGTCCTTGTTTCAAAGGTGCCTTGTAACGGGTATGGGCAAGAAGCAGCTCACGGATTGTTCGGGCATCAGCATCAGACAGCTCAGCATTATATTCTCCATCTTCCAACCAAAGGACCAATTTAAGATGAGGGAGGGAAGCGATTTTCTGTTTCTCCTGAGCGCAGAAATCGGTTACAGGGGTTGACTCTTTCGCTGCAATTTGACGGGGTGAGACCGGGTTTTTCCTGGGGGCGGTACCTTGCTCGGTGTTGCCTATGGCATATGGAGAGCAGACGCAAAGCATGAGCGCACACAGGCTCCATGCCGGGAATTTTGTACTCTTTTTCATCGGTAACATGAATCTATTTGGGTGTATGCGAGGTTGCCGCGTTTCTGCCGCACCCGCGGCTGGATGGCTCTCTCTACTACCTATAAGCACCCAGAAGGCGAAATGCACGACAAAAAAATGCATTTTTTTCAAAAAATTGCCCAGGGCCTCATTTTTTTCAGGTGGAGGCAGATTTAGCGGTAGGCGAACGCCAAAAGGGTTACTTTTGGCTGATGCGTTGGGCGAGAAGAATGGAGATGAGGACAAGGGCGCATCCGATGGCAAAGGGCAGGGGAGAGACGCGCTCGCCGAAGATGATGATGGAGAAGAGGATGGCGGCGGGAATCTTGGCGTTGTTCATGACGGCGAGCACGGGGTATCCCACGCGCCCCGCCCCGCGGTTCCAGAGCCAGAAGCCGAGTCCGGTGGGCACGGTGCCCAAATAGAGCAGGGCCAGCCATTGCGCCGCGGTGGGGCTGGCCGGTTCAACCGCCAGGCAGGTGGGCAGCACGGCCAGGGCGGCGGCGGCGTAGGCCGTGGGCATGCACCGGTCGTCCAGCCTCCAGTGTTTCCAGAGCACCTGCCCCAGGGCAAAGCAAAGGTTGGCGCCTTCCATGAGCAGGACCCCCGCGAGGATATGCATCCAAGGCAGGCGTTGCCAGGCGGCGAGGGCGGCACCCGCCACCGCGAGCAGCAGGCAGGGCAGGAGCCCGGCGCGGAAGCGTTCCCCGAAGATGCAGGCGGCCAGAGCCACATACACGGGGGTGGCGGCGGTGAGCAGGGCGGCCTCGCTCCCCTGCAGGTAGCGGAATGCGTGGATGAACAGCAGGTACATGGCTCCAAACTGCACCACGCCCGCCAGCGCGGCCCGCATGTGCATGCGCCGCCCCAGGCCTTTGCGCAGCAGGGGAAGAAACACCAGGGCCGCCGCCAGCAGGCGGCAAAACGCCACTTGACCGGGAGGAAGCCCGGCCAGCACGTTGCCGATAAGCCCGAAGGAGAGGGCCATGCATAAAGTGGCGGCCAGAAGATACGCCATGCTTCAACGGAATTTCATGTGGTAGGGCGGTGGTGGCCTGTATCCACCCCGCGCGCGGGAGAAACGGCACCCCCCGCCGTCGAACGGCGGGGAGCACGGACCCCGTTACTTTTTCTTCCTGCGGGTGCGGACGGCCCGTGCCAGGGTGTCCAGCATGGCGAGGGTGCCGTCCCAATCGATGCAGGCATCGGTGATGCTCACGCCGTACTTGAGGGGCTTTTGGCACTTCTGGTTGCCGGAGCAGAGGTTGCTCTCAATCATGACGGAGCCGATGCACTGGGAGCCGGCGGCAATCTGGCGCGCCACCTCGGCGGCCACCTCCGGCTGCTCCTGCCACTTCTTGTGGCTGTTGCCGTGGGAGCAGTCGATCATGATGCGGCTGTTGATACCGGCGCGCTGCTGGATGTTCCAGGCCTTGGCGACGAATTCCTCGCCGTAGTTGGGGCCTTGGGAGGATCCGCGCAGGATGATGTGGCAGCTATCGTTCCCTGCGGTGGAAACGATGGCGGAGACACCCTGCTTGGTGACGGAGAGGAAACTGTGGGGATGTGCGGCGGAGATGATGCCGTCCACGGCAATCTGCATGTTGCCGGAGGTGCCGTTCTTGAAGCCGATGGGCATGGAGAGGCCGCTGGCGAGCTCGCGGTGCACCTGGCTTTCCGTGGTGCGCGCGCCGATGGCGCCCCAGGACACCAGATCGCTGATGTACTGCGGGGTGATGACATCCAGGAACTCCGTGGCGGCGGGCACGTCCATTTCCGCCAGGCGCACCAGCAGGCCGCGTGCAATGCGCAGGCCGCTGTTGATGTTGTACGTGCCGTCCATGTAGGGGTCGTTGATGAGCCCCTTCCAGCCCACGGTGGTGCGGGGCTTCTCAAAGTACACGCGCATGATGATGAGCAGGTCGTCCTCATACTTGCGGCGCACTTCGGCCAGCCTCTGGGCATAGTCGGTGGCTGCCACCGTGTCGTGGATGGAGCAGGGCCCCACCATCACCGCCAGGCGGTCGTCCTCCCCCTTCAATATCTTCCGGAACGCCGCGCGGGCATCGAACACCAGCTTCTGCGCCTCATCCGATGCCGGGAAATCCTGCATCAGGATGGCCGGGGATATCAGCGGGCGGATGTCCGTGATGCGGACGTCGTCTGTGAGGAACGGATTGTTCACTTGACGCTCTTCCAGGAGTAGATGTTATCCTCGATCTGCTCAAGGTATTCCTCGTCCGCGGCGTTCTTCTTGTTCTTCTTGGAAGACTTCTTGCCGCCCTTCTTGGCACCCTTCTTAGCCTTGGGCTGGGAGCTGTGCGGCGCAGCCACACCCTCCATGTTGGAGCCGGTGCTGTACACCAGGCACTTCTTGCCGCGCACGCGGTTCTTCTCGTCGAACGGGTCGAACGCGCCTTCGTCCGTCTCGTTGATGGTCACGTAGTAGGGCTGGCCCCAGGCATCGTAGTAGCCGATTTCTTCATCCTTCACGTACAGGCCGTTGAGCTTGGTGGCCTGCTCGTCCGCGCGCAGGTAGGTGTCGCGCGTGGTGTTGATGCGGTCGGCGTCGTCACCCTCGCGGTTGGTCAGGATGGCAATCATGCGGGCGTCCTTGTCGCCCTCCGTGGTGAGGTAAATCTGGTCCTGCTCGTCCGGCTGGGTGGCGCGGGTGTCATACGGCATCATGCCGTTGTAATCCTGCGAGTAGCGCGTGCAGGCCTCCACCAGGTCCGTGCAGCCCTTCTTGGCCGCAGTCTTCTTGGCGTTTTCCTGCACGGACATGTAGACGGGGAAAGCAATGCCGGCAATGGTGGCCAGAATGGCAATGACCACAAGGAGCTCGATAAGCGTAAAGCCCTTGGCGGAACGGGGGATGAAACGGGTCTTCATACGCGCGTATCCTAGCACACCCGCCGCGCCGGCGCAAGCCGTTTCTTCGGCGGCCCCGTGAATTTTGTTTGCCATTTTGGCATGGAATGCTCAAATTTCGCTTGCAAGGGGCTCGCAAGTTGGTAAAATGCGCGCGAACTTCTAATTTCAATGAAAACGATAGCCAAATTATTCGCGGCCCTTGCCGCCGCCGCCGCCCTGATAGCGGACAATGCCACGGCCCAGCAGACCGATGCCGCGGCACAGGACAAGCCCGTGGTGGACAAGGAGCGCGTGCTTGTGGTCTACTATTCCTGGAGCGGCAACACCCGCAAGGCCGCAGAGTACATTGCCGAGCACACCGGCGGCACCCTGCAGGAGATTACACCCGCCAAGCCCTACCCCTCCGACTACAACGCATGCGTGACGCAGGCCAAGGACGAGGTGCAGCAGGAGAAGACCCCCGCCATCAAGCCCGATTCCATTGATTTGACCAAGTACGACCTCATCTTTGTGGGCACGCCCAACTGGTGGAGCTCCATTGCTCCGCCCGTCCGTACCTTCCTGACCAAGAACAACTTCACGGGCAAGAAGGTGGCGCTGTTCGTCACGCACGGCAGCGGCGGTATGGCCCGCTGCGAGAAGGATGCCGCGGAGCTCCTCTCCAAGGCCACCGCGCTGAAGGGCGGTGCCTTCCCCGGCGCCACCATCGGCGATTCCAAGAAGTCCGTCACCGATTGGGTGGATTCCATCGTCACCATCCGCAAGTAACGCCCGCACACAGCATTTCCCCCAAAAGGCGCAGGTTTCCCTGCGCCTTTTCTGTCGCCCGCGCATCATTTTAACCCGCGCGCGGCCAGAAAGCGCTGCGCCGCCTTGCACCCGGCCTTGGCCGCCTTGCGGACGAGCCGCTTGCCGCGCGCCTGGTCCTGCGCCACGCCCTCGCCGTGCCAGTAGGCGCGCCCCAGGCGGAACAGGGAGTCCTCGTCCGCATCGTCATGCTCCGCCGCACGCTTGTACCATTCAAACGCGGTCTTGAGGTTCTTTTTCACGCCCATGCCCGTGCGGTAGAGATCGCCCAGGCGGCGTTGCGCGTCCTCGCCGCCGAATTTGGCGGCGCGGCGGTAATAGTACAGGGCCCTGGTGATGCTTTTCGGCACGCAGCGGCCCGCTTCATACAATTCCCCGAGCCGGAACAGGGCCACCTCCTGGTTCTGCCTGGCGGCCAGGCGGTACAGCTCCAGCGCGCGCTTGATGTCCCTGCGCACGTGCTTGCCCCTTTGGTGGTACCGAGCCAGGTTGCACTGGGCGTTCGGCTCGCCCTGTTCCACGCCCTTGCGGCAAAGCTCCATGCCCTTGCGCACGTCTTTCTGCACCGCCTCGCCGTTAAGGTACATAATGGAAAGGTTGCAGCACGCCTGGCGCTGCCCCTGTGCAGCTGCCCGCTCGTACCAGAGTGCCGCCAGCTTCATGTTCTTGCGGGTGCCTCGTCCGTCCGCGTAGGAAAGCCCCATGGCGTACTGGGCGTTGGCCACGCCCCGTTTGGCTGCAGCCTTGTACAGCTCGAAGGCTTTGCGGTCATCCTGCGGCACGCCCAATCCCTTCCTGTACAGGTTTCCCAGGTTGTGCATGCCTTCCGGTTTGCCCTGCCCGGCGGCGCGGCTGTACCAGTAGGCGGCTCTGCAGTCGTCCTGAGGCACACCCTCGGCCTCCTGGTAACTGACACCTAGGTTGACTTGGGCTTCCGGGATGTCGGCCTTTGCGGCCATGCGCCACCACTTGGCCGCCTTGGCCATGTCTTTCTTCAAGCCGCATTCCGCGTCCATGTACAGGTTGCCGAGGTGATATGCGGCCCGCGCATGCCCCATGTTGGCGGCGCGCCGGTAGCAGGCGGGCGCCTTGGCTTCATCTGCATCATAGTAATACAGCTTGCCTAGCTGGTAGTACGCCTCCGCGCAGCCCTGCGCCCCGGCCAGCTTGAACAGGCGCTCCGCCTCATCGAAATCAAACTCGTCCCAGGCGGCATGCGCCTGCTTCATCAGCTCGTCCGCCCCTGCGGGCTTTTTCTCTTTCCGATTCATCTCTAGATTGGGTAGACGCCCGCAGTATACAGCATCTCCATCCCCATGCAAGCCTTTTGTACGGGGCCACGTCCCATGTCACATGTGTCCCAAAGAATTCTTTTAGGCTTTGCGAGGGGCTGATGCTCATAGCGTTGAAATTTTCTCGAAAACGGCCCCCCCCCATTGCATAGCGGAGAAAAAACGCGCGGAGCCGTCTTCGCCAAGGCTTCCGTCTTCGCCAAGGCTACGCCGAGACAGGACGCCGAGACAGGACGCCGAGACAGGTGGAATGCGAACCGCCCCCGAATCCGCACGCCTACCAGCCTCGCTCGTATCCCACATTTCTTTGGGGCACAGTGCCAACGTGATGTTTTTGGGGAAGGGCGGCACCGGCGATGCAGGTTTCTCTTTCTCAGTCACGGCAGTTGTGTATGTTTTTTCATTTGTCTGGATGGGAAACTTATCAAAAAAACTCTCCCTCTCTCCCTGAAGGGAGAGTTTTTTTTTGATATCCTCCCAAAATGGGCTGCAAGCCCTTGTTGTTTTGCCGTGTTCCATGAGCCCACACGGTAACATGCATATGCCCCATCTGACAATTCAGCGACAATACACCGCACGGGGCGCCCGCAGGCGGTATACTTGTGCGGCGGGGTCGCAAAAATATTCATGAGCATCAGGCCTTGCAAAAAATCGTTGGGCCCCCCGTGCTCGCGCCCCTCACCGTTATTGAAAAAACTTGACCAGCGCATGCGGGCTGGGTTAGTATGGAAATACTATGATGAAACAAACCATTGCAATCGTTGCGGCGTTGGTGGGGGCAGTGGGTCTGGTGTCCTGCCAATCCACGCACTTTGACAAAATCCCCCAAAGGACGGGATTCTTCCAGCATCTGCAGAAGAACCCCTACAAGCAGCTGCCCGTTGATGCGTATTGGTCAGAGGGCATGACCGACAAGGAATGGGACCAGCGCGTGACCGGGGCCAATGCGCAGGGCATCCGCGTGCGCGTCACGCCGGTTTCGCTGAACTACCTGAGCAATCCCCCGTCCTCCACCAAGGATATGCAGCAGATCGTGGAGTTGAAGCAGTACTTCGACAAAGCCCTCATGAAGGAACTTCAGAAGGTGAGCAATGATCCCAAGAACCATTTCCATTTGGTGCAGCAGGGCGGCCCCGGCGTGTTCACCATGGAGACGGCCATCCTTTCCGTGAAGCCCGTGGTGGTGAACAAGAACGCCGCCATGAAGGTGCTCGGCGCCGTGGCCGGCACATACGGAACCGTGGCCAACTATGTCTTGGGCAAGGATGACGACAAGGGCTCCATCTGCATCGGCACGCGCTTTAGGGATCCCTCCGGCCGCGTGATTTGCGAATCCGCCAAGTACATGACCGGTCAGTCTAGCATTCTGGGGTATGACCTCAAGGATTTCCAGAGCTATGCGCACCAGAGGTCGTCCATCGATGACTGGGTGAAGGTTGTGGGCGAGAGCTTCATCTCCAAGTCCGATGCCTCCCTCAGCATGCCTTGGTTCAAGCTCAACCCGTTCTAAGGCGAACGCCTATTTGTGCAACACGGCGCCCCCTGTGCAGAGCAGGGGGCGTTGTTTATTTTTCCCCGAAGAGTTCCGTGAGGCGGCGGATGAGCGCGAAGGCGTGGCTCACCATGGCGCGGGTCTCGTTGAGCAGGGTGAGGTAGAGGATGCTGTTGCGCAGGCCGCCCTCGTCTTCCCCGCCCACCACCAGGTGGCGCTTGATGCAGTCCGCGAAGTCGTCTCCCAGCTTGTCCACGCTCTCCAGCATGGCCTTGATGCCCGCATAGTCTCCCGCCTTGAGCATGTCCGTCAGGTTCGGGAAGAAGCGGCCAATCTTGTCCACCAGCGCCAGCAGGTCGCGCCCCTGGGCCTCGTTGAGCCCGGCGTGGTTGTTGTCGATGTGCGTGAAAGCGGCCTTCACCAGCACCAGCAGGCGCTCGCAGGCCGCCATGGTGATGTGGTCGATGCGGTAGATGAGCTGTCCACGCTCCGCGTACTCCTTGGGCAGCTGCGCCAGGGTGGGCTGCACCTCGTTCTCGTCGATGTTCTCCAAGTCGCGGTGCAGGGAGCGGGCCTTCTTGCGCAGGCGTTTCAGGGAATCGCGGTCCTCCTTCAGCAGGGCCTTCACCATGGCCTTGTATATGCCCACCATGCGGCCCAGGTGCCCGGATGCCTGCAGCCCGTAGTCGCGGATGGAGGCGTCGTTCTTCACATCAATGAGCGAAATCTCCGGCGTGTCGTCCGTGCCGAAGAAGAAGGACTTTATCAGCAGGCCGAGCGCCACGGCCATCATGCCGACGACACCCCAAACGCCGCCGTACGCCATGGCCAGGGCAATGCCGAAAGCCATGCCCGTGGCGGCAAAGGCGGTGAGGAACCAGCCGCCCACCACGGTGAGCACGCCGGTGATGCGGTACACCGCGCTGTCTCGCCCCCACGCGCGGTCCGCCAGGGAGGAACCCATGGCCACCATGAAGGTGACGTATGTGGTGGAAAGCGGCCAGCCGTAGGAGGTGGCGATGGAGATGAGCACGGCGGCGATGGTGAGGTTCACGGAGGCTCGCACCTGGTCGTACAGGGCACCTGTCTCCTCCTCCGGTGTGAGCGGGGCGAAGCGGCTGCCCACGAAGTCGGCGAGCCTCTTGGGGGAGATTTTCTCAATGAAGCGGACGGTGTTGATGGTGCCGCGGACGAGCATGCGCGCGGGCGGGCTGGAGCCGAAGCGCTCCTTGCTGGTGTTGGCGGCGGAGAGCTTGAGCTCCGTCTGGGAAATCTTCTGGATGCGCTTGGAGAAGAACAGCACGCCCACCATGATGAAGCCCGCTAGAATCAGGTAAATCATGTCCGCGGGGCTGCCGGCCTCGTTCAGGGAGGCCATCATGAAGGTCTGCGGGTCGTGCCCGGTGCAGTCGCGCACGGAGCTGAGCGCCGCCATGAACGGGCCGATGAAGTTCACCAAATCGTTCCCGGCGAACGAGAGTGCCAGCGAGAACGAGCCGCCCAGCACCGTGAGCCGCAGCGTGTTCACACGGCACACATATTGCAGGAACGCCGCCACCACCACCCAGAACAGGAACGCGCAGCACATGAACGGCACCACGTTCGCCTTCAGCATCTCAAAGGTGGGTGTGCCCGCCACCAGCGGGCTGTTGGCCAGCCCCTTGAAGATGGCGAAGTAGGTGATGCAGGAGAACGCCGTGCCGCACCACAGCGGGCCGATATAGCGGTACATGCGCGCGTAGCGGAACGTGAGCACCAGGCGGGACACCCACATCACCGCGGAACCCATCACGAACGCGCACGCCACGGAGCCGAAGATGGCCAGCACGATGGTGAACGCCTTGCCCGCGCGGATGTAGTTGGCTATCCCGTGCACGCGCCCCGCCAGTGTGCTGTCGTACAGCGCCATGCCAAGCCCCGCGCCCAGCAGCGCGAACACCAGCACCACCGTGGTACTGGTGGGCAGCCGCAGCACGTAGAAGATTTCCATCAGGATGATGTTGGCCACCATCACCGCCAGGTACAGCAGCATCACGTCATGGAACGTGAACAGCGAGGGGTCGAACATGTCGTGCCGCGCCACTCCCATCATCCCGCTGGAGAAGGATGCTCCCAGCACCACGCCAACGGACGCGATGGTGACCACCACGTTGCGCTTGGCCGCCCGGCACCCCACGGCGGAATTCAAAAAGTTGCAGGCGTCGTTGCTCACGCCCACTATCAGGCCGGACACGGAAAGCACGGCCAGCATGCCCAAAATTACGTAATAGATGGCATCCATATGGCTACCCCTTAACTACCACTATCTCTTAAAATTTACAAGGAAAATCAACGATTTTAGTCACCCCTTGTAGTTGAATTTGTCGATGAGGTCCTTTTCCGTCTCGCAGCCGTCGGCGGGTTGCATGTCCTCCGGGTTGTAGGAGCGCAGCACCTGGTTCTTGCTCTTGCCGATGGCCGCCATCCCCTTGTCGATATGCTCCTTCAACTCGTTGCTGAAGACCCAGAGCTGCGGCACGGCGTTCTTGTACTTCTCAATGGCGCGCTGGGAGTTCTTGATGACGGTGAGGTCAATGTTGCTCAGGGCGGAGCTGTAGTTCCCGCCGGTGCGGTATTCAGAGGGCGCCACATTGTACTTCTTGGCGAGGACGTACAGCTTTTTGCGCAGGTTGGTGATGTTGTTGCGGGAATATTTGATTTTGGCGTCCACCGCGCGCTTGGCCTTGATGAGCGCGGCGGTCTTTGCCACCAGGGCCTTGCGGTTGGGCTGCGGCGCGGCGGCCGTTTCCTGCGGCTGCTCGGGGGTGGCGGGTTCAGGCTCGGCGGCGGGTTCCTCTTGCGGTTTGGGCTCATCCTTGGGTGCGGGTTCCTCCTGCGGGGCAGGGGCGGGCTGCTCCGTCTCGGCGGCGGGCTGTTCCTCCTCAGGCTCAACGTCCCATTCCTCCTCCATGAGCTTCTGCGCCTCCGCGGTTTGCTTGGCGAACCCCGCGCCGTACAGCGCGGTCATTTCCTCCGCGGTCATTCCCAGGGCGGTGACGGCCTGCGCGCCGCCGCAGCAAAGCGCCAGGCATGCGGCAAGCCCCCATAGCGTGTGAAAGTTCTTCATGCTTTCCATTCTACGGGAGAACAGCGCGTTCCGCAAGCGAATTCAACCTGCCTGCGGCGTGTTTTCCGTAGGCGCGGGAACGCCCCTCTTGCGGTCCAGGGTCTTCCACACGTAGCGCGTGAAGACCACCTTCAGCGATGCGGTAATCGGCACCGCCAGCAGCGCGCCAACCACGCCGCCCAGAACATAGCTCCAGAACAGAACGGAGAACATCACCGTCATGTCGTGCATCTTCAGGCGGCTGCCAACCACCCGCGGCTGGATCACCCAGCCGTCCAGCTGGCTCACGCACGCAAAGATGATGGTGACCACCACCACCATGTTGATGTCGTGCGAGGAGAACCAGGCGATGAGCACGGCGGGAATCCAGGTGCTGATCATACCGACGTACGGGATGATGCCCAGGAGCGCGGCGGTGAGGCCGATGGTGACGGCGTACGGCAGCCCCGCCACCTTCAGCGCAATGGCCAGCAGCACACCGTCGATGAGGCTCACCAGCATCTGCCCCCTCACAAAGGAGACGATGTAGTCGTTGATTTCCTGGAGGGTCTGCACCACCTCGTCGCGGAAGAGGGAGCGGCGGATGGGGATGATGCGGTGCCAGTCCCGTTTGATGTGCTCGCTCTCCAGCAGGAAGTAGAACAGGAACACCGGCACCATGATGGTGCCCACAATGGCCAGACCCAGGCGGCTCAGCGCGCGCGTGCCCGCCATCAGCCAGTCCACGGCGCGGTCCGTGAGGAAATCGGAATAGAAGTTGCACACGGCAATAAGCTTGTCCGTGGAGTTTTCCGCCGCCTGCAGGTGCAGGTAGTCCTCTTGGGGAAGGCCCTCCGCGCGTGCATCCTTGAGGGCCTTGCCGTAGGCCATGCTCACGGAGTTCTGGAGGAGCTTGTTGGTTTCCAGCTTCTCCTGTGCGGTGGTGACGGCACTCTTGAAGATTTGCTCCCGGTTGGCCACCAGCTGGCCTCCTTGCTCCACCACTTGCGGCACCACGGTGTAGGCGATGCCCGCCACTACCACGCCCGCTCCCAGCATCACCAGGAGGATGCCCGCTATGTGCGAGTGCAGCCGCTTGGTGACCCACCCCACCAGCGGGGAAAGCAGGTACGCCAGGATGCCCGCCACCACTACCGGCAGCAGCACCGGCTGCAGCGCTATGAATATACGCCCCAACCCGTACAGAAAGGCCAGGATGATGCCCACCAGCACCACCAGCGCAAGCCCGCTGAGCGCCGTCCAGCACAGGCGCCTCTGGAACTCCGTGGGAACGTCTTTGCGGTTGGTTTCCATGGCAGGTTAGATCTTGGGTGCAGAGGAGGTGCCGGCGGCTATCTCCGCCTTCTGGTCGTGCAGGATGGAATCTGCTATGCGGCACACGGTCTCACGCAGGATGAAGTACAGGTGGCTGTCCTCCGTGTAGTCCGCCGGGGCGAAGAAATCCACGCGCTTCTGGTCGGTCTTGAGGTTGTAGCACTTGCGGAAGCTGGCCAGCGAGGCGTCGTCCGGGTTGTACACGGCCACGCTGTGCCCGCCCTGCTGGCGCATCACCGTGAAGCACGGCACGTCCGTCGGGCCGTCGCCAATGTAAATCATGTGGTGGAACGGGATGGGGCGCAGGTCCTGCTCCACGTGGTCGTTCACGTCCTCCGAGTAGCTGAGCATGCCCTTGTTGATGCGGAAGAGGAACTGGGTTTTGGTGGTGTGGGAGATTACGCGCTTGGGGAAGTTGATGCAGCCGTTGGACTCGCTGAATTCACAGGCAAAGACCTCACGCATGAAGGGGTGGATGGAAGAGCCTTCCAGAATGCTGCGCAGGCCGCTGGAGATGATGTAGAACTCCACGTGGATGCCCGCATGGCCGTGTTCCGGGCGCAGCGCCTTGGCGGGGAAGGTGCGGAAGAATTCCTCCACCCCGCGGAAGTATGTGAGCTTCTTGCCAAGCTCCCGCAGGCGTGCGTTGCTCACGCTGTCCATGCTCAGCTCATCCAGAATCTCCTTCATGTAGCTCAGCTCGCCGTCCCAACCCTCGATGCGGCTGCGCTCGTTGCACTTGTGCCAGAAGGAGGCCGAATCTATGCCGAATTCCGGGAAGATGGTGTCCTCCTGCATGTTGTGCGGGCTGAGCGTGTGGTCGTAGTCAAAGATGATGGCAATGGTGTTCTGGGGCACGGGCATGCCTGAAATATACCCCACTCAAGCCCATACGTCAAGCGGATGTACAATGTACAAAGGACAATGTGCAAATCACAAAAATACCGCGCCGTCTGGCGCGGGCCTCACGGAAAGGCCCGTTCGGCGAATGCCGAACGGGCCAGTGAATTTCCGCGCGCGGAGCGCGCCTAGCTTATGATTTGTACATTGTACATTGTACTTTGTACATCCAGCATCAGCCCATGACGGAGCCGATCTCCTCCTGGAGCTCCTTGACGGAAGCGTCAATCTTCTCGCGGGAGAAGGCGTCCAGTTCCAGACCCTCCACAATGCTGATGGAGCCGTCCGCGTTGGTGCGGGTGGGCTGGGAGCAGATGAGACCCTGCGGCAGGCCGTACTTGGTGCCGTCCGTGTAGGAGCACACGGAGTACCAGTCACCCTCCGCGGTGGGGGTGGTGAGGTTGCGCACGCTCATGAGCGCTGCATTGGCGGCAGAAGCGGCAGAGGATGCACCGCGGGCCTTGATGATGGCGCCGCCGCGCTGCTGCACGGTCTTGATGAACTCACCCTTGAGCCACTCGGTGTCGGTGATGACCTCGGTCACGGGCTTGCCGTTGATCTTGGCGTGCGTGAAGTCCGGGTACTGGGTGGAGGAGTGGTTGCCCCAGATGGTCATGTTGGTGACGGCGGAGACGGGCACGCCGGCCTTGGCGGCGAGCTGGCTCTTGGCGCGGTACTCGTCCAGCATGGTCATGGCGTAGAAGTTCTTCTTGTCCATACCCTCGGCGTGGAGGGCGGCGATGAGGCAGTTGGTGTTGCAGGGGTTGCCCACCACGAACACGCGGCAGTCCTTGGCGGCGTTCTCGGCAATGGCCTTGCCCTGGCCGATGAACACCTTGCCGTTGATGCCCAGCAGGTCCTTGCGCTCCATACCGTCCTTGCGCGGCACGGAACCCACCAGCATGCACCAGTTGGCATCCTTGAACGCCTCCGCAGGGTCGGACGTGGCCACGATGCCCTGCAGCAGCGGGAACGCGCAGTCTTCAAGCTCCATCACCACGCCGTGCAGCTTGTCCAGGCACGGGGGGATTTCCAGAAGCTTCAGGATTACGGGCTGGTCCGCGCCAAGCATTTCGCCGGCGGCAATGCGGAACAGGAGGGAATAGGCGATGTTGCCGGCTGCGCCGGTCACGGTTACGGTTACAGGTGTCTTCATAACGGCGACCATTCTATGACCGCCCTCGCCCCGCGTCAATCCCAAATAATTAATTTTTTCAGATATTTTGCTTGCCAATGCGCGCGTGAACGGATAGAATGCCGCACCGCTTTCCGTTCGGTGGCGCACAGGCGCCCACTTGCCACCGTTTACTGGGCCTTGGAGGAAGGCGTCCACATTAACCAATAACCATACATTATGACTAATACTGAATTGGAGGCTTTGATCGATTCCAAGCTTCCGACTTTCCGCAAGGGTGATATCGTTAACGGCACCATCCTTGAAATCCGCCCCCAGGTTGTCCTCGTCGACATCGGCTACAAGTCCGAAGGCGTCATTCCCATTTCCGAATTCGAGGACGAGGAAATTGAAGTGGGCGACCAGATCGAGGTGCTTCTTGAAACCCTCGAGAACGAAGATGGGCACGTTGTCCTCTCCAAGGAGAAGGCCGCCCACAAGCAGAACTGGGACAAGATCGTGGCTGTCTTCAAGGAGGGCGGTCTCGTCAAGGGCAAGGTCAAGAGCGTCGTCAAGGGCGGCCTGACCGTCAACGTCGGCGTGGAGGCTTTCCTCCCCGGCTCCCAGGTGGACATCATCCCCCCCAAGGACCTCAACGAGTTCGTTGGTCAGGTCTATGAATTCAAGATCGTCAAGGTCAACGACGACCGCAAGAACATCGTCCTTTCCCGCCGCGAGGTCATCGAGGCCGAGCGCAGCGAGCAGCGCCAGCACTTCCTGGAGACCGTCCAGGTGGGCGACCGCGTGAAGGGCACCGTCAAGAACATCACGGACTTCGGCGCCTTCGTGGACCTGTCCGGCATGGACGGCCTGCTGCACATCACGGATATGAGCTGGGGCCGCGTGAACCACCCCTCCGAGGTGCTGCACATCGGTCAGGAGCTCGAGGTGCTTATCCTCGACGTGGACCGCGACAAGGAGCGCGTCTCCCTGGGCCTCAAGCAGCTCTCCGACAACCCCTGGGCCGACATCGAGCAGAAGTACCCGATCGGTGCCCACGTCAAGGGCCGCGTCACCAAGCTGCTCGCCTACGGCGCCTTCGTGGAGCTGGAGAAGGGCGTGGAAGGCCTGGTGCACGTTTCCGAGCTTTCCTGGACCAAGCGCATCTCCCGCCCGAGCGACGTGCTGTCGCTTGACCAGGAGATCGAGGCCGTGGTGCTCAACATCTCCGTGGAGGAGCAGAAGATCTCCCTCGGCATCCGTCAGCTCGACGAGAATCCCTGGGACCTCATCCAGGAGCGCTTCCCCATTGGTACCGTCATTTCCGGTGCCGTCCGCAACCTTACTCCCTACGGTGCCTTCGTGGCTCTGGAGGAGGGTATCGACGGCATGATCCACGTGTCCGACATGAGCTGGACCCGCAAGATCAACCACCCCTCCGAGGTCCTCAAGAAGGGCGATGTGGTGGAGGCCCGCGTCATCAACATCGACAAGGCCAACCAGCGCGTTTCCCTCGGCATCAAGCAGCTTGAGACCGACCCCTGGGAGAGCATCGACCAGCAGTTCAAGGTGGGCGACCTCGTGGAGGGCACCGTCGCCAAGATCGCTTCCTTCGGCGCCTTCGTCAGCCTCAACGGCGACATCGACGGCCTCATCCACATCTCCCAGCTTTCCGAGGAGCACGTGGAGCGCGTCAAGGACGTCATCAAGGTGGGCGACCCCGTCAAGGCCCGCGTCATCAAGGTGGACAAGGTGGAGCGCCGCATCGGCCTTTCCATCAAGGCCGTCAACTACGATCCGGAGCAGCTGCGCCGCGAGACGGCCGCCTTCGAGACCGTGCGTGCCGGCGACATGGTGGGTCTGGAGCAGGCCTTCAACCTGGCCACCCTCAAGGCAGAGGAATGGAGCCCCTCCGAGGGCGACGAGAAGTAATTCCCCCGCCAAGCAAAATTCAAGCCGCCTGCCGTTTTACGGCAGGCGGCTTTTTGAATTCAGGGCCACGTTATCGTTTGCCCGGAAGAAGATTTAACGCCGTTGTTCATGATATCCAATCGGTGAATATGAACAAATAGCCCATGCCCAAGAAGCGGATGGGGTGAGATTCGAACTCACGGAAGGCATAACCTTCGGCGGTTTTCAAGACCGCTGCATTAAACCACTCTGCCACCCATCCAAGGTGCGGGACACATATTTACCACAAACCGCCGCCCCATGCAAGCGCAATCCCGCTTGTGGGGAAAAATCCAAGCTTCCTCACCCCAGTGAGGTCACGGCGGCGGCAATATCCTGCAACAGCTCCCACATGCTTTGCGCGCACGCCATCAGGTCCTTGGCATAGCCGGAGAGGGTGATAACGTGGAAGACGCGCAGGACGACCAGCAGGATGCCGATGTTCATCAGCAGGATGATTTGCGTGGAGAGCAGGGCGCCGTTTTCCAGCAAATCGGGCTGTTCGCGCGGCATGATGCGCAGGGTCCAGTACACGTGGAAGCACCACCAGAAGCCGAACCCGGCGTAGAACCAGGCGTTGTATTCCTCAAAGGGGGCTGCGTAGTTGATGCACCAGAGCACGCCCATCCAAATGAGCATCCAGAGCGGCACAAAATACGGGGAGAGGGCAATGAACATGTTGTCGCTCTCCGTTTCCACGTAGCCTCCCTCCGTGTCGATCTTGAAGTCTCGCACGGTGCCGCCGCTCAGGAAGATGGCAATGGCGTGGGTGAGCTCGTGCCCCAGTACGTAGGTGTACATGAGCAGAGGCTCCAGCAGACGCATGATGGTGAGCGAGATGAACACCAGCACCCCCACGGATGTGAACCATACGGGGTCGCTCAGCCAGAAGCCCCAGCGCCCCAGGGCGGGCGCCGCGTGGTACAGCTGCATGATGAGCGCAAACACCATCACCACCGATACCGGCAGCAGCAGGAACACCGCCAGCAGCACGCGCCAGAAGCGTTTCCAGCCGCTGGGCAGGCTCAGGCGCGCCTCTTCCGCGTACTGGTCTTGCAGGATGAGCTGGTGCAGCGTGGTGCGCGGGCCAGCCTGCAGCTGGGCCATGCGCTCATGCATGCGGCGGCGCAGGCGCATGGAGGGGTTGAGGATGTGCTCCGCCTCCGCCGGCTTTTCCACGGGCAGCCGCCAGGAGCCGAATTCCGGTTCCTGCGGGCGTGGTTTCTTCTGGCGGCGGGTTGCCATGGAGGGAAGGGGGTTACTGCGCGGGGCGGATGTCCTGGATGGAGATGGAGAGGGCTTCGCGCCCGTTCCAGATGTTGCGGTCGATGGTGAAGGCGATGTCCCACGGCGGGTCGGGCAGCGTCACCTCGCCGCCGCCGAAGTACATGGCGTAACGCTCGCAGAGCCCCTGGCGCAGGTTGAGCCGCAGGTGGTTGCCGCGCAGGTGCAGCGGCGGCGCGGTGGGCATCACCCCGCGGCTCATGAACACAGGCTGCGGGTTGGAGTTGCCGAAGGGTTCCAACAGTTCGTAGCTGTCCAGCAAATCTAGCGTGAGCTCCTGGAAATCCACCTCCGCATCCACGTGCAGGGAGGGCAGGCTCGGCGCGGCAGACGTGCAGTCGCGCGCAAAGGCGTCGAACCTCTCCCTGAACGCGTCAATCTGGTCTTCGTTGATGACCAGCCCGGCGGCCATCTCATGCCCGCCGCCGGAGACGATGGTGTCGGCGCAGTGCTGCAGCGCCTGCACCAGGGAGATGCCCGGAACGGAGCGCCCGGAGCCCTTGCCCACGCCGTTTTCATCCAGCGAGATGACGATGGCGGGCTTGTTGAAGCGGCGCATCAGCATGGAGGCCACAATGCCCACCACGCCGGGATGCCACTCGCGGGAGCCCAGCACAATCACGCGGCAATCCGGCTTGTGCGTGAGCGGCAGCAGCTCCAGCGCCTGGTTGCGTATCTGCTCCTCCGTGTCTTGGCGGTAGCGGTTCAGGTTGTCCAGCCGCCGCGCCAGGCGGTCCGCCTTTTCGGGGTCCTGTTCCAGCAAAAGCTCCAGGGCGGCCATGGGGCTGTCCATGCGCCCTGCGGCGTTGATGCGCGGCCCCACGCGGAAGGAGACCTGCGAGGCGGAGAGGCGCTCCTTGAGGCCGGCAATGCGGGTGAGGGCCTGCAGGCCCACGTTGCTGCCGCGTTCCATCACGCGCAGTCCGTAGCGCGTGATGAGGCGATTTTCACCCACCAGGGGAACGATATCCGCCACCGTGGCCACCGCCACCAAATCCATGTACTGCCGCAGGTCGAAATCCACCAGACGCCGCCGCTTCAGCAGCGCGTGCGCCAGCTTGAACACCACGCCCGCGCTGCACAGGTAGGTTAGCGGGCTGTCCTCCTCCATCTTGGCGTTCACCACCGCCACGGCCGGCGGGCGCCCCTGCGCGCTGCTCTCGTGGTGGTCCAGGATGATGACATCGATGCCCCGGTCCTGCAGGGAGGCCACCTCTTTCACGGAGGATGTGCCGCAGTCCACGGTGATGAGCAGGGCGGGTTTGCAGCCGCACTGCTCCAGCGCGTGCTCGATTCCCTCCTCGCTCAGGCCGTAGCCCTCCTTGGTGCGAACCGGGATGAAGTAGCTCGCCGCAATGCCGTATGCCCGCAGCATGGTGTAGAGCAGGGTTACGGAGCTCACGCCGTCCACGTCGTAGTCGCCGTAGATGCAAACGTGCTCTCCGTTGTCTGCCGCGCGGAAGATGCGCTCAACGGCGGCATCCATCTCCCGCATGGCGAAAGGGTCGCCCAAGTCGGCCAGTTTCGGCCTGATAAAATGCTGGGCCTGCTCCGGTCCGGAAACACCCCTTTGGGACAGCAAACGCCGCACCAGCGGCGGTAGCGTGCCGTTCAGTTCTTCTCCAAAGTCTGCATTTCCGTCCGTTGGGGCTAGCTCCCAACTGAACTTCGTACTCATGGCGCGGAGTCTACCACTTCTGCGCCTGAGAGTCAAGGTAATATAGCCCCCGCAACCTTGGCGAAACCTTGCCTGGGAGCGATGCCAAACCACCCCTCCTTGCTCAGGGTGAAGTCGGCTTCCGCTACTCGGGGTTTTCATATCCCTGCATGAGGAACAACTGCTCGCACACCAGCTGCCTTTCGCCCTGCTTGGATACGAACCACACCTGCCAGCGGCTGCCGTAATACTGGCCCGGCATGCCCGTGAAGACAAAGAAATCGGGATTCGCCAACACGCGGGCGTTCTCCTGCTCAATGCCTGATTCCGCTTTCAGGGAGGTGAAGTTGATGCTCAGCCTCTTTCCGGTGTTGTACTCGCAGGCTTTGATTTCGAAGCGTCCGTCCGTGCGGGCGTTTTTGGGCAGCCAGAGCGTGAGGTGGTACATGCCGGGGCGCTCTCCCTCAATCAGGTGCAGGTGCGGCTTTTTGGGAGCGGCCAGGGCAGGGTGCTGCTGCGCCAGGTCCTTGATCTGCGCGGGGATGTCTCCCTCCGGCACGTGCCGACCGGTTTCCCCTGCCAGGTGTTTCACAATGTCGGGTGCGGTTTCCCCCACGCTCAGGTTGTCCGGCACCTCGAACGCCACGCCCGCAGGCACCTCCCAGTCGCTCGCCGCATCATCCCCCCGCCACAGCAGGCACTTGGCAAACGCATTAAACACGATGAGCAATGAAACAACTCCCACTGGCACAGCAACGAGAAGCCTCTGCCCGCGCCTTGCCCAGCCCTTGTCCAAACTACAGCAGACGATGAGCCACGCCAGCAGGATGGGGAGGGAGATGATACCTGCATCGAGCGCGCGGCCCAGCACCTTTCCCTGCATCTGTGTCAATTGGTAAAGGCTGTTAAGTCTATCTGACGTGATACCTGCTACCAGTGCCGCCGCAAAGCAGAGCGTGGGCACCAGCCACACGCTGAACAACGCGCGCTTCACCGCCGTCCACAGTCGCCGGATGCCTGTTTTCTCGTTGTCTCGTGTTTCCATGTCTACCCCCTATAATACATGCCGGGGAGAAAATGCACAAAAAAAATGCGGCATGGCGCAATTTTTTTGAAATCCCCCCGCACGTCCCGCGTGCGCTCTCTTTCAAACAGTACCTTTCCTCATTCCGCCTCCGCCTTGAATTTCTCGCGGAAGGTCACGCACATGAAGACAATGCCGATGCAGACGGCCAGAGCGCCGTACAGCAGGAAGGTGTGTACGGAGGCGGGGTCGTCCACCATGGAGGTGAAGTAGACAATGAGGCAGTTGCCGATGGTGCTGGTGAGGTAGAAGAAACTCAGCACGATGCTCTTCATGTTCTTGCCGGCGGCGGTATAGGCGTATTCCAGGCCGGTGGTGCTGACCAGGATTTCAGAGATGGTGATGATGAGGTAGGGCAGGCACTGCCAGAGGATGGAAAGGTTCTCTCCGGCGTCGAGGCGGGTTTGAATCCACGCCACCACGCCGTAGCCGATGCCGGCCAGCACAATGCCGCAGCCCATGCGGCGCAGCGGCTGGCTCCACCTCCCGATGTACGGGTAGACGAACAGAGTGACCAGCGGCACCATGATCATGATGAGCAGCGGGTTGAAGCTCTGCATCTCCTCCGCTCCGAACTTGAACTCCTGCCCGAACATCGAGAACTGCAGCGCCTGCATCTTGGCGCCCTGCAGCACCCAGCTCGTGGTCGTCTGGTCGTACAGGCTCCAGAATGGGATGATCATCAGGAAGACAATGAGCACGCGCACCATGTTGCGCGCACCGTGGATTTCCTCCTCCGTGTAGCGGGCGGCGGTGGTTTCCGCGGGGTTGAAGAGCAGGCTGCCGGACACGCCGATGAAGCCGCGCGCGCCCGTGGCGGCCGCCAGGCGCAGCCCCGCCACCACAATGGCGATGATGTACAGGATGATGGCCACCAGCCCGCAGAGCGCGGCGACGGTCTCGCTCAGCCCGCAGAGCATGCCCAGCTGCGTGGCGCCCTCCCTGGCCCAGTACGCCAGCAGCACCAGCACGGGAGCCAGCACAATGAACGACAGGATGCCCAGCACCGTGCGGGAGGTTTCTTGCACCACGGCGGTGCCGAACTTCTCGCATGCCGCCTTGGCTCCCTTGAACACGCGCGTGAACAGGCAGGGCAGGAAGTGCGGCTGTGTCGGCTGGCGGTGGTGGTACGTCTTGCGCCCGCACCACAGCAGGAACGTGGCGATGGCCATGAACACGCCGGGTACCGCAAACGCCCAGCTGTACCCCATGCTCTGCCTAATCCACGGTATCACCAGGAAGGCAAAGAACGAACCCAGGTTGATGGACCAGTAGAACGCCGCGTACACGCGCGCCATGATTTTGGAATCCGTCTGGTCCTGCACCTGGTCGCCGATGAAGGCGGAGACGCAGGGTTTGATGCCGCCCGTGCCCACCGCTATGGTGAACAGGCCGATGAAGAGGATGATGCGCCGTGTGTCGATGCTGTCCGCAAAGTCAGAGCACGCCAGGATGAAGTTGCCCATGCAGTACACCAGGGAGATGTACAGGATGGTGCGGTAGCGCCCCAGGAAGCGGTCCGCTATCCACGCGCCCAGCAGCGGCAGTATGTAGATGATGGCCAGAAACAGGTGCCCCACCTCCACAGCCTCCTGCTGGGTCATGGCCAGCATGCTGGTCATGTACAGCGTGAGGATGCTGCGCATGCCGTAGAAGCTGAAGCGCTCGCAGGCTTCGTTGCCGATAATGTACTTGCCCTGCGGGGGGAACGCGCTCATGGCTTGGGGGTATGGTAATTAGTGGTGCATGCGCACGTCCTTGGAGAACTGCACGTTGTAGCGGACGTAGGTGTTCTGCAGCCAGTCGATGAAGATTTCGCTACGCAGGCGGTTGTTTTCCGCCGGGATGGCGCGGAAGGTCTTGGCGGCCGCGTAGTCCGGGCTGTTCTCGATGGTGCGCCCGGTGACGGCGGTGATGCTCGCGCCGTCCGGCAGCACCGTGAGCGGGGCCAGCTTGCCGCTGGGCACGCTGATGAGAGCCTTGGGATCCACGCCCTTGGGCAGGTCGCCCGCAGCGGTGGAGATGTTGGTGGGGCCGAACTCCTTCACGGTGGCTCCGGCTGCCTCAGCCTTGGCAAAGGCGGCGTCCAGCCCGCCCTCCGGGATGGCGGCCTCCATTTCTGCATGCAGCTTCTGCGCGGCAAGCTCCACGGCGTGGTCGGCGTTCTGCTTCTTCAGGTCGGCCAGCGCGCGCTCCTTGGCGGCGTCGTATTCCAAAATCTCGGGTTCCTCAATGGCCTCCACGCGGAAGAAGATGAGCTTGTTCTCCTTGGTGAGGAAGTAGCCGCGGACCTGCTTGATGCTGACGCGCAGCTCCAGGTTGCCGGACTTGACGTTTTCCTCGTACTGCTGCACGGTGGGGGCGGAGTCCACCTCGGAGAAGGCGACCTCCGCGAGGGTCATGGTCTTGCCGTTGTGCTCCACTTCCACCTGAAGTTCGGCGGGAGCCTCGGAAAGCTTGCAGAGAGGCGTGGTGGTGTGGCTCTTGCCGTCTGCCGTCTTGAAGGTGAACGGCTCGTACTCCTGGTCCTCCGCGGCTCCCTCCAGCAGCTGGTCGAAGCCCTTGCCGTCAGCCTTGGAGAGATCCTCCATCAGCACGTCCGCCATGGCAATCATGGATTCCACGCTGGAGTCCTTCTCCGGCGTGAGGGTGTAGACGGAAACGATGCGGCGCTCGTCGCTCTTGTAGTCCTCCTTGTTTTCCTCCCAGAAGGCCTTGAGCTCCTCCTCGGTGGGGGCGGGCGGCTCGCTCACCTTCTCTGCCGGCAGCCACGCGTTTTTCCCGCGCATCGTCTGGTACACCGTGTCCACCAGGGCGGACACCGCCTGGCTCTGGTAGTGCATGTCGCCCGTGAAGATGTTGCTCAGGCACTCCATGACGATGAGGTCGGACACCACGCTGCGGAAGGCGGTTTCCTGGGTGTTGTTGCTCAGGCCGCGCACGGAGTCGTACCCGGTCAGGCGGTGGTAGAGGTCCTGGTTGAACGTGCCGTCCTCCTTCTGGAACGGGGGCATGGCCTTGATGTAGGCGTCCACCTGCTCCTTGGAAGGCTGGATGCCCAGCTCCTCGCCCACCTCATGCAGGATGGCGCGGTTCACCGCCATGTTCACGCTGGAGTCGTCCGCCTGCCCGAAGGCCATCACCTGCATCATGGAGCCGATGAAGTCCATGTAGTCGCGGTACTCCTTGTGCTCCTCCAGCCAGGCGTTCATGGCGGCCATTTCGTCCTCGCTCATGTTCTCGTCCTCGTTGGCATCGAACTTGTTGCGCACCTGCTGGCTGGCGGTGTGGTAGAGGGACTGCAGGTAGGATTCGCCGTTCTCGCCCAGGTTCACGGTCTCCTGGTAGTCGTAGCTCACGTCGTGCACCTTGATGTAGAAGTTTGTGCCGAACATGTTCCCCTTGTCGCCGTAGTCCATAAACAGGAAGCCCAGACCCAGCGCGGTCACCACAATCAACACAAGCAGGGAGTTCCTGCGGATAAATTCAAGCATGCTCATAATTCTGTAGGAAGAGTTTCTGGTTCTTTTTCATTGGGGCGCGGCGTACACGCTCACGCGCCTATTATACTCTCTTTCTCTCTCATTGCAAGACGTATTCTCTCGCCCTTATGCGAAAATCCCCCGCCCGATGGGGTCGGGCGGGGGAGAATTCCCTAGTTTGACAGCGGCGGCGGCAGGTGCGACAGGATATCCGGTGGAATGGCGTGGCTCGGCGGCGGGGCGGCCGCTTTCTGCAGCTCTGCCTCCAGCTCCGCCAGGCGCGTGTCCTCCACCATGGCCTTGAACTTGTCCGCCTGGCTGTAGATACCCTCGTCGTCGCGAAAGATGGAGGCGAGCCAGTCGCGTTTCTCTTCGATGGTGAGGTGGCGCTCCTTACGCATGGTCGGGGTGCATGAAATCGAAGAGCCCCGCCACCTTGGCCTTGCCGGTGGGGGTGAGGATGTGGCCGCCGTGGACGGCGTCGTTGCAGAGCACGAATCCCTGCTTGCGGAGGCGCGCCAGCGTTTGGGCGCACGCGGTGGGTGCCAGCCCGGTGAGGCGCGCAATGTCCGGCGCCTCCGGCAGCCCCGCCGCCACCGCCAGCAGCACGCGCTGCGAGCCGTCCGGCATCTCGTCTTTTGCCAGCCTTGCCAGCAGCCTGCATGCAAAATCGATTGCTTTCATGGGCGTGTCCTCTCTTGTTCAATGGTTGCGGCCCAGGCTCTGCTTCCACAGCCGCAGCAGCGGGTGGTCCTCGTCGTTGGAGTGCTCCTGCACGGCGTTGAAGTGGCTGGCTTGCGGCAGGGCGATGCGCTGGTACTCCTCCAGCAGGCTCTGCCGAACGGTGCTGCTGTTGATGAGCGGAATGCACATCTTGCACGCCAGCAGGCACGTGAATGCGTCGATGAACAGCGGGTCGAACAGCTCCGGGTCCTCCACGTCCGCTATGTACCGCAGCGTGATTTGCTCCGCCGGGCAGAAAATGCACCGCCCGCGCAGCGTCCACCCCGGCGTGTCCACCTCCAGCACGCGCAGGCAGTCCGTGGGCAGCGTGTGCGGCACGGCGTGCATGTTTTCGTCCACGGTCTCGCTGCTGTAGAGTGTGGCGTGCTTTACGGCGAAGGTCCACCTGTTGACGCAGAGGACCTCTCGGCGGACCGGGTGGTAGTGGAGGTAGCACATGCGCTGGGGCAGGGTGCCGTTGGGGTCGATGCCGTCGATGGGAGATTCCCCCAGCTTGCTGAGGGCCAGGTTGCAGATGTCCACGGCGGTGGGAACCGGCGCGGGCGTGTTTTCGTTTTCGTCTATGTCGCTCATAGTTCCGCCATCATTCCACGGCCGCACCCCGCCCGCAACGGATGCAGCCAAACCGGTTCAGGCCTGCGTGGGGCGGTACCCCCATGCGGGTTTTCCCGCTTGGTTGGAAATCCGGTGTTTCATGTGTATGGTGTGCGGCATGGACAACGATGCCCGCACCACCGCCCGCCGCTACTATGCCGCTTCCGGCCGCAGCCTGCAGCGCGATTGGGTTGCCCTCTGCCGCAACCCGCGCGCCGTGGTGGTATGGACGCCGCAGCTGGTGGCGCTGCTCCTGCCCGTGAACTCGTCGCATGCCGGGGAATGGGAGGAACTGCCGGAGACCCCCGCGGGGGCGGATGCCTGGTATGTGCATCTGCTGGCGGGGGACCTGGCGCTGGCGCGCAAGCTGGCTTCCGGGCTGGCACCGCTGCCCCGGCTGTGCTTCCGGCGCGGCCTCCGCAACACCGTGCCCCACATTCACCCGTGGCGCGCATTTATTCAACACCAATCATAGATAGAAAGGAATCACCACCATGGGATTTACCAAACCCAAAGCCGCTCCCGCCACACCCATCCCCGTCGTCACCGACAACGAGCCCGCCGCAACCAAGGCTGCCTACAACCAGACCGCCGCCCGCCGCCGTGGACTGCTCTCCACCCTGCTGAGCCGCAGGCCCGCCGCCGCCCCCAACTCCACCGCCGCTGACAACGGCAACTCCACCCTCGGCTGATGGACTCCCTGCTCAACACCTACAACAGTCTCAAGGCCGCCCGCGCACCGTGGGAGGGCTGGTGGGACTCCCTGCGCCGCTATGTGCTGCCTGCGCGGCAGGACGACGACTCGCCCGTGGCGGACGCCTCCAGCCTGCGCGGGCTGGGCGACACCACCGCCGTGGAGGCCTGCCAGAAGCTCGCCAGCGGCCACATGAGCTACATCACCCCCGGCCACGAGCTCTGGTTCAAATGGAGCTGCGCCGACCCCGATGCGGGAGACGAGGCGGAATCCTGGTACAACAAGTGTTCCGAGATTGCCAACGCAGAGCTTGCCCGCAGCAACTTCTACACGGAGCTGCACGAGTGCTTCCTGGACCGCGTGGGGCTGGGCACGGGCTGCTTGTTCTGCGGCAACACGCGCAGCGGCAACCTGCTGTTCCGCCACATCCCATGCGGCCAGTTTGTGTGCGCGGAGGACGATGAGGGTACGCTGGACACCTTCATGCGCGAGTTCACCCTCACACCGCACCAGGCGGAATCCCAGTTCGGACGCAGGGCCCTCGGTCCCCGCGCCCGCGCCATGCTGGAAAGCGGTGCAGACCCCCACACCGGCCGCCTCCGTTTCCTCCATGTGGTGCGTCCCCGCCACACCCGCAACCGCAAGCGCGACGACGCCCGCAACATGCCCTTCGAGAGCCTGTACTACAGCCTGGACGACAACTGCGTGACCGAGGAAAGCGGCTACCGCGAGATGCCTTACATGGTCACGCGCTTCCTGCGCTGGGGCGAGGGCCCGTACGGCCTGGCCCCCGCCCGCCTGGTGTACCCGGACATCCGGCAGGCGCAGTTCCTCAACCGCATCCTCGACATGCTGGGCGAGGTGGCCGCCTTCCCCCGCATCCTGGAGCTCGCCAACCAGAGCGGCGAGGTGGACCTCCGCGCAGGCGGCCGCACCCTCATCAACCCGGAGAGCGCCAGTCTCGGTTTCCCGCGCGAGTGGGCCACCTCCGGCCGATACGACATCGGCATGGACCGCCTCCGCCAGAAGCAGGATGCCATCAACCGCGCGTTCTTCGTCCCCATGCTGGAGCTCTGGAGCGAGCGCCGCCAGCAGATGAGCGCCGCGGAGGTATACGCCCGCGAGAACGAGCGCGTGATGCTCTTCTCGCCGTCGTTCACGCTGTTCACGAGCGATTTCCGCCCGCTGATGGAGCGCGTGTTTGCGCTGCTGTTCCGCATGGGGCGCTTCCCGCAGCCGCCGAGCACGGTGCTGCGCGCCAACGCACGCGGTGAGGCAGAGGTGCCGGAACCCCGCGTGGTCTACCAGGGCAGAATCGCCATGGTCATGCGCCGCATCCAGTCGGAGGGCGTGGAGCGCACCCTCCTGCGCCTCCAGTCCCTCGCCGCGCTCGACCCCGCCGTGGCCGACCACGTGGACCTGGACCGCACGTTCCGCCTGAGCGCGCGCCTGGACGGCGTGCCGGAGGGCATCCTCCGCGCGGAAAGCTCCGTGAAACGCCTGCGCCGCAAGCGTGAGGCCGATGCCGCCGCGCTCGCGTTCGCACAAGAGCAGGCTCAACCCCAATCCCCATCCAAGCCATGATTTACCCACGCAACCACGCCGCGGAACAGGCGCGCGCCAACCGCCGCCTCATCCTCGCCGTCTTCGGCACGCCCCTCGGCGAGCAGGCGCTCGATGTGCTCGAGGAGCGCTTTGAAACGGACCTGCCCGTGTTCCTGGGCAAGGCCGGAGCGTACGACCCGCTCGACGCCATGCGGCGCGACGCCCACAGAGAAGTCTTCCTTGTCATCCGGCGCCTGATGGAACAGGCCCGCCGCGAGGCAAGCGAATCCCAAAATGAACATGATCATGAACACGAATAGAGAAAACGACAATGCGGCCTCCGATGCCGCTCCCGATACCACCGCACCCGAACCCGCCGTCACCGTGCCCTCCCTTCTGGGGGAGGACGGGGCCTTCGCCCCGGAATGGTACGCCAGGTTCGAGGATTTGCAGCCCTACGCCGCCACGCTTGCCAAGTTCAAGCGCCCGGAGGCCCTCGCCAAGAGCTACGCCCACCTGGAGAAGCTCAAGGGCTATCCCGACGCACAGGACGACCCGCGCATGCAGGCATTCCGCATCACCGTCGGCCTCCCCGAGAATCCCGATGATTTCACCATCGCGCGCCCCGACGACACGCCCGATGAAATCTGGGACGAACACCTCGCTCAGAGCCTCTCCCGCGTGGCGTTCGACTACGGCGTGCCGCCCAAGGCCATGCAGGCTCTGGTGGACAGCTACTCCCGCGAGGGCCGCAACTTCCTCATGGATTGCCGCAAGCAGGAGCAGGATGCCATCGACGCCGCAGAGGCAGACCTCCAGAACGAGTGGGGAAACGAGTTCGACCACAACATGCAGACCGTCGCCTCATTCCTCCGACACGTTGGCGACCAGACGGGAATCGACGTCCAGTCCCTGGTGGAGAACCCGGCCTTGCGCGCCAATGCGGACTTCGCTCGCCTTATCTTCGCCATGGCGGAGCAGGGGCGTGAAGCTCCCATCCGCCAAGGCGTCCCCGCTGACGACAAGCAGGAGGCCCAGCGCATCGCCAGCGATCCCACCCACCCCCTCCACGAGGCCTACATGCACGCCAACCACCCGCGCCACCGTTACGCCAACGAGCAATACGACCGCCTGGCCTTCGGCCGCAGCCTCTAATCTAATCTACTTCATCCTGCCGAGTGCAGGTTTTTTCGAGGTGATGTGATGATAAAGCCCCGGCCCCCTCTACAGGGGACCGGGGCAAAATCACATCTTCGTTTTGAGTACGAGGTGAAAGCATGTTTCGGCAAAATCGGGGTACGTGTATCTTTCAATAACGATACACTCTTCCAACAGATATGTGCCATCTTCAGCCAGCTTTGCCTTTTTCGCAAGAATGTATAGTTCTCCCCGCGGGGTAGCTGCATTTTCGGTTTTTTGAAACAGAGTATCGGGAGCTTGGCAGGCATATGCCTTGCCCGCTGTCAGTTCTCCCTTGTACACCTCGTTGATTTTCCCCGTCAGCAGCCCATCCTTTTGAACGAGCTCTCCACGCACAACACATGCAGCTGAATCCCAGGCGTGCCTCATCAGGCATATGGCTCCATCAACACTATCCACATCATGCAAATAGTCGCGGCCTGTCTGACTGTTCGGGGCAGGGGCCTGCTTTTTGCATTTTTCAGATTTCAAGATCCTATTGTACGCCTCCTCACTCATGTCGTCACCAAGCTGGGCTCCCTTATGGAACAGGTCCTTGGCTTTTTCAAGGTTCTGAGCAACACCGATGCCACGCTTGTAGCAATAGGCAAGATAAAAGTGGGCTATAGGGCTCCCCTGCTCAACAGCATGCTGAAAACACTTTGCTGCCTCATGTTCGTCTCGCGTTTCTTTCGGACCAACATAATAATGTATTCCCAGCCTCAGTTGAGCCTTGGCATGCCCCTGGGCTGCCGCTTTGCGGTACCACTTCACGGCCTCCGCTTTGTTGTGCGGGTAGAAGTCCTCTGCCAAGGTGTATTGGGCATCTGCGTCCCCTTGTTCAGCCTTTTCCTGCAAGGCGCACGGCGAGCATTCCCGGGAAGTTTCTGCCTTTGTTTCCATGCTGGCATGAGATGAGGAAGCGGAAATTGCCAGCATGCCGATTGTTAAGATTATTGAAAGATGCCTCATAGGGGTCTCGCTGTGCCGATTAGTCTCACCTGTGTAGCATATGAAAAGCCGGTGTGTCCAGAAAAATCATCAAGCTGACGCATAGGCTTGCCCATCCAGCCCTGAACTGATAGAATCCCTCTATGGTAAAAAAGTCAAAGGGTAATCATTGGATATATGCGGCGTTGCTGATGTTCCCTGCCATGCTGGGCTGTACCAGCACGGTACGGGTGGATTTCCCTGCTGCCCCCCAGGCGGGGCGCATTGACTTCACCTCCGACCTCGGTATCATCCATCCGCAGCCGGAATGGCGCTTTGCTGAGGGAACGGGATATCCTCGCGTTGATTTGAAACAGTCCGGCAAATATACCGTGGTATGGCCACGGCGGCAGATCATGCACTATGTCCTGCGCTATGCTTTGTTCCTGCGCCATGTTGGTCCTGAATTTTCCCTTCTTGAGTGCCGGTACAAGGGTAGCGTGATGGTCAACGGAACGGAATTGAAGGCACTGCCCTTGGATGGATGCTGCAACTCCCCCTGGCCTACATGTACGAAATACCCGGTATGCGCGTTCCGGGCGGGGCAGAATACCTATGTCCTCACGGTAGACCCCATCGTGCGTATAGACAAGCCGGACAGCATCATACTGCCGGAGCTGGAGCTTTACCGATACGTTGAAGGCAGCGGACTGTATTCACTGGGCTTCAATCTTAGCGATGATGACAAGACTGCCATTGAAAAGCATCTGGAGTTCATACGGATTCTCAAAAATGTCCGCTTTGCGGAGAGTTACCAAAATGCCCTTGCCTTCCGGAGCGTTGTAGAGAAATACCGCAAGATTCTGATCACGATGACAGGAGATGGGCACAGTCGATCAAGGGCGGCAGCTATTCAAGCGGAGGCTTTGGCGTATATTCAGAACACCTGTCGCGCGCATCCCGATGTTCTTGTCCCGGATGAGAAGAACAGCACCCTCTACCTAGGCGAATTGCCCCGAGGTTGCAGCTATTCCGCCGGCACCGCGAAGGATCTTTACGAGCGTATCCAGAGCATTTGGGAAAAACCCTTCCTGTCGGATGCTCAAAAAGCCCCGTATCGCCAGGTGCTGAACTGTATTTCAGGCAACCTGTAATGAGAAAGCGGCGAAAACGCAACCCGCAGCGCGGGGCTATTGAGCCGGGGGGGCTTTGCGGTGGTGGAGATAGTTGAAGAATTCAATGATTTCCGGGACGTGGAAGAGACGGCAGGCCGAGATGTAGATGGCGGCGCCTATGGTGCCGCCTGCGGCCATGGCTCCCAGGCGCAAGAAGAAGTTCCACTCCGTGAAGTCCTCAAACAACAGCTCCTCGGCCAGCAGGCAGGCCAGGGCAAGCGCCAGACCTGCCGCGCAGATGCGCAGCACGCCCGGTATCAAGACGCCGCATGACATACCGCCCAGCAGCTTTCTCAGGTAGAGGAAGTAGAACAGGCAGTTGAGCGTGGTGACCACGGAGGTGGTCAACGCCAGATACGGTGCAGGCATGTCAAACACCATGACGAACACATAGTTCATGGCGATGGAGATGGCGCAGGCCACCAGTGCCAGTATGGCCGGAGCCCAGGGTTTTTCCAGCGCCATGAAGATGGGCTGCAGCACCTTCATGCCCGCATAGCCCAGCAAACCCAGGGAGTAGCATGCCAGCACCGACCCCGTCAATTCCGCCGCATGGCCGTCGAACCTTCCGCCCTGGAAGAACACGCTGGCAATCTGCACGCCCCAAATCGACAGGAAGACTGCGGAGGGAACCGCAAAGAGCGCCATGAAGCGCAGGGCGCGTGCCAGGTGCTTGGAGATATCATGGGAGCCGGAGGTAAGCGTCATGCGGGAGACCGTGGGCAGGACCACCATGCCCACGGCCACGCCGAACAGGGCAACGGGCAGCTGCCAGAGGTGGAAGCCGCAGCTCAGGGCGGTAACGGAGCCGGGCTCCAGGTACAGGGCGAAGGCGGTATTGATGAAGATGTTGGTTTGAGTGATGCCCGCGGCAATCATGCCGGGGACCATCAGGTACCACACTTTCTTGGAGTAGGGGTCCACAAAGTGCAGGCCGCCGCGCAGGGAGAGCCCGATATTCCACTCCGGTTTCCAGCCCAGCTTCCGCAGCTTGGGTACCTGAACCAGAATCTGCGCCAAGCCGCCCAGCACCACCGCAATGGCGAATCCGTACAGGGCCTGCGGCCCGTAGTGCGGGTCTATCAAGTAACCGATTCCCGCGCCGAAGGCGATGGTGGTGAGGTTGAACGCCGCGCTGGCCAGGTTGGGGATGCCGAAGATGCCGAACACGTTCAGCGCGCCCATGCACAGCGCGGAGAGGGACGCCAGGAGGATGTACGGCCACATGATGCGGCACAGGTCTGTGGCGAGGCCCATGAAGTTTCGGCGCTCCAGCTGCAGGGTGCCGCTGCGGGAGGTGGTGCAGAGCTGCACCTGGTCGCCGGGCTTCAATTCCTCCACTAGCTTGAGGCGGATGCAGGGCGTGTCGAAATTGATGGCGCCGCAGGGCTCGATGGTGGTGAAGCGAGCCACTTTGATGCCATCCGCATTCTCGCTCAAGCTTTCAAACGTGGCACAAAACTCGTATTCGTCAATCAGGCTGTCCTCCGGCAGTTCCAGCGGCGGGGCGGAGAGCTCCACGTTGGCGCGTTCCGGATAGAGGGCCTGCATGAAGGTGCCCGCGAGCAACACGCCGATGGACACCAGGCAAATCATGAGCGAGGTGAGCTGGCTGTACACGCGGTTGGCCAAACGCCACGCCTTCTCCGGGGTGGCTTGATGCTCAACCTTGCTCATCACGCTGGTGAAGCTTTGGGAGAGCGCACCCTCGGCAAACATGTCGCGCAGCATGTTCGGGATGCGGAAGGCTGTCAGGTATGCATCCAGCGCGCCCGTGGCCCCGAAAAGCCGCGTGTACACAATCTCTCGCAGCAGCCCCGTGAAACGGCAGCAGAAGATGGCTGCGGTGGCTATCAGGCTCTTTTTGTGCAGTGACGACATGGCGGCTTGGTTTCAGGTTCAGCGGGTCTTGTCCGGCAATCCCTCCTTGATTTTCTTGCACCAGGCGCGTGCGCGCGCGGTGTCGCCCATGAGGTAGCGGGTGCGGGCGTACTCGCGCACGGAGTCCTTGTACAGGCGCGGCGCGGCGGCGTCCAGCTTGGTGCGCTGTTCCTCCGACATCTTTTCAATGACCTCGCAAATCTGATAGAACGCGGCGGAGGCGGATCCGTCCTGCTTGGCCTTTCGCAGCATGAGCGCCAAATCATACTTGGCCTTGAGTGCCGCGCCGTTGGTGAGGTCGGGGTTGGCGGCCTCGGCCAAATCACGGTTGATGCGCAGCCATTTGATGGCTTTGGCGTATTCCTCCTGTGCGGCGTAGTGCTCAACGAGGGCCTGTGCCACCTTGGCGCGCGCCGTGCCGTTGGCCTGGGCTATGCGCGGGTTCGCATCCAGGAACGTCCAGGTGCGCTCCAGCAACTTGGCGCGCTCTTCGCCCTCGGTGTGGTCGATAAGGTACGCCATGGCGGTGAAAGTGCCCGCGGGGTCGGTTTCGTGCTCCATGAGCCAGCGGTAGCATTCCTCCAGCTTTTCCTCGTTGTGGGCGGCGAGTGCGGCTTTGGAGCGGACGCGGTAGAGCTCCAGCTCCATCTGGGGGGAGAGCTCACCGTAGCTTTCCATGAAGGCGGCGGCAAGCTCCAGGGCCTTGGTGCTGCCGTCGAAGTCGCGCAGGCGCGTGCGCAGGTCGCTGAGCAGGCGGTAGCATTCCGGCATGCGGTGGTCCGGATCCGGGAACTCCATCATGAGGCTGCGGCAACGGAGCAGCTTGGCCTCCAGCTCCTTGAGTGCGGGGCCTTTGAGGTTCGGGTTGTCGCGCAGGGTGTTGGCCACCTCGTCGAGCATAAGGCGGGAGGCGGCCGGGCAGGAGGGCCACTTGGCTTTATCCAGGATGTTGCGGGCTTGCTGGAGGACGGGTTCCTTGACCTCGCTCACGCTGGCGCGGAGCATCTGGAGGTCGGCGGCTTCGGCGGCAAGCGTCTGCGTGTTGATGCGGGTCATGACGGCGGGGCCGTCCAGCACGGAGATAATCTTGATGGCCTCATCGTTGTGCCCGGCGGCAATGCACGCTTCGGATGCGCGCCGGATGGAACTCAGCAGCAGCGGGGTGTCCGCGGGGGATTTGAGAAGCACCTCCTGCAGGCGGCGGTCTATTTTCTGTTCCAGTTCAAAATCCTTGTGCGCGTTGGCGGCATCCGCCAGGCGGTCCAGCGTGCCCACCGACACCACGTTCAGGATGCCCGGTATCATCTTGGCGGCCTCTGCCCACAGGTCGTTGTCCACCAGGCGGGAAACCAGCAGGGCGCGCAGCTGCTGCTGGGTGTCCTGGTTGCCAATCCAGCCCGTGCGGGTTTGGAAGTTGTCGGCCAGCTCCAGCAGGTGGGCCTTGTCGCCACACAGGTCGTCCAGCAGGCGGGTGAGGGTTCCGTTGGCCTCGTAGCTGCTGGCGTTGGTGTCCTGCCCGCCCTGGGATGTTCCGTCGTCAGACCCGTTGCGGGTCATGAGTACCCACAGCAGCAGGCTGACGATAATCAGGCCGATGGCCAGCTTGGGCAGCACATAGTTGTTTTTGCGGGTGGGGCGGAAGCGGCTGTACATACGGATGAAAAGGGAGAGGTTATCTGCGTCGGCGGGTGGCGCGCTTGTTGGATGTGCGGCGGGCTTTCGTGCGCGTGGGCTGGGCGGCCTGGGTCGGCTGCACGGCAGGTGCGGCGGCATCGGGCGCGGGCACGGGGGCGGTCACGTTGGGGTTGAGCTGTTGCATGCAAGCGGCTATTGCCTCCTGCACCTCCAGGGAATCCTCATCGTCCTTTGCCACCACGGGTGCCAGGTTTTGCCAAGCCTCCATGGATTGTTGCCAGAGCCCGGCGTCCGCCAGTGCCTTGGCGCGCCCGAAGGCGGCGGCGCGGTAGTTCCCGCTGTCAACGGTCATGAGCGAGAGAGCCTGGGCATAGGCGGATGCCGCCTGCTGGGGCTTCTTTTGGGGCTCGTAGGACTGCGCTGCCAGAATCCAGGCGCGGGCGAGCGATTCCTTGTCGTCCGCAAACTGCTTTGTGCGCAGGTTGAGGCAGTCGTTGAAGAATGGGGTGGCCTCCGCAGCGCGCTGCATGTTCATCAGGCAGCGGCCCGCGCCCTCCAGCGCCTGCACGCGCAGGGCGGGTTCTCGGGAGCCCTCCAGCACGCGGTTGAAATCCGTCAGGGCAGGGGAGTATTGTTCCAGCAGCAGCTGCACCCAGGCACGCTGGCCGTACAGGCAGGGCCAGAAAAAGTCTGTGCGCGGCACTGCTCCCTCCGCCAAGCCCTCTGCCCGGTTCAGCAGGCCGAGCGCTTGCAAATGGTTGCCGCGCTCCTCCGCAATGGCTGCCAGCTCCCGCAGCGCAAACACACGGCACAGCGTGTCCGACGCACTGTTGCCCAATGCACTCTCGCCGCTGCTCAGCAGCTCTTCCGCGCGGTCGCGCTCGCCTTTCACCAGCAGCGCGGCGCCGCGGCACACGCGCGCGGCGGGGCTCAGCGTGCCCTCGTCCTCGCCTGTGGACTTCAGGGCCTCGGCGTAGCAGTGGTCGGCCGCGGCCTGGTTGCCTGTGGCGCGGTGGATGTTGCCAAGATAGACGTTGATGCTGGAAATCAGGGTGGCGGCCTCATCCCCCAGCGGGGCGGCCTCTTTCAGGATTTCCTCCAGCTGGGGCAGCAGGTCGTCGTTACCCTTGCCGGCGGCAATGGCTGCGGTGGCAATGCGGGAAAGTGCGGCCGCCTGCTCCGGCGCGGATTTCTCTGCGGCAAAGATATCGCTGGCGTAGCGGTAGAAGGCAGCGGCGGTGTCTGCATGGTGGGCACCCACCATGGCATCTCCCACGTTGAGCGCGCGGCGCGCCCACACGGCGTCCTTGGGCACCTTGCGGAACAGCCCGGAAAGCAGCTTCACCGCGTGCTCCACCCGCCCACGCTGGGTGAGCGACTGCGCCAGCAGCCACTCCGCCTCCCGCCGTATGCGCTCGTCCTGAATCCAGGAGAGCGCGGTGTCGGGGTCCTGCACCATGGCTTCCAGCTCATCATCGCTGGCGGTGGAGGACTGCATGAAGTTGGTGAGGTTGCGGACGGCGGCCTCGTTGAGGGCCTCTGCCACCTTCTCCGAGGCTGATGCCTCACGGTAGCCCTGGTTGTATCCCAGGTTGAACAGAACGTATCCGGAGCCGAGAACCGCGGCGGCCAGCAAGGCGCAAGCCGCCACCTTCACCACGGGTTTGAACTCCGTGGCGCCCTTGCCTCCGGGCTGCTCTGAAGCGTCCTCCGTCACGCCTGAACGGAGTTGAGGTGGAAGGCGTCGTGCACCACGCGGGCGGCCTGCTCAATGTCGGCTGCGGGCACGGTGGTGGTGATGCGGATTTCCGAGGTGGCAATCATGCCGGTCTCAATCCCTGCGTCCGCCAGCGCGCGGAACAGGGTGGCCGCCACGCCGGAGTTGCTGCGCATGCCGACACCCACAACGGAGAGCTTGGCCAATCCCGCCTCCGTCTCCAGCTTGGCCTCCGGGCCAAACTTCGGCAGAACCTTCTGGAGTGCCGCCTGCGCCGCGCCCAGGTCGCTCATGTTCATGGTGAGAGATTGGCGGGCGTGGCCGTCGTGTGCGGTGTTGGCCACAATCATGTCCACGTTGATTTCCTCATCGGAAAGGGCGGAGAGGATGATGGCGGTGTAGGGGACGGGCTCGCTGATGTTGGAGATGGTGAGGCGGGCCTGGTTGCGTTCAATGGAGACGCCGCGAATGACGAGGGACTCCATGGCTGGTGTTTCTTCTTGCACGATAGTACCGGGGTTGTTGTTCATGGAATTGCGGACCTCGAAGACCACACCGAATTTCTTGGCGAATTCGACGGATCGGGCCTGCATGACTTTCGAGCCGCTGGAGGCCATCTCCAGCATCTCGTCGTAAGAGAGTACGGGCAACTTGCGAGCATCCTTCACCACGCGCGGATCGCAGGTGTACACACCGTCCACGTCCGTGTAGATCTGGCACAAGTCCGCCTTCACCGCCGCCGCCAGCGCTATGGCCGACAAGTCGGACCCGCCGCGGCCGAGCGTGCAGATGGCTCCGTCTGCGGCAATGCCCTGGAAGCCCGCGCAGATGCAGATGTAGCCGTCATCCAATGCGGCGGTGACGGCTGAGGGGTCGATGTTGCGGATGCGTGCTCGTGTGTGGGAACCGTAGGTGAAGATGCCGGCCTGGCGCCCGGTGAAGCTTCGGGCCTTGTAGCCCATTTCCGTGATGGCCATGCCCAGCAGGGCGATAGACTGCTGCTCGCCGGTGGCCATGAGCATGTCCAGCTCGCGGGTGGGCGGGTTCTCGGTGACCTCTCGGGCCATGCCGATGAGGCGGTCGGTGACGCCGCTCATGGCGGAGACGACGGCCACGACGCGGTTGCCGGCCTGCTGGGTTTCCACGAGCCTGCGTGCGACGTTGCGGATGCGGTCGATGCTGCCGACGGACGAGCCGCCGTATTTTTGGACGATGAGTGCCATGGGTTATGCTTCTTCGTTGAGGGTTTCGATACGGAAAACGGCGGGGTGGGGGGCAATGCCGGGGCGCTCGCCCAGCTGGTCCAGTGCGCGGCACAGCGTGCCCCACGGGCAGGCGTGCAGCAGGAACACCAAATCGCAGCATTCTTTGTTGCCCTTGCGCTCGCGGGACATGGTGGCGGAGATGCCGATGTCGAACTTGGCAAGCTCGGTGGCGATGGTGGCGATGATGCCGGGGGTGTCCGCCACCTGGAAACGCACATAGTACGGGGTGACGGTGTCCTCCAGCGGCATGATGGTGAGCTGCTTGGTGTAGGGGTGGAAGCCGCTGTGGTACTCCGGGTGGCGGCGTTCGCGCATGGCGAGCATCACATCGCCCAGCACGGCGCTGGCCGTGGGGTTCTTGCCGGCCCCGCGGCCGTAGAAGATGGTTTCGCCCACAATGTCGCCGTGTACCGCAATGGCGTTGAACACGCCGTACACGTTGGAGAGCATGTGGTGGCGGGAGACGAAGCTCGGCTGCACGCGCAGCTCCAGCGTGTCGCTCTCCTCATGGTGCAGGATGACCATCAAAAGCTTGATATTGTAGCCCAGGTCGCGCGCAAAGTGGAAGTCCACCGGGCTGACGCGATCGATGCCGTACACGGCGATGCTCTCCGGAGAGAGCGGGGTGCCGTACGCCAGCATGGCCAGGATGAGCGCCTTGTGCGCGGCGTCCCACCCGTTGACGTCCAGCGTGGGGTCCGCCTCCGCGTAGCCCTTGCGCTGGGCTGCGTCCAGGGCCTCTTGGTAGGAGATGCCCTTGCGCTCCATGGAGGAGAGGATGTAGTTGCTGGTGCCGTTGATGATACCCGTGATGCGGCGGACATGGTTGCAGACCAGGGAGTTCTGCAGGCACTGGATGATGGGGATGCCGCCGCCGCAGGAAGCCTCGAAGTACAGGGGTGTGCTCGTTTCCGCGGAAAGGCGGAACAGTTCGCCGCCGTATTCCGCCAGCAGCGCCTTGTTGCCCGTCACCACAGGCTTCCGGGCCATGAGCGCGGCCTTCACCAGATCGTACGCCACGCTCGTGCCCCCTATCAGCTCGATGATGATGTCTATCTCCGGGTCATCCACCAGTTCGTGCCAGTCTTCCGTCAGCAGGGCGGGGGCAATCTCCACATCGCGCTTGCGGTGGATGTCTCTCACCGCCACGCGCTTCACCGCGTACGGGATGCCCGTGCGCGCCTGCAGCAAACCGTGGTTGCGGCACAGGGTCTCATACACCCCCGTGCCCACCGTGCCAAGCCCGGCCAAACCTATCTGTAACGCCTTAGAATCCATGCGCGGGCGATATTTTACACTCTTTGCCCCCCCTGTTCAAGCCTATATTCCGCGCACATGAACGAATGCGCGTGTTTTCATCCATATTGGGCCGTCCCCATTCCCCGCACATGTGTCCCAATAATTTTTAGAAACTATGAATTTGCGTGGTCGGGGTACGCAAGGCGAATCTTGAAGGTTTAGAGACATGCAACGGGAGACACCATCCACCCCGCGGAGCGGGGTTCGGTGTAGAGACGTTAGGACGGCGGTTACCCCCAGGCCTTCCGGCCTGGGCTAACTTTGAGTCGCCATCGGTATGGCTTCAGTTCATGCGCGCGCTTCGCGCGCGGATTCATCACCACCCTGCATTCGCAGGGTGACGCTCCCGCGCCCACAAGACTGCAACAACACTGAGCCGTGCTATATGAATGGCAGCTTCATACTCCCGCCCGCGCATGCCCCGCAGGGCGGGCCCTTACGTTGGAACGCGCCCGAAGGGCGCGCTATATTCGCACCCCGCCTTGTCACGGCGTAGCAAGGGCGCGTAGCGCCACGCGAAGACGGACGAACGGGGGGTGCTACCAAAAATTCGCCCCACGTGTCAACGTGGGGGTAACCAACGGTGGCTCGTCTCGGCACGGGAACCCCGCCTCGTCCTGCCTAGCGGGACGTATGGCGGGGCGGCTCCGCTATCCCGTTGCACGTCTCCGGCCGCCTTTACTGATAAAATACCAAGTGGGGGGCTTCAACTTTGGGCAATTTCCCTAACGATTGCCCATCAATTCCTTGAAAAACAAGAATCCATTTATTGGGACACATGTGGCTTCTCATGTTATTGACTTGGCAACTTAATACTACCGTGCTATAATCCTCCCGTATGGAGCACG
>CALCWC010000093.1 GCA_937905985.1 uncultured Verrucomicrobiales bacterium | reverse complement strand
ATGGTAGTATCCCAACCAAGGGAGACGTTGCTGGAGAGAGAGCCGCCGCCCAGGTCTAACGTGGAGCCGCCCTCCAGGGTGACGCCGCCCGTAATGGTGGAGTTCTCCCGCAGGTTCAGGCGTGAGCCGGCCGCCACGGTCCAGTCGCCCGTGATGGTGACATCCTTGAGGGTGAGGGTGTGCCCGCTCACAGAGATTTTGTTGTTGGCGGTGAGGGACATGCCCTCCATCAACAAGTCTGCCGTGGAATCAATCTTCAGGCCGCTCGCCGAGCTGGCGGCCTGCCCTTGGCCGCTTATGGTGTCGGTGCCCAGGGAGAGGTCGTCCAGCAGGCCGGGCTCGGTTTGCGAAAGTGCGGTTATGGTGGCGCTCCCGGCTTGCCTGGACTCGCCGGGGGCAAGCAGTTCCGTGCTGGAGGACAGCACCGTCAAGAGAAGCTCCTTGCCTTCGGCACCCAGGGTGATGAGGGCCTTGGCTGCATCCGCCTGCTCGCCCTTGGAGACATTCACCACCTTGTAGGAGGATTCTCCGAAGCCCGCGATGGCAAGTTGCGATTCCACCAGCGCGACGCTGCGACCGGCGAGTAGGTCCATGTCCGTCACATCGTCCGCCTTGATGCCGAGCGAGAAGTTTGCCATGTTGAGTGGCACATCGGTTCCCGAAAGCGTAACGATGGGGGCCTTTACCGTAGCCACTCCGTCCACCAGGTGAAAATTGAGGATTTGCATGTGGGTCAGGGATACGGCGTGGATGCCGCTGCCGTATATGTCGATAGAGTTGTTATATGCCTTACCTGAGCAGGTTCCGCCCACAACCCTGCCAAGGGTCATGGCATGGCCTATATAGCTCTCATTATCAATGCGAATCTCGGCACCCTCACCCACCAGATGGACCTTGTTGTTGATGGTCTCCACGCTATCGTCACCGGCGGAATTCCCTCCGATAACATTGGGTGTACAGCCGGCGGACAAGCCCGTTATGTAGACTTGGTTTCCGCTTGCGCTCGAATAATATTGTCCAGCGGCAAAGCCACCGACGATGTCGATGCTAGCCCGCCCGCCCGCGACTATGACTATGTTGTTACAAGCACTGCACATGTCCTCTGTGCTTTCACCGCCGTGCAGTACCCCCAGTACTGTACCTCCCGTCATCACGACCTTTTGAGAAAAGGCATCATGCGAGGTTTTGGCTCCGTATGCGTAGGCTAGCGCCTCATACGGTGAATCGGGATCCTCGAAAATCCGGAGATTGCCATTAACAGAGACAACGCCGCCGGAAGGCGTCATTGTTCCGCCCTCAAAACCTGTGTTGGCGAAGGCGTTCCCGCCCAACAGGGCGGCGGTGAGCATGGTGATGAACAATGTCTTCTTCATGGCTATGTGCTCGGTCAAAAGAATCCCCGCAAGGTATGATACCCTCAAATGGTGTGAGGGTCAAGGAGATTGACGATTGACAATTGACGATTTACGATTTGAAAATAATGGC
>CALCWC010000092.1 GCA_937905985.1 uncultured Verrucomicrobiales bacterium | reverse complement strand
TGATCCAAACATGGGCGGATTTTTTTGGCACGCCGATTCCCTCCGCCTCATCCAGACGTTCCGAACTGGGTGGCATTTCCCCTGTTGACGCATCATCGGAGCCGTGGTAGAGAAACCAATACAAACTCACCCCTATCAGCAATGAAATTTGGCGGAGTGCCGTTTTTTCACCGCCTACGGCGGCGGGTTGCCAGTGCGGCAAGCGCAAGCAGACCAAGCGTTCCCGTAGCGGGTTCCGGAATGGGGGCTCCGGCCAAAACCAGCATTCCCACCTGCGCCACGGGTATGGGGTCCGCATTCCTCAGCACGTTCACTTTCCGGAATTCCGGCAGTGCATACGCGGTGCTCATATCAAACACCAGATTCGCCGGCACCAAATCCGCCAGGCTCTCATCGGTCAGGTCGAACGTGACGCTGTCCAGATTGTAGTTGCCGCGGAACATGCCCGTGAGGTCGAAGGTGCGGTTGTCCTCCATCAAATCCCCCTTGTTGAGCGTGATGACAACGTCGTTCATGGAGATGTAATCCTCACCCGCGGCCAGGATGGCATCCGTGGTGTTGAGGGAGACGTGCTGCATGGTGAGCTCGCCCATGGCGGTCACCATGGTGTTGTCCAGCGAGCCGTAGCCGATGTCGCCCGCGCGGGCAATGAGCTCTGCGCTCAACACAAGGTTCTGCACTATGGCGGGCACATCCACGCTCTTGGCCGCCACCTCCGTTTGCGCGCCGCTAGACGCGGTGAAGAGCACCTGGCCGGAGCAGTCTTCCGCAGGGCGCGCGGCATCCTGGCCGATGTAGGTTTTACCCTCACCTGCCGTGGAAAGGGCGGTGTTCTCGAAAAGCACCGTGTGCCCGGTGGCGGCGGAAACGTACAAGTCGCCCTCGTTCTGCACGGCCACGCTCAATCCCGTGGCGGGGGCATCCGCCTTGAATACCACGGAGCCGTTGGAGCTGATGTTGCACAGGGCTCCCGCCGCGTTGAAGATGTCGTTGCCCTCTTGCGCGCTGTTTCCCGTGAAGAGGATGCTGCCGTTGCCGCTCATGTCCAGCGTGCCCGCATTGTAAACGGCACCGCCGCGGGAGGTGTTGCTCCCCACTGCACTGTTGCCCGTGAAACTGACCTCCTGCCTTTCACCGCTGATAACAAGGCTGCATGCATTGCCTATGTATGCGGCTCCGCCATAGGCATAGCCGTTTGCCCCGATAGAAGTGGAGGCCTCCGCTATATTCCCCGTGAAGGAAACAGAGCCTATGTTGTCGCGTATTTCTGCAATGGAGCCTACTGTTCCGTAACTGTTTGTGTCAAAATGGTCCAGGTAGAGACCGCCGCCCATCGCGTAGGCGTTGTCGGCAGAATTATACGAAGTGCCGCTTTGGAGCGCTGTCACTTTGTTTTCAGAAACAGAAACACCGTTGTTCCCGTTCATGCTCATGGTAGCCTGGGCATACACAAAGCTGCCATCCGGCTGAAGGTAACTGGTCCGCTTTCCGTCAAAGGCCAAGGCAATGCCGCCACCTTGCGCGTATGCCCCATACACATACTTGTTGTTCTCGTAGTGGGTGTAGGTTCCATTGTTGTCCACGCTCACGCTGTTGCCTTGCACTGAAACGGAGCCGTTCCTGTCCAGCTCCAGATACATGCCGGAGATGCCGCCACCCAGAGCCATGGTATATTCGCTCTCGACCTTGTTTCCGGAGAGTGAAACGGATGCGTTGTCATCCATGTACGCCCGCTCCCTGGCAAAAATGCCGCCCCCTCTCACCTGCAGGCCTGAGATATTGTTGCCGGTGATGTTCACCTCCCCGCAGGATTTGATGGAAAGAGAGTCGTCCGACCCCATACCACCGCCTCCATACATGGGGTATATCCACCACTCATCCGGGCTTTTCGGTTCCCGCGGGGGTACAGCACTGTTGCCCGAGACCGAAACATTGCCGGCATTCCTCAACTCCACATAGTCTGCGGCATGCAGGCCTCCACCGCCGTTATTGCGATTCACGCATTCCTGAATGCTCATATCCCCCCCATGAATATAGAGCTTGCCCTCTGCCTCCACACCTCCGGAAGTGGTGCCGCTCCCTCCCTTCACTTTCAAATCCCCATACAGCAGCCCCATGGCACCATCTTTCAGATGCACCACGGGAGACGATGCGGCGGAAGAGAAAACCGAGATATCCCCGTTTTCTGTGGTGGAAAAGATAATCGCGGCAGGGGAATCCGTGCCGGCATACTTGCCGCCCCCTATGGTCAGGGTGTCGCCTTGGTAAGAAACGGCTGCATCCAGGGTACAGCTTTCAGTGACACTGGTTCCTATGCTTTGCACCGTTGTCCGCTCTGCTTCCCTAGACACTTGGGAAAGCCCGTTTTCTGTTGCTCCGGGGTTGGCAGCCGTGGCAGGCGTATCGATGAAGCATATATCATAGATGGTGTAGTTGTTCATGGAATACCAACTCCCGAAATGGTCGGTATTGAGCACTACAACGTCCTCCTCCCTGTACCCGTTGAAGTAGGTGTCGGCCTTCACGCTGACCATGAATGCGCCGAATGATTTGTCATCGGAATCAGTCAAGATGAGCCCCGTCAAATTCCCTTGGTCATCTGTCTCATATCCCCAACAGGTGATGGCATGCTGGCCGGTGTAGTCCAACTTGCACACGGAAAGGTTGACGGCCTGCCCCTGCACGGAAAACGCCCGAGGCAAGATTTGCTCCGCCAAGGGCATGGTCGCACGCATGCTGGTGGTAAGCTGCGTGCTGTAGAAACTGGCTTGGGACAAATCCTGATATTGTGCATACTTGTCATAGACCGGGGAAGTATCCCCGAACACACCGTTGTAAAAAGCTCCCGTGGAGACGTCTTGCAATTGGGAAGAGCTGTGCGGAGCATACATGCCGCCTTGCATCCACCAAGAATACGCATTGTAGGTATACCCGCTACTGGCTGACCAGTTTTGCAAAAGGTACTCGTACTCCGCCAAGGCATCCGTACCCAGTGGCGCGGAATACCCCGGCACAGCTCCGTTGGGCGGTGTAGTGCCCTTGTCCCGGTAGCCATAATAGGTGTCCTGCCAATATTGGATTGCATTCACCGCAGAGGCCGCCCAGCACATGACGCCATCCTTGTAAGCGGGGCGGGATGCATCGGAGCTGTAGGATATCTTGCCATTGTCGTACACGTTGCCCGGAGCAATCGTAACCGCCGCGAATGTGGAATTCACGGCAAGGAAGGCCAGCAAACAGGTGG
>CALCWC010000091.1 GCA_937905985.1 uncultured Verrucomicrobiales bacterium | reverse complement strand
CCACCAATCATTGCATACCTACCACGCCCTGCAAAAAACCATTGGGACACATGTGCAGTCAACCCACATGTGTTTTGAAATGGAAAAGCCTTGTGGCGTGCAGGGGGCGGTGGTACACTGCTGGGAATATGGTGATACGAACAGAACGGAACGATGAACACAGGCAGGTGGAGGAACTCGTGCGCGAGAGCTTTTGGGATGTGTACCGCCCCGGCTGTTGGGAACACTACTTGCTTCACGTTCTGCGCGGACACCCCGACTATGTGCCGGAGCTGGCCCTTGTGGCGGAGGAGGACGGTGAGCTCATCGGCCAGATTGCCTTTGTGAGAACAACCCTGGCCGCGGACGATGGACGCCGCATCCCCATCATGACCATGGGTCCCATCTGCATAGCCCCTGCATACAAGCGCAAGGGGTACGGCAAAATGCTGCTTGAGGAAGGCATGAGGCGTGCAGCGGCCATGGGTTGCGGTGCCCTTTGCTTTGAGGGGAATATCGCCTTCTACGGCAAGAGCGGCTTCACCTGCGCCTCCTCTTTCGGTCTGCGCTACCACGGACTGCCGGAAGGGGCGGACAGCTCCTTCTTCCTTTGCAAGGATCTGATACCCGGCTACCTCCATGGCATCACGGGAGAATACGCCACGCCTGCCCCCTACCTTGTGGAAGAAGCGGATGTGGATGCCTACGACCGCCTTTTCCCGCCCAAGGAAAAACACCGCCTCCCCACCCAAATCTTCTGAGGTGCGCGCCGGGGAATGCAAAAAAGGCGCTCCCGTGGCGGGAGCGCCTTTTGAAAGGTAAAGTTGCAATCGTCTTAGCGGGCGGCCTTGACGGTGACGGCCTCCTTGCCCACGCGGCTGCGGAGGTAGTTGAGCTTGGCACGGCGGACCTTACCGCGGGTGACAACCTCCACCTTGGCAATCTTGGGGGAATGCACGGGGAAGGAACGCTCCACGCCCTCGCCGTAGGAAATCTTGCGAACGGTGAAGGCCTCGTTGACGCCGGCGCCGCGCATTCCAATGACGATGCCCTGGAAAATCTGGACGCGCTCCTTGCCGCCTTCGATAACGCGGCAGTGCACCTTGACGGTGTCGCCCACGTTGAAGGGGGTGACGGTCTCCTTCATCTGCTCCTTGCTGATAGTGTCGAGGATGTTCATCTTGTGTCTCTCCTGTTCTTTAGTGTAAATGCTTCTGGGACCTCTCGGCCCTGCGGGTGCGGTAGTCTACCTGACAAACGCGCGCTTGGCAAGTCAAATTTGTGAAAAAGTGCAAAAAAATCCGCGGAAAGGGCCGGGAAGCCCCGTCAATCGCGGAAATACGCGCCTCGCCAATCTTCGCCATACTGGCGCCGCAGCTCGTCCGCAATGGCATTCCAGCCGGCGTCCTGCACCTCGGCGATGTTGATGATGTCTCCCGCCTCGTTGGTACGGATGAAGAGCACGGCCCAGCGCGTGCCGTCGGTGACGGTGAGGAAACGCGTGCGGCTCTCGAAGGTGTCGTCCACGGAGGGCAGGGGAAGGTCGCGCTCGTCGCGCAGCTGGCGGCGGTAGTCCTCCGGCGCGCGGTCCAGGCGCAGCCACTTCTCCGCCTTCTCGCGCGTGAACCCGGCAAAGGATTCGTGCGCGGAGATGTATTCCATCACGCGGTAGGCGGCGTGGACGGCGCGTGTGGTGGCGAGCTGCATGCCGTTGGATGCGGTGCCGCGGGTGGCGTACATGGCGTCCAGGTCGCGCAGGAGTGCCTGCTTGGGACCGGGCTGGGGGAAGAAGGCCACCCAAGCCGCCAGCAGGATGAGCCCTGAGATGATGGCGCGGCGCGTGCGGCGGCGGCGGCCCAGCAGGTTGGCCATGAGCTCATGGAAGCTGCGGATGCGCTCCACATCGATTTCCAGGAAGAGGAAACGGGGCTTGGCCTTGGCGGGATTGGCGGCAATCTCTCGCACGGTGAGCGCATTCTCGGGATCCAGCTCGGCTGCGTCCACATCGCCGTAGCCCGCCTCTTCATCGGGCGAGCGGTAGTATTTGAAGAGGTAGGAGAGCAGGGTGACGCGCACCAGCAGGCTGCAGGCCACCACCACGGCGTAGCAGAGTATGCCGTGGGCGAGCTTGCCGTCCTCGAATCCGAAGGTGGGGTGCACCAGTTCCGGCATGCGTGCGGTGAGCACGGGCCACGCCGCCACCGCCGCCAGCAGCACGCCGATCAGCCCGCTGAACCACACCAGGTTGCGGCGGCTGCCGCACAGGCTCACAATCTCCATGAACAGGAGCGGGACGATGAACATCAGCGGCTTGAACGCGTAGCGGGTGAAGCGCTCGTCCTCCAGCTCCTCCTCCAGCAGGCTGCGCGGGATGATGGAATCCGGGTAGGAAAACACATACAGCAGAGCTGCCGCCCCCAGTACGGAGAGCACGATGCGCAGCGCGAGTGTGGCCTTGTCCCCCATGGCGTGCTTACTTGTACTCGGTGAGCAGCGTGCGGATATCCGCGCCGATAAGCCCGCGCGTTTCCGCAATCTGCAGCAGCTTGTCCTCTACATCCTGCGGCGGGGTCATGCACTTGTGCGGCAGGTCCTGCGTCAGCAGCTCCAGCGCGCATGCGTTGTGCAGCGCCATGGTGGTCTCGATGTACCGCATGGCGGTGGGTTCCTCCAGGATGAAATTCAGCGGGAGCTTCTTGTTGAGCACGCGCGCCTTCGGTATCTCCGCGCCGAACTCGTCCTCCACGCCCATGTTGGCCAGCATCACGGTGGATGTTGCCAGCGTGGCGGCCTGCAGGCGGCGCCGCAGCGCGCCCGGCACGCCCGTGGCCGTTACCAGGCACCACGCGCGCGATGCCGCCGCGTTGAAGCCCTCCGTGTCGTTGGCATCCACATAGGACACGCCGTCCGGGAGCTCGTTGCTCACGTCCTCTACATCGGAAACGGTGACCTTCATGCCGTTCTTGACGGCATACAGCACGATGCCGCGGCCGACCTTGCCGTAGCCGACCACCAGGAGGCGGCGTCCCTTGAAGTCGCTGTGGCCGAGCTGCCGGAGTGCGCGGAAGAGGCTTTCCCCGGTTCCGAGTGCGGTTTCGATGCGCTTGATGCGGCCGGAGTCCGCCACGAAGACGGGGCGTGTGGGCGCGTGTTCATAGCGCCGCACGCCGGAGCGCGTGAGCTCCGCAAAACCCAGCTTGGGTTTCAGGCGGCTGAACTGCCCGGAGCAGTCCAGCACGATGTCGAAGAAGTTGTCCCCCTTGTGCGCCACGCCGATGCCGAACTCCTCCAGTTTGCCGAAGATGGCGGGGTCGGATGGCATGATGGAGACTTGCGGCACATAGACTTTCGCCCCGCCCGCCATCAGGGCGTAATGCTTGGCCAGCGTGTTGCGGAAGAGCGGCGTGGCATCCAGGATGCTCAGGCCCTCCAGGGGCTTGGTGGCGGACCATTCCTCCGCCTGTGCCAGCAGGGAGGGGCACTCCTCCGCCTTGTAGTACTGCTCCAGGTAGGAGCGCAATGTTTCCAGTTTCTGGCTCATGGCGGTGGGGTTTACTTGTTCCAGGAGGGCTCGAACTTGGGGCGGGGATTGGTGCTGCCGGGGCAGTCCTGCGGCACGCGGTACTTGGCGCGCTGCTCCTCGTAGATGCGCATGAGCTCTTCCATGGTCTTGGCGTACTCCGGGTTCTGGGAGACGTTGTGCATCTGGGCGGGGTCCTTCTCGTTGTCGAAGAGCATCCACTCGTTGGAGGGCTTGCGCTGGCCGCTCTGCTGCTCCTGCGGGGTGGGGGTCCAGATGTGGGCGAGGGTGTATCGCTTGGTGCGGATGCCGTCGTGGCGGGGGGCGTTGTGTTCGCCGGGCTGCTCGTAGAAGGCGTAGTAGAGCGGGCGGTCCTCGAATTCGGGCGCGCTGCCGTCCTTCAGCAGCGGGGTGAGTGAAACACCGTCAAAGGTCTTCATGTTCTCCGGGGTGTTTGCCCCCGCCACTTCCAGGATGGTGGGCGCGTAGTCGATTTCCTGCACCATGGCCTGGGAGCGCTTGCCGGCGGGGATGTGCCCCTTCCAGCGCATCACCAGCGGCATGCGGAACGTCTCTTCAAAGATCCAGCGCTTGTCGTACAGGCCGTGCTCGCCCGTGTAGAAGCCCTGGTCGCCCACGTAAATCACCAGCGTGTTCTCGGAGAGCCCGTGCTTGTCCAGGTAGTCCAGCAGGTTGGTGATGGATTCGTCCACCGCCAGGATGACGCCCAGGTAGTCCTCCATGTACCAGCGCCAGCGCTGCTCGGTCATGTCCTCCTGGGTCTTGTACTTGCCTTGCCGGAAGTTCTCCACGAATTCGCGGGTTCTGGCGGCGTAGAAGTTGCGGTAGAGCTCGCGCAGCCCGGGCTCCATGCCGTCGGTGCTCCAATCGTAGTTGGTCTTGGGCGCGAACTTGGGCTGGTGCTTGGAGATGTCGAAGTCGGCGGGCACCTGGTCTTTGAAGCGGCCCTCCTCCATCATGCGCTTGAGCATGCCGTTGGGAACAATCTCCTTCATCACCTCGAACGGGATTTCATCCTTCACCAGGTGGTTGTCGTTCCAGTTGCACATGTCCCAGCCCACGGTCTGGCGGCTCATGGAGAGGAAGTCCGGGCGGTCCTTCCAGTCGTCGTGCAGGTTGGAGGGCGGCGTCAGCTTGGCCACGTACTTCTTGATGAGCTCCAAGTGGCGCGGAGCCACAATCCAGTTGCGGTGCGGCGCCTTGTGCCCCACGATGAGCGCAAACGGCTTGCTCTTGTCGCGGTTCTCCATCCAGTCGATGGCCATGTCCGTGATGACATCCGTCACATACCCGCGGAGGCGGTGGTGCACGCTCTTGCCGTTGGGACCGGGCTGCACCATCAGCGGGTTCCAGTAGTCGCCCTGCGCCGGGAACACCTGCCAGGAGGTGAAGCCCTGCGGGTCGGACACCAGGTGCCACTTGCCGATGATGCCTGTCTGGTAGCCGGCGGCCTGCAGCATCTGCGGGTAGGTGGGCTGGTTGGGATTGAAGCGGGAATCGCCCTCGTTGAAGAGGAAGCCGTTATTGTGGGAATGGCGCCCCGTGATCATGCATGCGCGCGACGGCCCGCACAGGGAATTGGCGCAGTACGCGCGGTCGAACACCATACCCTCGTTCGCCAGACGCCTGAAGCCCGGCAGTGGCACCGGGCTGTCCTTCTCGCAGCTGCCCAGCGCCTGCACGGCATGGTCGTCCGTGATGATGAAAAGAAGGTTGGGCCGTGTCTCCTGTTGCTGCGCCGGGGCGTTCCCCAGCACCAGCACGGATGCAAATACTGCAATAACGGAGCGTAATCTCATAGCCCCCACACCCTACCACAACCACCCCGCCAAGTCAAAGCAAAAAGCCCACCGCTGGCCACATGTGTCCCAAAGAAATGAGGGATGAACGCAATTGGTGTGCAATGATTGGAG
>CALCWC010000090.1 GCA_937905985.1 uncultured Verrucomicrobiales bacterium | reverse complement strand
ATGGTAGTATCCCAACCAAGGGAGACGTTGCTGGAGAGAGAGCCGCCGCCCAGGTTGAATGTGGCACCGTCCTCCAAGGAAACGTCGCCCGTAACGGTGGTGTCCGCCAGCAGGGCCAGGCTCTTGCCCCCCGCCACGGTCAGGCCGCCCTCAATCACGCCGTTGCCGATGGTGGCGCTGCCGGAGAGGGAGAGTCGGTTGCTAGCCTCCCCGCCAATGTGGAAGGTGTTGCCGCCCAGGTTGAATGTGGCACCGTCCTCCAAGGAAACGCCGCCCGTGATGGTGGTGTCCGCCAGCAGGGTGATTTGCGTTCCCGCCGCCACCGTCAGCTCGCCCGTAATCGTTCCGTTGCCGATGCCGGCGCTATCCCCGGAAGCAGAGATGGAAGCATTGGCAAAGTCGACGCTGTTGCCGCCGAGGTTCAGGGTGGCGCCCTCGCCCAGGTTGAAGACGGTGCCACTCGTGGCAGAGGTGTTCGCCAAAAGCGTAAGCGTCTTGCCCGCTTCCACGTTCAGCATGCAGTTGCGAATCTCACCGTTGCCGATGGATGAGTTCCCAACCCGTATGACTCCAAAAGACATACCTCCCGCATAGCCTTTGATGTAGCGCTCTGCCAAGTCCAGAGTGGCACCATCCTTGATGATGGCATCACGACTACTGCCTATCAGAAAGTTGTTCACAGTAAGTCTGCTGTTTTCGCACAAGGTCAGCGCACCATTTCCTATTCTCCCTCCCAAACTGGCGTTTCCTTCCACAATGACATCGGTGGCAATATATCTTTCGCATATTTCCAATCCTCCCCCATACAGATGTACCGTGCCGCTTCCCAAGGAGTCAGCCTTGTATACAGCCACTATGCCGCCGTGAATGTATGTGCCGCCCGTGTAGGGGTTGGAGCATAAGAGGGAAAGGTTTCCATCTCCTTTTTTTGTGAGCGCCATGTCACCACTAAATCCGGAGCTAGCGCCTGTTGCAGTTTGAATGGTGTAGTCGTTGTCCTTGCTGTTTTCCACAAGAACGCTCGCGGGCAAGACCCCGAACGATGTAACAGTTCTCTTGTCGCGGCCGGCAAACACCACATCATCGCCATTTTGGTATACGGTGGGTTTTCCGGATTCATCCACCCAGTTTGTCACGTCCCAGGGTTTCCATTCACTACTTCCCTCCCCGGTCCAAGTCAGCGTTCTTCCCTGGGCTTTCAGAGTGATCCCGGCCAGCAAAAGCATGAGTGCGAGTGTCTTTTTCATGGCAACAGTCATGTGTGTGGGCGCATCTGCGTCCACGCACCACTATACCAGAAACGCCGCGCGGGTCAACACAAATGCCCTTTGCGCGGGGGATTCGTAACAGCGCGCGGTCAGCCTCACCCAATGCACTCCGGCACCCCGGCGCGGGTGTCAGAAAGCACAACGCAACTGCTTAGGTGCCGCGTAACATCCTCACGCCTGGCCCGGGGTGTTGCGAATCAGGGGATGAAGACGTGTTCCCGGTGGTAGTGGAGGTAGGGGAGATGGCGGGCGGCGGGGGTGTGGTGGAGGTGGGGATTGCCGTGGAGGTTCAGCCTCTTCTGTACCCGCCAGCCAGGCCCGGTATGGTGGTGCGGATGGGCAAAAAAGCGCCCCGCAAGGCAGGAGGCCAAGCGGGGCGGATATGAGAGAACGGCTTCTAGCCTAACAATTTTACTTCCTGCGCCTGCGTGCTGCAAGCGCTGCCAGCGCCAGCAGACCCAGCGTGCCTGTGGTGGGCTCCGGGGTCATGGGCACCAGGGCGCTGAACACCATCTGGCCGCGGTCGCCCGGGCTCACGGTCTGGCTCCAATGGTCTCCCATCAGCAGGGTGAGGTTCTTGGCGGTTTGCGGGTCAATGGTCACATCGGTCCCGAAATCAAAGCCGATGCCGTTCTTGGCCGGGTCGAAGTCCTCCGGCAGCTCCAGCCCGGAGGCATCGAACACCACGTCATCCATCTCCAGCGTGCAGTTGATGAGGTCCTGCAACTGGAAGTAGTAGTCGGAGCCCACCAGTTCGTATTTCGCTTGCGAGAGGTCAATGGTCACCTGATTCAGCGTGATGGTGTGCTCGCCCACGTAAATCTCGTTGTTGGCGGTGATGGTCATGCTCTTTATCATCAGGTTCGCCGTGGATTCAATCTCCAGCCCATCCGCCAAGCTGGCTTGCCTGTCCGTTCCGGTAATCAGGCCATCGGACACGCTCAGCTTCTGCAGCAGGCCCTCTTTATCCGTATTGAGCGCCTTGATGGTGGTGTTTTCCGCCTTGATGGTGGAGGCTCCATTCAGCGAGACATCCTTGGAGAGCGTGTAAGTGCCAAGATTCAGCGTTGCGCTGTCTTTCAGGATGATGGTGCCACTGCCCCCCAAGTCGCCGCAGAGGTTGAGCGTGTTTTCGCAAACTACAATTAAATAGCAGTCCAGCGTTCCGTTGCCGATAGTCGCGGAAATAGTGCCTGAATCATCATAATCCGGGCCGTAGATGGTTCCGGCATAGCTGTGGTTGTTGAGGTCCAGCGTGGCGTTGTTGCGCAGGACGATGGAGCCCCCGCCCCACAGGTTGGCGCTCAGCGTGAGCTTGTGGTCCGTTTCCACGACAATTTGGCTGTTGAACGAGCCGTTGCCGATGAAGGCATCGCCTTTCATCGTGACATGGCAGAACCTGTCGAGGTATTGGCCGCCGAGGTCCAGCTTGGCGTTGTTGCCGAGGGTGATTTTGTCTTCGCGGTCATGATTGCCGTACAGGGTGCCGCAGAGGGTGAGGGTATCTCCTTCGCCTACGTTCAGGTTTGTGTTGAGCGTGCCGTTACCGATGGCGTTGTCCCCGACCAGGTTCACCGCCTTGGAGAGGGTGTGCTTGTTGAGGTCCAGCGTGATGTCCGTGAAAGTGAGCGCGTAGCCCGGGCTCCAGTCGCTGTCCAGAACAAGCGTGCCGTTGGACACGGTGGCGTCACCTGAGAACGTGACTTGGCTGCCTCCCTCCCCGCCGGTGTGGAAGGTGTTTCCGCCCAGGTTCAATGTGGATTGCGCTCCAAGGCTGACGCCGCCCGTAACGGTGGTGTTCGCCAGCAGCACCAGGCTCTTGTTATCCGCCACGGTCAGGCCGCCCTCAACTGTGCCGTTGCCGATGGTGGCACTTCCAGACAAGGTGACGGATCCGGAGATGGTGTTCTTGCCCAGATTCAAAGTGGCTCCTTCCGCTAGAGAGATGGCTCCCGAGATTTTAGTGTCCTCCAGCAGAGTCAGTCCTGAACGCTCTTCCATAGTTAGGGTGCCGTTGAGCGTGCCGCCACCTAGGGTGGTCTGCGGCCCAGTTATTGTGACACTGTTGGAGAGAGTGTATCCGTTGAGTTGCAACACCCCTCCAACGAGTTGAACTAGGCCATAGCCTAGGGCATTTCTGTTGTTCGTCACCAGCGTGCCAGAGTCGAGTCGCGTCCCGCCCCTGTAGAAATTTTCTGTGCTGATGATCAACTTGCCTAGCGAGACCATTCTGAGGCACATATCCCCGCTCAGATTGCCGTACCAGGCGAAGGTGAAGCTGTGTTCAGGATCGGTAAAACTCACAACCACACTTAAAGGCTTCAATGTACCAGCCAGCTGCACCGTGACTGCTCCTGCTTCTGTGCCTAGGAAATTAACAGCATCACCATCTTTGTAGGACTGGGCATTGCCAAACGCGTCCCTCCAGTTGGTAGTATGTTCGTCCCATACCGCTTCATTCTCCCCGGCCCAGTACAGCTCTTTTCCATGGGCTTCCACAGAAAGTCCGGCCAGCAGCAAAAGTAATGCAAGTGTCTTTTTCATGGCAAAATTCCACACGGGCGCATGTGCGTCCACACACCACTATACCACAAACGTCGCGCGGGTCAAGGAGATTGACGATTGACAATTGACGATTTACGATTTGAAAATAATGGCGCGGCGGCGCCGCGCGACTATGGAATGCCCCGCTCGGCGGGGAGCCAAGCAGGGCGGGGATTAACGGGTAAGGTTCGCTTACTTCCTGCGCCTGCGTGCTGCAAGCGCTGCCAGCGCCAGCAGGCTGAGCGTGCCGGTGGTCGGTTCCGGGATGGGGGCCGACTTGCTGAATACCAGCATGCCTCCGGCAACGGAGGCCCGGCTCGCCCATTCCTCGTCCAGCAGCAGGCGCATCCGTGTGGCGGAGTCGATGTTGACATCTTCCCCGAAGTCGAAAACGACCTTCTCCATGGCGGTGCCCAGGGTGAGCCCGGAGGCATCGAAGGTCACGGTGTCCATATCCAAATCGCAATTGATGAGGGATTTCAGGTTGAAGTAGTAGTCTCCTTCCACCAGCTTGTATTCCGCTTGGGTGAGCTGGATGGTGACTTGATTGAGCGTGATGGCATGGTTGCCCACGGAGATGGAGTTGTTGGCGGTGATGGTCATGTCCTCAATCAAGAGGTCCGCCTCGGATTTGATGTCGAGGTTGTCCGCCAGGCTGGTGGGGTGCCCGAAGCCCTCTATCAAGCCGGGTGTGACGGTCATATCCTGCAGGAGCCCCTGCGCGGCGGGGTCCAGGGATTTCACCACCAGCGTGCCGCTGGTGAGCGCGGCGGAGCCGTTCAGGGTGAAGTCGCCCGCGATTTTGTTGCCTTTCAGGTTTGCGGTGGCCCCGTCCTCCAGCGTGAACTTGGTGCCGCTGAAAGAAGTCACCTTTTCGTCCAGGGTGAGCGCCGCGCCCGCACGCACGGTCACCGCCTTGTCCAGCGCACCGTTTGAGAGGGTGGCGTTCCCGGCGACATTGATGGCAAGGGAGGTGCCTGCGCCGCCCATGTCCAGGGTGGTGTTATTGCCCAGGTGGATGGTGCCGCTGCCCTCCAGGCTGCCGGTGAGGGTGAGCGTTTTATTTTCCTGCACGGTCAGGTTGCCGCCGATTTCTCCGGGGCCGAGGGTTGCGCTGCCGTTCAGCACCATTTGGTTGCTAATGCTGTGGCGGTTCATGTCCAGTCCGGCACCGTCCGCCAGGATGATTTTGCCGGAGCCCTCCAGGTTGTCGCCCAGCGTGAGCGTCTTGCCCTCCGCCACGGACAGGTCGGAATACAGGTAGCCGTTGCCCACCGTGGCGCTGCCCGCCAAGCTGATGGTGCCGGCAATCCTGTTGTCGCCCAGGTCTGCGGCGGCACCCTCTCCCAGGGAGATGCCGCCGGCAATGGTGGTGCTGCCCAAGAGGGTGAGCTTGTTGCCCTCCGCCACCGTCACAGTCTCGTTGAGCATGCCTCGGCCCAGGGTGGCGTCCCCGGTCACGGAAACCTTGTTGTTCAGGGTGCAGGTGTTGAGGTCAAGCGTTCCGCCCGCCAGCGTCACATCTCCGCTGCCCAGGGCGGAGTCCTTGCCCATCACCAGCGTGCCGCCCTTGAGCAGCGTGCCGCCCGTGAAGGTGTTGGCGGTGTTGATGGTGAGTGTGCCCTCGCCCTCCTTGGTGAGCGTGGCCGTGCCCACAATCCTGCCCTCGCCCTTGAAGGTGTAGTCATGCCCCGCGCTGTTGTCCACCAGCACGCTCTTGGGCGCCAGTTCACCCGCCAGCGTCACTTCGCCGCTGGCGGTGTCCGTGAACTTCACGTCCGCGCCGTCTGTGTTGCGGTAGCCGTACTCTCCCTGCACCCAGTTCCTGTCTTGGTTGTTCCACAGGCGGCTCTGCCCACCGGTCCATGTGGCTGTCACCAGCTCCGGCAGGGTGCTGCAAAACAGCAGGGTTCCATCCTCCCACTCCAGTCTGCCCGCGTTCGCAGCCAACCCGGAAAGGGTTATTTTGGAAGCATCCCAAGAATCCGGGGCCTGTCCGGAGGCCATGGTCATGAGAATCAGCCTCTCGTCCGCCTGGTAGGTTTCGCCCGCCTGCAGCACGATGTTGAGCGTGCCGCCCTGATTGAACGCGCCGTTGAGGTTAAGCGCCGCCTGGTTGAGATTGCCGCTCTCCAGCACAAAGGAGAGGGTGCTGCCGGGCTGCATGTCCAGCGTGTTGGCGGAGATACTGTTGTTCACCCCCTGCATCTCCAGCGTGGTTCCGGCGGCCAGGGTGATGTTGGACCCCGAGTGTTGGAGTGAGCCGCCCGCCAGGCGCACCGTGGCGTTGCTGCCCTCTGCCACGGCAATGCCCTTGCCTTGGTAAACGGCTCCATCCTCCACGCGCAGGCGCCCGCCGTACAGGTTCGTGACGGTGTTTACCTCCGAGGTTGGAGACCCGCCATCCGCACCGGTGAAGACAATGTCGCCCGTGGCATCCTTTGTCTCGCCCGCGACATCGGTGTAGCGGGCGTTGAACGAGACCGTTGCATCCGATGAGAAGACATAAAGCGTATCGTAGAAGGAAATGTGCTGTCCCTCGCCGGCAGCCAGGTTCAGGGTTCCGGCTTCCATGTAAATCGCGCCGCCCTTCTCGGCGTCGTTTTCCCGGAACACCACGCTACCGTTGCCTGTTATGTTGAGCGTGCCGGTGGAATAAATAGCACCGCCACAGCCTCTGCTTGCGGGATTAGATATGCTATTGCCGTTGAACTCAATCGACTCGTTGTTGCTGAGCGTGAAATTGCTGCCTATCTCGATAAATATCGCACCGCCGAAATCGCCTGCGCTATTCCCGCTAAACTCCACTCTCTTGTTTCCGGTTATTTCGTGCCGGCTCGTGCCGGTAACATACATTGCGCCACCCTGGGTATTTTTCCTATATTCGTACGGTGTTTTGTTGTCGCAGAATGTCAAGCTCCTGTTTCCCGTCATAAGCATTGTGCCTTGCGTATAAATCGCACCGCCTCTAAACGCTTCGCTGTTGCTGAATGTCACGCTCCCGTTGTCTGTTATATTGAGCTCGCCTTTCCCGTATATTGCCCCACCTTGTGTGCCCACATCATCGGTTTCCATGAGAACTGTCGAGTGGTTGCCTTCAAAGAGCACTGCATCATTGTGGCTGAACGTCATGACACCCTGTGGAAAGACACTCACCGCGCCGCCACAGCAATCGGGGGTGTTGTTAAAATTGTGGAGAAGTGACACGCTCTTGTTGCCGGTTATGGTAAGCACTCCGTTGGCGACAGTAATCGCGCTACTGCTTTTGTTCTCTCCCCCGTTGCTCGTGAAGTCCAGTTTATTCAATTTCTCCAGGGTCACCTCGCCACCAACCCTCAGAGCACCGTCTTGAAGCCCGGTGAAAGTCAAGTTGTGCGTCTGCTGCGTCTCGTCTGTCCAGTATTGGTGCGCGCCTGTCATCCGATACGTGCTGTCGGTAACATCGGCGGCAATGATGAATGCCATGTTGTCTGTTTCGGCATATTCGCCAAGTTGGCTAACGTCCGTGATGGTGACTTGCGTATACCCGCCCGGCACATCTGCCCACGCGGCAGGGGTGAACATCAAGAGGCTTAGAAGGAACAGTGTTTTTTTCATAAGCGTATTTTTTTGCGCGCAAAGCGTCTATATTTCAAAAAAAGTACATAGCAAATCATTTGGGGCGGCGGGCTGCCAGGGCAGCCAGCGCCAGCAAGCAGAGGGTGCTTGAAGAGGGTTCGGGGACATAGCCGATGAGCAGCCTGCCGTAGGTTGAATTTTGATTCTGCGCCATGGAGGCATCATATATGAGCGACAATTGGGAGAGGGTGGCGCCGGCAGCACCGGGATTGGTGGTGTAATGCACGCCGTCCTGGGTGCCAAGCTCGTAAAGGGCCGCGTACCATACATCCCTGTCGGAGTACTGTTTCCAAATACTTCTAACGCTCCATCCGCTGGCATCCAGCACGTCCTCCACACAATCCATCATGAGTCTGGAATATGCAGGAGGAACCCCCTGCCCGCCCAGCAAAATGAAGTCCACATCTCCCATGAGGGTAATGGCGCCGTAACCGTCAAGGGTTACCACCGCATCCGTGGCGAACGTCACACAAGCCCCGTCATCCAGCAGCAAGTTGGCGTTGAGAATAGTGTTTGCATGCACCGCAAGTTTTTCCACCACTTCCACGTCTTTGTTCTCATAGATTATGTGGCGCGGGCCCACCGTCAGGCTGCCGCCTTCCAAGTTGAGCGAGCCAACCTTCAGCGTATCACCCTGATTGCTGATTAGGGAAGAACCCTTGGATGACAGGGTGTCGACCTCCTCTGCGCTGCCGATGGTGGAATCAACAAGTTTCAGCTCCTCCACTTTGGCCAGCTTGCCGGTAACAGAGGAGTGGTCCAACGCGACATTGTGCGCGTACAGGGGATTTTCATCCCCTACCACGTCTCCCACAATTCGGCTGCTCTGGTCCAGTTTGAGAGTCCCGTTAAAGGAAACCTGCGCACTATCCTTGTCTGAATCCCCCCCGAGCAGCTCGAAATAAGAAGCACTCAATCCCTGTTCTATAGTCACCTTGGGAGCGCTGACCGTGGTTTCCTGCAACGTGCCGCCTTTGCTGAATGTCACCGCCTCCTCTGCCGCGATGGTGGAGGCATCTTTCAAGGAAACAGTGCCTCCAAAGGTTATATTAGAACCGGCACTGAAAGAAGCATGTTCCAAATTCACGGCACCGCCGAATTGCATATCGGACCCTGCGCTGAAAAGAAGTCTGTCCTCAGGCGAAGAATTCTCAAGGGCTTCGGCTCCACCGAAATACATACTGCCGCCGGCGCGGATGGACGCATTGTTCCCGACTTGCAATTTCCCCTTGATATCAATATCCCCCAGTGCTTCGATATCGCAATCGTTGGAGGAGACTAGCGCGTCCTTCTCGGTTCCCGTGACAGACTGCCCCTTGAGTCCGATTTTGTCCATCCCGACCAGGGAACCCTGGAAAGAGATTCCAACGTATTGCTCTTCTTCCAATGCTTTTTCCTCGGTCTGCGTGATGTTCACCGTTTCAGCGTTGACATTCCCCTTCACCGTCACGCTTTTCTCCACCTTGATGTCCAGAGGGCCGCCCTCAAAGGCGGAAAGGTAGACTCGCTGCGCCTGAATATCGGCCGTACCCAAGAGGATGCCGGCATTAAGGTTGCCTGCAGCAGTCACCTTGAGACTGCCCTCTATCTTGCAATAAACGTCCAAATCATAATCATCGTCCGGCTCCTTGCCGGCAAAAGAGATTTCCACATTTCCCTTAAGGCAATGCACGTCTTCTCCCACGCCCGGGTTTACTCCTATCGTCACCTTGCCGCAGGTTTCCAGCAATAGTTTACCTGCCCCGTCCCCATACTCGCTCGCGAACGAGGTATCTCCTTTTGTCGCGACGGCAATATCATCCTGGCCGATGACACGCAGTACGTCTTCCTCATGATCAAGAATCAGGCCATCAAGCGTCACGGCTGCATCCGCCATAATGGTTTTCGTCCCGGTCACCGTGCCGTTGGTGAGCGAGCCGCCGCAATTGGAAAGCGTCAATTTGCCGTTATCGCTTAATTCCCAATTCCGGATATCCACCATTCCTGAAGCGTCGCCAGGAGTCTGCGCCTCATTGCCCGCGATGTGCCTAATGTCCATTGCATCGCGGATGGACAGGCCATTGAACTTCAGCGGCCCGGCGGCTTCAATGGTTGCCAAACCGTCCACGGTTCCATTGGTGAATGTTCCGCCGGAGCCGGCCAGAGTGATGAGCGTAATGTCTCCAGCAATCTGCCAATCTTCCACGGTGCAATAGTTGGATTGGAGCTTGCACTCATTGGCAAAGGAGGAATGGCAGATTACAATTTGGGGCAATCCCCATTTTTCAACGGTGACATGGTTGGTCTTGGTACTCAGCTCTGCATTGTTCAGGCTCACACCGTTTTGTATGATGATGCTGCCCTGTGTTGCCGTAAGGATGGAGCTGCTTATCTGCGGCGTATAGCCAGGGGCCGTAATCTGAAAAAAGGCGCCAGCTTGACAGTTGCCGTCCTTTATATGGCTGTATATCTCACCGGCCTTGTCGTCAGACAAGGTGGCACCAGCATCCACCACCTCGGAGTTGATGCTACTGAGAATGAACGCGGGGCCTGCATCAGTTTCCTTGTAGGCATGGTAGCCTTCCTTGGCAGAAGCCGTTGCCAACAAGGCAGAGAGAAGAATAAGGGAAAGTTGAAGTTTCATGATATATCAGAATTCGGCAGTAACCGCGAAGAGCCAGTGGGGCTTGTTGTCCCTCAGGTTGTAGAGGTGCTTCTTGAGGGGCATGGCCATGGTGAAGCTGGCGTTGAGGTGGTTCAGCAGG
>CALCWC010000089.1 GCA_937905985.1 uncultured Verrucomicrobiales bacterium | reverse complement strand
AATAAGGTTGCAAAGCTGGGTGAGAACTGATAATCTTCCTGCAGTGGTGGTGGTTGTTTTTTTCATATGCGCCAATTATGAGTGTAATTGGCAAAACCTACCACCACTTTTTTGTGTCTTCTCGAAATTTTATGGGACGGCAGTGATCGTCAATTGTAAATTGTAAATAGGTGCTTGCACCCTCATTCCGCGGCAAGCACGCGGGTGATTTCGCAAATGTAGAGCAGGTGCAGGGGATTGTCGTCCGCATACATGGTGGGGAAGACCTCGCTCCAGTCCAGGAAACCCTCCTGCGGCAGCGGCGCACGGAACATCTTGCGGCACTCCAGCACGTAGCGCGCGTCCTTGTATGTCACCAGCCCGCTTTCCGTGGTCACCGGCTCCAGCGCGGTGGAAGCCATCTTGTCCACATCCCGCCCGCTGTTGCGGCCGCAGAAGACGAGGTCGTTGCGGTACTTCTCCGGCATGATGGTGAGGGTGAGGCCGGCCTCGCGGTCGATGAATTCGCGGGTGTAGCGGTTGGGGCGCACAAAGACGAAGGCCACGGGCTTGTTCCACAGGTAGCCGATGCCGCCCCAGCTGGCGGTCATGCAGTTGAACTTCTCCGGCGTACCGGCGGTGATGAGCATCCAATCCTTGCCGATGAGGCGGGACGGGGAAACGGCCAAGTCGTCTATGTTGATGGTTTTCATGATGTCCGCCATGATACACCGCGCATTGCGCCCATGCAATTTCAAAGCGCGGCAACGCCTTGACATGACGCGCGCGCGTGGTATGCTGGTGGGGTTATCAGGATGAGCGCCAAGCCCCCCAGAATCTTCACCTGCACGCCGTTTTCCTTCCACGGGGACGCATCGTTCTACACGCGCGACACCGGGCTGCTCTGCCGCAGCCTACAGTCGCTGGGCGCAGAGAGCCGCGTGGTGATGCCCCTGCCGGCACAGGAGGACGACCTGCCGGAGGGTCCGCTCATCCGCGTGCCCTTGCGGCAGCTGACATCCGCAGCCTGGTGGCGTGAGCAAAAGCTGGACGGGGTGATGCTGTACTCCTGGGGCGACCCGCGCTACACCGCTGTGGCGCGCGCCATCCACCAAGCGGGCATCCGCCTGGTCATCCACTATGATGCCAACTGCGAGCTCCACGCGCACCTGAAGCGCCCCGGAGGCGCGGTGAAACGCCTTGTCAACCGCGTGAAGGACACGCTCATCAACCGCATGCGCGCCTGCCACCTGGACTATGCAGACACCATCACCACCACACCCGCCAACCGGGACGCCTTCCTGCGCGATCCCGCGTACGGAGCCCGCATAGCCTCCAAGTGCGTGGAAATGCCCTGCCCCGTCTCCCCGGTGTTCCACCACACGGGGCAAGAGAGGGAACGCCTGTTTGTGACGGTTGGCAAATGGAGCGACGAGACCAACAAGCGCCCGGCCATGCTCACCGCCACGCTGGACGCCTACTACGCCTCCACGGATGCCGCCGAGCTGTGCGATACCGAGGTATACGGCACCCCCACGCCGGAGATGCTGGCCTGGCACGCCGCCCTGCCGCCGGAAGTGCGGCAGCATGTGCGCCTCTTGGGGCAGGCGGACCACGCCACCCTCTGCAACGCCTACAACCGCGCCCTAGCCTGCCTGTGCACCTCCTTCGCGGAGGGCACGCACAACGTCTCGCTGGAGGCCCACTGCTGCGGCGCGGCCGTGGTGTGCCCCAACCGCCCCGTCCACCTCTGCAACGTCATCTGGTACACGCAGGACGGCGGCGGCACCGTGGCGGCAGAGGACACGCCGACATCCCTGGCCGCCGCGCTGCAAGCGGAATCCGCCGCCTGGGACTCCGGCAAGCGCAACCCCGCCGGCATAGCCGCCGCGTGGCGGCCCAAGGTTCTGCCTCCCTGCACGCTGCCCCGCCTCTTCCCCGCCATCGAGCCGGACAATGGTTGCTAAGGGGCGAAAACGTCTTGACAATAACGTGCGGGCGGGGTATGTTTTGCGGCGTCACAACCCGACACATCATAGCTATGTCTCGTACACCGATTATTGCTGCAAACTGGAAGATGAACATGGGCCCCAAGGAGGCTCGTGAATTCATGGCCGCCTTCAAGGATGAAAAGACCTGCGACATCAAGGTCGACAAGGTGATTGTTCCTCCGTTCGTGACGATTCCCGCCGTGCTGGAAGCCCTCAACGGCTGCACCTGCGTGGGCGTGGGCGCCCAGGACGTGAGCGACCGCGACAACGGCGCGTTCACGGGTGAGATTTCCACGGCCATGCTCACGGAGCTTGGCTGCAAGTATGTGGTGGTGGGCCACAGCGAGCGCCGCCAGTACCACGGCGAGACCAACGCCTACATCAACAAGAAGATCAAGAAGGCCCTCGCCGCCGGCATCATCCCCATCTACTGCATCGGCGAGACCCTGGAGCAGCGCGAGGCTGGCCAGCTGGAGACCGTCCTCAAGACCCAGGTGGTGGAAGGCATTGCCGACCTCACCCCGGAGCAGGTGGCGGGCATTGTGATTGCCTACGAACCCGTGTGGGCCATCGGCACCGGCAAGACCGCCTCCGCCGCGGACGCCCAGGCCGCGCATGCGTTCATCCGCAGCGTGCTGGCAGACGCCGTTGGCGCCGAGGCAGCCGACAAGGTTCGCCTGCAGTACGGCGGTTCCGTGAAGCCTGGCAACGCTGCCGAGCTGATGAGCCAGCCTGATATCGACGGTGCCCTGGTGGGCGGCGCAGCCCTGAAGCCGGACTCCTTCGCGGCCATCATCCGCGCGGCCGAGTAAGGCCCGCCCCACCTCGCCGGGTGGCGAGGATGGGAATTAGGATTAAGATTAGGAATTTTCAAAGCCCGTCTGGTTTGCGCCGGACGGGCTTTCTGCGTTAGCGGGGCAGTTGGGCGTACACGGCCTGTGCAAGGGTCTCCGGGGAATCTGCGGGAGAGGCCGTATGGGAGAGGCGGATGCAGCGCCCCTGCGGGGTGAAATAGGTGATGCGCAGGGTCAAGATGCCGTCGGCATCCTCTGTGGCAAGGCCCGCCACGGGCACAGAGCAATCCGCGTTCAAAAGATCCAGGAAGCGGCGTTCCGCGCGCATGCAGCGGGAGGTGGGCACATGGTTGACCGCAGACACCAGGGCGGTGGCGGCGGCATCATCCGCGCGTGTTTCCAGGGCAATGATACCCTGCCCCAGCGCGGGCGGGAAATCCTCCACGGGCAAGGGGCGGAGGTGCAGGGTGCGGCCGCAGACCTCCATCGTATCGCTTGTATAGCCGAGGCGGTTGAGACCGGCGCGCGCCAGCAGGGTGGAGGTGGCCTCCGCGGATTCTGCAAGCTTTCTCAGGCGCGTGGCCACGTTGCCGCGCACGGGAACGGTGCGCGCGGCGGGCCAGAGAAGTTTCACCAGGTGCGCGCGGCGCACGCTGCCCGTGGCCACCACGGGATGCGCGGCATCCGCGTCCTCCCGCTCCACCAGCACATCCTCCGCCTGCTCGCGCGGCAGCACGGCGGCCAGCGTGAAACGCGGGTCCAATGCCCCCGGCATATCTTTCAGGCTGTGGACGGCGCAGTCGATTTCACCAGCAGCGAGGGCTTCCTCAATGGCGGCGATGAAGACGCCCTTGTCGCCCGTACCGGTGGCCTTGTTGACCTCGGAGAGCGGGATGTCCGTGCGCTGGTCGCCGGCGGTGTGGATGATGCGCAGCTCACACTGCAGGCCGGGATGCACCTGCTGCAGGGTAGCCGCCGCCTGGCGCGCCTGCGCCAGTGCCAGCTCGCTCCCCCGCGTCCCAATCCTTAAATTACAAATTGTCAATTGCAAATCGTCAATTGTAAATCTTAGATGTCCCACGGGTCCATCCACTTGAATGCCACCACGCGCATCTTGCGGCCGAGCCGGCGGTTGACCTCGCTGAGACTCGTCTCCCCACGGGTGCCGTCCGGTTTGAATTCAGCTGCGTCCGGAGCGTTCTCCGGGGAGACGTACTCAATCTCGCGCTGCACGGTGGCCTCGCACCACGCCTGGGCGAGCACGGCACCATCCTTGGTGCGCACGCAGCCGTAGGCACGCACAATGAAGGTGTCGTCGCGCACGGTGAGAATGTTGCCCAGAGAGGCCAGCACATCGCTCTGGATGAGGTAGCCCGGAGCCGCCGTGTGCATGGAGCCCTCGTCCGCCTGCGGGAACTTGAACAGGCGCCCGCCGTCAGGCTGGTTCAGTATAACCTCGCTGAAGAACTCCTGGTTCACGTCCGTGGCGTCGATGGCGGCCTGCAGGGCGCCCTTGAGGGCGTTTTCCCCGCCCTCGGCCTCCAGACGGCGGTTGATGAAGTCGGACATGCTGAGGAAGGGTCCGCGCTTGCGAACCTGCTTGACGATTTCCTCTGCCAGGGTGCGGATGGTTTCCGGCTGGAGCATGCGGACCTCACCCCAGGCGGAGGCCATGCCGCCGCCACCGGAGCGCAGCTGGGCGGAGCCCTGCATGACGCTGTAGCCGCCGAGGGAATCCAGGCTCCTGTCGGAGGTGGAGGCCATGAAGCGGGAGAAGATGACTTCATCCTGCCCCTTACCCTGCTCCACGAGCGTGAGGCGGCCATCCTTGAGGGCAACGAGCTTGCGCTTGGCCAGGCCCTGGAGCACGGCGTTCCATGCCTCCACGGAGGTGGAGTTCACGTTGAAGCCGCCGTCGATCATGAGGTACTGGGCGATTTTCATCCAGCCGTCGTCGTTCATGATCTGCTCCACCACCTGCTCGTCGCGGTAGGGGGAGTTGGTCTTCTTGTAACGAGCCACGGGCAGCGGCTCCGTTCCCTTCATGAACTTCTGGAGGGAATCCTCCGCCTTCACCTTGCTGCCCTTGCCCGGCATATCAGACACAGAGGAACAGAACCAGCGGTCCCACAGCGCATCGTTGATGAGCAGACCATGGTCGAAGAAATCACCGAAGATGTGGGTGTTGCCCGTCACGCTCATGCCCAGCTCGCGCTGCTCGAAGTAGCTGTACACATCACCGGACGGCAGGCAGGGGTCCGCAAAGGCATTGCCGATGCCCACGCCGGGAACACCGGCCTGGTACTGCATGCGGCGCAACTGGGAAATGCCGCCGCGGTCTCCGCCGGCGGTCTTGTACCAGCCGGGCTGCAGACGCATGCCCGCAAAGCCCGCCAGCGAGAACGGCGGGTGGATGGGCAGCTCCATCACGGAAGCGAAGGACACCTGCTCACCACCATCGCTGGTGATGCCAAGGATGCCGTTGTTGCCGATGTTGTCGATGGGGGCCGCAGTGAGGCCGCTGCCCACGTTGAGGGTTGCGAGCTGATAGGGGTGGTAGCGGCGGGTCTGGTCATCTGGGTCCAGAATGGCGCTGCCCCAGAAGGCAGGGCTGGAGTGCTGCCATATCTTGGTGCGGTAATCCTTGCCGGGGTACACCTTGTTGTCCATCTTGAGGTTGGCGGACTTGGCGGCCACGCCCAGCGAGCAGAAGAAGAACGGCATGGTGTCGTCCATCATGGCAGAGCTCCAGATGTAGCGGTCGCTCACGGAGATGTGCTTTTTCTCCACTCCTTCATCGGGGTCGGTGTTGCCGTCCGGCTGTCCCTCCCCGGGGTTCACCCAGCCCAACAGCATGCGCTGCGGAGAGATGCCACCCTTGTCGTTCAGCGCGGCGTTGTCAGAGGGATCTGGCGTTTCCGTTTCCTCCATGCCGCCAAAGCCTGCAACCACCGTGAAGCAATCCGGGCGGCCAGGTACCAGAGACCACCCGTGCGGGTCTGCCGGCAGCTTGGTGGGGTCCACCTTACCGGGCACGTATTCACCAGCGCCAATGGCAAGCTCGGTGCGGTACTTGCCGGAAAATTCAGTGGTGCCTTCCATCTGGTTGATAGGCACACTGGAGTAGAGGCGCATGTAGTAGCCGTTGACGGCATTGGGAGTGTAGCCCTCCTGCCAGGGGTTGGTTCTCACGGCCTGCTTTTCTGCAAGGCTGCGGCCCTTGGAAGGGGAGAAGAAGAGGATTTCTCCAGGTTGGAAAACAATATCGCCCTTGCCGCCGCCGTCGCGCTCGAAGAAGTCGCCGCTGTCACGACCGAAGGTGAACTCGAAGTTGTCCTGGGCGACCTGGCGGACCATTTCCTGCCAACCGAAGGTGTAGTAGCCCTCGTTGGGGATGCCGTTGTACTTGCGGAGCCAAATCTGGCGGTACGGTGCGGAGAAGGACCAGAGCTTGTGGCCGGGTATGCGCATGGCCACATTGTACGGGTTCCACCACAGCACCATGGGGGCATACGCCATGCACAGGTGGAACTTGGGATCGTTCGGGTCGTCGTTGGCCGGCTGGGAAATCATTGCGTAGTTGCTGACGAAAGCCAGCATGACGGGGGTGCGGGCGTACCCGGCAGTGGTGTTGCCGGAGTCCAGCATGGAGCGGGAATCGTAGAAGGACATCTGGCCGCTGGTTTCCGGACTTTTGATGGAACCTCCGGAGACATCCGTGCCGGAACCGCTCATGCGGGTGTAGAGGTCACCGGAGAGGCCACCCTGCAGGCGTGCGGCAAAGGCGCCGTCCACGGCGGAGCCGTCCGGCCAGGTGTTGTAGTAGGCGTACATGGTTTGCCAGGAACCGATGGGCATGGAGGGCTCGGTACCCTTGGGCACATCATTGCCCTCGGCAATCGGGCAGTCCTGGTTGCTGCGTGCGGCAAACTCGGTGCCGGTGAGGCTATCCTTGTCCAGCAGCATGCAGAGGTCCTGCTTGAAACCGCCGGTGCGCACATTGGTGAGCAGGGAATGGGAGGAGATGGTGGCATCAAAGAAGTACGGCATGCCGGCAGGCGCGGTGGCACCGCCGAGCAACGGCAGCTCCGGCATGGTGAGCACGCGCTCCGGGCGGTCTAACTTGTCCGGCAATCCCAAGCCCGCATCTTCGCCAAACACGGCGCCGGGGGTGTTCCACGTGCGGTGCAGCACCTCGATGGGATCGCTGGTTTCCTCCGGCTCCTTGATGGCCACCTTGGCCTTTTGGTTCTCACCGCACACCCACCATGCAAAGCAGCCCGTGTTCGGGTCGCTCTCGCTCAGCGGGGGCAGCGGCACCATGTCCGCGTAGATGTACTGGCTGGGGGACGCGGTGTCACCCAGCGTGCCTTCGCCCAGCAGGCAAACGCGCTGGCCGGGCTTGCGGCTGCTCAGCTGCGCCGCCGTGCTGATGGAGCGGGTATCGTCCGGCTTGAGGGCGGAGATGAGCCAGCGGCGGAACATGTTGGAGCGGCCCTGGGTGTAGGTGGCCTGGATTTGGCCGTGGCCGGAAGCGCTCTTGCCGTAGATGGGGCCGTCCCAGCTGTCCCATACGCCCAGCAGGTGGGAGCCCGTGGCGTTGTCGTCGCTCTGCAGGATGCCGGAGCTGGCGCTCACGCGGCGGTCCGGGCCAAGCTCAATCTGCAGCTGCGCGATGGCGGCATCCAAGCCCACCAGGGCCTGCTGGCGCGCCTGCGCCTGCAGCACCGCCTGCATGGAGATGCGATTTTGCGACGACGCCATGGCCAGCACGCCCACCGCCAGCATGGCCAGCAGCATCATCAGCGTAAGCGTGGCAATAAGCGCAAATCCCTTTTTCCTGCGGGGCGCGCGCCGTGCATTTCCCTTCTTCAACTTAAAATTGTGTACGCCTTGGTAACGCATGGTAATAGGGTACACCACCCGCACCCGCGCGGTCAAGCGAAAACGCTGAGAAGATGCAAGAAAATGCCCATGCGGTGCGTTGGCGTGAAAAAATCCCCGCACCCTTTCAGGTGCGGGGATGGAGAAACGCTTACAGCTTCTCGCCTTAGATCTGGCCGTACAGGGTCTTGCCCTCGGACAGGAGGTCGGAGGCGGCAACCTGAAGGCGCTCGCAGATGCCCTGCTCGCCCTTCTTCAGGTAGGAACGCGGGTCGTAGACCTTCTTGTTGCCCACTTCGCCGTCAATCTTGAGCATGCCGTCGATGTTCTGGCACATGTGCATGACGATGGGCTTGGAGAAGGCGTACTGGGTGTCGGTGTCGATGTTCATCTTCACCACGCCGTAGGAGATGGCCTCGCGGATGTCGCACAGGTCGGAGCCGGAACCGCCGTGGAACACCAGGCGCATATCCTTGCCGTGCTTGTCCATCACAGCCTTCTGGCCGTCGCGCAGAATCTTGGGCTCAAGCTTCACGGCACCCGGCTTGTACACACCGTGCACGTTGCCGAAGGTGGCAGCCAGCATGAACTCGCCCAGACCGTTGAGGGTCTCATAGGTGAGCAGCATGTCCTCCGGGGAGGTGTAGAGCTTGGCGGCGTGCTGGCCGCTGTTGTCCACGCCGTCCTCCTCGCCGCCCACGACGCCGATTTCAATCTCGAGGACGATGCCGACCTCGGCGCACTCCTGGAGCATCTGCTTGGAGATCTTGAGGTTCTCTGCCATGGGCAGGGCGGAGGCATCCAGCATGTGGGAGTTGAACAGCGGGCCCTTGCCCTCGGCAATGCGGCGCTTGGACTCCGCAATCAGCGGACGCAGGAAGGAATCGATCTTGTCGGCCTGGCAGTGGTCCGTGTGCAGGGCCACCAGCACGTCGTACTTCTCAGCCAGGCGGTGCACGGCCTCAGCCAGCACGATGGCGCCGATGGCGGAATCCTTCACGGCGGTGCCGGAAGCGAACTGACCGCCACCCAGGGAAATCTGGATGATACCATCGGACTTGGCCTCGGCGAACGCCTTGAGGGCGCCGTTGATGACCTCGATGGTGGTGACGTTGATGGCGGGATAGGCGTAGCCCTTCTCCTTGGCCGTATTGAGCATCTTGATGTACTGTTCTTGAGTAGGTACAGGCATGGTATGGATGATGGTTGAATGTTGACGTGCAGGGCGCGAGCCGCACCCCGAACGGGGATATTCTACCCCCGCGCGCGGCAACTTGCAAGCGGAAAATGGAAAGAGGCCATACGAAAAACGCGGGAGAGCCGTTTGAGCCATGATCGCGCCAGCCTGGGCGGCGTGATGCAATATGGCTTGAAGCCGGCGGGGATATGTGGTACAATAGGCGGGCATGAGTGGCAACTCCCCATACTTGAACCCACTGTGGCCGGAGGCGGACTGGGATGTATCCGGTGCGTTCACGCACGACCGCGAGCTGCTGTCGTTCTTCGACTACTGCCGCCTGCTGCTGGGTTTTGAGCCGTTCCACATGGTGCACGGCTCTCCGCTGTGCTTGTGGAACAGCGGGCGCGTGCTGCAGCACCTGCTGCGCAGCGCGGAGGAAATCCGCGCCGCCGGCCTGGCGTACGAGGCGCGCAAGATAGCCGTGTTCCTCACCTTCACCAACCTGGCCCTGCAGGAGGAACACCTGAACGACCCGCTGGGCAACGCCATCTGCACCTTCTTCTCACGCCACAACCCCACCAAGCGCAACTCCGTCATCTTGGCGAGCGACCTGCTGCGCGACCACATCCGCGAGAAGTTCCCGGAGCTGCGGCTCATCTCCTCCATCCTGAAAATCACCAACGGTGGCGGCAAGGGCAACCTGGACGCCTACAAGAAGCTGGCGGACGAGTACGACAACGTGATGGTGCACCCGGACGACGTGCTGAACTACGACCTGCTGGAGAAGCTGGAGAACAAGGACCGCTACATCCTGCTGATTAACGAGTACTGCATCCGCAACTGCCCGCTGCGCCCGTTCCACTACAAGAGCCTTTCCGAGATGTCGCTCAACTTCACGGGCTACGACAGCTCGGTATTCGAGAAGAAACAGAGCAAGAACGGCTGCCAGAACCTGTTCACCCTGCTGACGCACGAGACCAAGGGCGTGCTGGCCCTCAACACGCCGGAAATCGCGCGGTTGTACGACATGGGCTTCCGCCACTTCAAGCTGCAGGGGCGTGGCATCTCCAACGCCGCATCCATCGTGTTCGACCTGCTGCGCATCGCCCTCCGCAACGACGCCGAGGACGAGAACGCCATGCACCGCAACGGTCAACTCTTCTGGGAATCCATCCTACCCCACCCCGAGCCATGAGCGACACCGAACAAGGACCTGAAGCCATCAACGACCAGGAGGCGCTCAAGCGGCTCGCCTACCTCACGGAAAACTATGTGCCGGAGGCCACCTGGACCGTCGGCGGCGCTTTCCGATACGACCGCGCGCTCAAGCTCATAGGCAACTACCTGGGAGCCCACCTGGGCGTGCGCCGCTTGGACAACGTGATGGGCGCGCCGCCCTGCCTGTGGACGCTGGACTGGTTCGTACAACGCCGACCGATAGCGTTCGACCGCTATACCTCCCTGCTGGAGGAGTACGCCAAAATGAACATCGGCGTGCACCTGGTGTTCGACAACCCCTTTATCTCCGACGCGGACCTGGAGGACCCCTACGGCATGATGCTGGTGCAGGAACTGCTCAAGCACAACCAGAACCACCGCAACGCCATCTCCGTGGCCAGCGACAAGCTGCGCGACAAAATCCTCACCGCCGTTCCCGGCGCGCCCGTGCTGTGCCACTACAACCGCCTGGTGGCGGAACCGGGGCGCCGCACCGCCGCACTCTACAACCAGCTTGCCCAGCGCTATGCCCGCGTGGCCCTGCACCCCGCAGACGCCGTGAAGCCCGCCATTCTGGATGCCATTCAGGAACCCGCCCGCTTCGATGTGGTCATCAACGATTCCTGCCTGCGCACCTGCCCGGTGCGGAAGGACCACCTGCGCCTGCTGGCCGCCATGCGCAAGGATGCGTATGATGTGCAGCTCATGCAGCAGCGCGCCAACCTCATCGCACGCACGGAATGCCAGAAGCAGGACCCCGCAGAGCTTCACCAGAAGCAGAGCGGCAACCTCACGCATGATGAAATCCGCGCGCTTTTCAACCGCGGCATGCGCCACTACCTCATCCAGAGCTCCCAGTTCCGAAACGAGATGACCCTGCTCTGGGACGTCTTCCAGTGCATGCTGGACCGCTCCCCGGAACTCAGCAACAAGGCTGCTGTCATCTCCACCTCCGCCATGGCCGAATTCGGCCGCGCCAAGGACCAGCTCCCCAGCGGCCTCACCGATTTCTCCTTTACCAATTACGAATAAATGAAGCACCTCCACATCTTCACTTCCGAATCCGTCGGCGAAGGCCACCCCGACAAAGTGGCCGACCTTATCTCCGATTCCATCCTGGACGCTTGCCTGGAACAGGACCCCGCCAGCCGCGTTGCCTGTGAGACGCTCGTCAAGGACAGCCATGTCATCCTCGCCGGTGAAATCACCACAACAGCTGAAATAGACTACGACAAGATCGTGCGCGACACCATCCGCAGCATCGGCTACCGCACACCGGCGGACGATGAATTGTTCAACGCGGAGACCGTTGACATCACCAACTATCTCTCCACCCAGAGCCCGGACATCGCCCAGGGCGTGGACGCCCGAGCGGCGGAAGGCAAGGAAGGCGCGGAACAGGGCGCGGGAGACCAGGGCATCATGTTCGGCTTTGCCGCCAACGAGACCCCGGAACTCATGCCGGCCCCCATCATGTTCGCCCACCGCATCATGATGGAGCTGGCGAAGGTGCGCCATGGAGGCGCCACGCCCTGGCTGCGCCCGGACAGCAAGAGCCAAGTGGCCGTGGAATATGATGAGCAGGGCCGCCCCGCCCGCATCCGCAACGTGGTGCTCAGCACCCAGCACAGCGATGATGTGGACAACGCCACCATCCGCGCCTTCTGCAAGGATATCATCCTGCGCGTGCTGCCCGCGGAACTCGTCACCCCGGATACCGAATTCTTCATCAACCCCACCGGCAGGTTCGTCGTCGGCGGCCCGCACGGCGATTCCGGCCTCACCGGCCGCAAAATCATCGTGGACACCTACGGCGGCATGGGACGCCACGGCGGCGGCGCCTTCTCCGGCAAGGACTGCTCCAAGGTGGACCGCTCCGGCGCGTACATGTGCCGCTGGGTCGCCAAGCACATCGTGGCCGCCGGACTGGCCGACCGCTGCGAGCTCCAGGTGGCCTACGCCATCGGCAAGGCGTCTCCCGTCTCCATCATGATTGATGTGAACACCTTCGGCAGCGCCAAGGTGGAGGAATCCACCATCATTGAGCGCGTGCTCAAGGCCTTCTCCTTCAAGCCGGCGGACATGGAGCGCGTGCTCGGCCTCCGCAAGCCCATCTTCCGCCAAACCACCAACTACGGCCACTTCACCAAGCCCAACCTCCCCTGGGAGCAGCTGGACCCGGAAAAACTGGCCATTCTCAAGGCAGAGTGATCGAGAGCACCCCCCGCGCTACGGCTGCATATCAGGATAGTTTCTGATATCCAGCGGCAGGGGCTGCAGCGCGTTGACCTCGGCTTCGATCGTTTTTAGCTCGCTCAATATGCTTTCCAACGAGGGAGCATCGGTGGCCAGCATTTCTCCCTTCATGGAAGCGTAATCCAACTGCAGGTCTTCCATGATGTGTCCGGCAGGCATGAGATGCATGCTGCCCGGTTTGGCATTGGGGTAGTCAGCCCAACCAGCCCTGTAGAAGTAGTGCTTGAAGGATGCAACCCGGTAAAGGAGTTCGACGTCTGCGTATGCCCGTTGTTTCAGTACGGTATTCCGCGCCATCATGACCACATCGTAATAGTGGCGGGCGTATCGTTCCGGCAATTCGGAAGAGCGTTGCGCCTGCGCGTGGAGTATCGTTACTTTTTCCCAGAATGCACGCTCGGCGCTTGTGGCGCGAACCTCCACCTCTGCATCGTTCAGCAGATGGGGGTATTGTTCTGCAATATACGGCTTGATGACATGCGCTTCGTTGGGGTCCCATGCCGCTTTCGGGCCTATCTCCAGCTTGATCTCGGGACGAATGTAGGCACTCTCAAAGATTCTGGGATAGTTGATCAAGACAACTTCCGGTGTCTTTTCCGGAACGGAAGCGCTGCACAATTCTCCGCAGAATTGCTGCACTGTAGGCAGAATGGTGCCCGCCACTTGAATGACATTCCATTCATCCAAGGCCTCCATCACTTTCTTCCTGCCAACCTTGCCGTCGGAACTTTGCCATTCCTTCACAATCTCTGCCCCGCTCCAGTTTAGGATGAGGTCGATATCCTCCGAGAAACGGTCTATCAGGCCGTACACCTTGGAAAGGCAGGTGCCGCCCTTGAATATCACGGAGTGCGCCAATGGCGACCGAAATAGCTCGCGCAGCACCCAGCACACCCAAAAGTCCTTCTCCACGGCGGCGGGCTCCATGTTCAGGTGCTGTGCAGTTTGGTAGAAAATCTCCTCCCGCTCGCCGGCGGGTCTTTTGATAAACGTGTTCATTGGTTATGGTTTATGATTTTCCGTATGAGTTCCCTTTCCCGCGATGCCAGGCGGGGAAGCTCGGCCTGCAACTGTTTTCGGAGCAGGGGTGTCAGGATGTCCGCCCATTTGTCGATGTACGGCTTTTTCATGCAGCGTGCGCCAAGCTCTTTGACAGCTTGGATAAACATTTCGCATTCTGCGCTGAGAAGATTGCTTTCCTTGCGGGAGACATGGCGGAACTCCAACGTGCGGTTCCCTATCTTGTAGCACCTGTTTGGCCCATCGGAGCAATATAGCAGACGCAGCGGAATCTGGGTGCTCAGGTCCCAGTACTGAAGAGCCGTATTGCCTGAGGGAAGGATGTTCCAGCGGTGCTTGCGCGCCAGTGCGTGAGCCACGCGGTGCATGTCCGGTGCCAAGTCCTCGTTCAGCAGCTTGCTGAATTTAGGGTAGTCGTACACCCCCCTGAGCAAAAAGCGGATTATCCCGGCATTTTTCAACTTGCGAAGACACCAGGCAACGGCGGTGTCCGTGCCCAGTTTATAAAAATCACTGTTGATGAAAACAGAGCCGCGCCCTTTGCGCCTGATGGTGCGAAGGATTTTCTGTTCGAGCGAAACTGGGCGGTCGGCGGTCATCCCGTGACTTCATTGTATCACCGCTCGTTATTCCTGTAAACCCATTTTTTAAATATTATGCTTTTTATTAACGTTAAATAGATTACAAAGGAAATCACTCATGAAAAACGCGATTTTTCATTGGTGGGAGAAAGGGAGTCGGCCGCTTCCGGGCCATAGTGCCCGAACTGTTTGGCTGGTGTGCTGGCCATTTTTATACATACCCTGCCCATGGTGTGTATTATTGGTTGACGCCCAAGGGATTTGGGTGTACAAATTCCAGCATGGCAAACAGAAGAGACTTTTTGGCAAAGGCGGGCGTGGCCGGGGGCGCGCTCGCGGCGGCGGCACTGGGCGTGGAGGCGGCGGAACCCGCCGTCCCCGCCGGCACCTGCAAGGTGCTGCTCATCAACGGCAGCCCGCATGAAAAAGGCTGCACGTACACCGCGCTCTCCGTGGTGGCGGAGGAGCTGGAGAAGAACGGCGTGCGCGCGGAAATCATCCACGTCGGCAGCGGCCCCACCTTCGATTGCACCGCGTGCGGATACTGCCACCGCAGCGGTACGGGCAAGTGCGTGTTCAAGGACGACGGATGCAACGACATCATCGAGAAAGCCAAGGACGCGCAGGGCTTCGTGTTCGGCTCCCCGGTGTACTACGGCCACCCGAGCGGGCGCCTGATGGGCGTGATGGACCGCCTTTCCGTGGCGGGTGGCAGGCTGCTGACGGGCAAGCCGGCGGCGGCGGTGGCGTCATCCCGCCGCGCGGGTTCGCTCGCCACGCTGGATGTCATCCAAAAGCACTTCACCATCAACCAGATGCCCATCGTGTCCTCCTTCTACTGGAACGAGGTGCACGGCAACGCGCCGGAGGAGGTGCTGAAGGACGAGGAGGGGCTGGCCATCATGCGCCAGCTGGGAGCCAACATGGCGCGCGCCGCCAAGGCCTTCGCCGCACTGCCGCCCGCACAACAAATTCCGCGCGCCACCACCAACTTCATCCGTTGACCACGGCTAACTTTCCCTCCGCAAACATTTCTTGAACGGATGCCGCACGGGGGGTATCCTACACATATAACAACCCTCATTCGCTCCCATGGAAGAAAAATACAGCACGCGTTCCAGAACCACTGCATTCCTGCTTTCCCTGCTCATCCTGTTCTCCCTCGGCGGCGTGCACCGCATCTACGCCGGCAAGGTGTGGACGGGCATCCTGCAATTTCTCACGCTCGGCGGGTTTGTGGTGTGGCAGGTTATCGACATCATCATGATCCTTTGCGGCTCGTTCCGCGACAAAGAAGGCCGCACCATTTGAGTGCGGCCTCTTTTTTCTAACCTGACCCACACGGGGTGAATCAAACGGCTCAGATATTGGCTCCGTCGTCCGTGTATTCCACGCGCTCCAGCTTGGGCGCGTTGATGATGCTCATCACCTTCTCATCGGGCTCCTTGGCCTCCGGCAGCGGGGTGAGCGGCTTCACATCAAAGGGCTTGAAATCCGGTTCCGGAGCGATTTTGCCGCCGGTTGCCAGGGAGAAGTACCCGAGCTTGGGATTGAGGCGGCAGTTGATTTCGTTGTTGGGGTTGGCATCGCGTGTGAAGCGGAATTCGGTGGCCTGCTTCCACTCGTTGCCCACCCAACGGAAGGCGGGGCCGAAGGTGGCGCGGCGCTCATTCTTCTTGGATTCCACGTTGCGGCGGAAATCCTCCACAAAGCCGCAGCCGCCGCCCAAGCCGCGGTGAAGGGCCTGCACGCGCCAGCAACTCAGCAGCTCCCACTCCTGGGTCTCTTCATTGTACAAATAGCCGGCAATCTGGCGGAACTTCTCGCCGTCCGGCTTCTCCACCACCAGCGTGCGGATGCGCTGCCCCTCTTTCCAGTTGAACTCGCGCATGGACTTGCCGCCGGTGCCCTCACCGCCGAATCGCGTGGTGTGCACGTTCTTGCCGCGCTGCACCAGCTGGGCACGCTCCGATTCAGGCGCGGCATTCGGGTTGTCACCGCTGTCCTGGGCATCCCACACGGAGAAGATGGCCACGCGCTTGGGGGGACCGTCCGGGCGCTCGGCAAGCTCCTGCACGCCGATGTAGCCGTTGGTGAAGTTGTTGCAGCAGAAATAGGAGCCGGGCGCGCTCTTCTCCACCACCATTTCCTGGTAGGCGGCGGTGTGGCGCGGCACGCTGGGCAAGAAGACGATGTGGACGGAGGTGCACTGGCGCGCAGCCATGTTCTGCGGGGCCCAGTAGTCGCTGTTCCTGTCTGCCAGCGCCTGCGGCGCGCACAGCCCGCACAGGGCCGCCAATGCCAATATGCTCGTCTTCGTGTTCATTGATTTATCTGTATTCGTGAAATGTTTACCGGGCGTCCTCCTTGAGCGCATCCACGCAGATGGTGGACCAGCTTTCCAACTTGGGATACAGCGGGCCCGCCAGCTCCTCCAGCGTGCGGAAGCCCAGGTTGTCCAGCTTCTTCTCGTTGGCCGCCACCTCGCCCTCCTCCAGCTCGAAGCGGTGGACGATGCCCAGGTGCACCGAGCCCACCTCGTCCGTATCGTCGTTGATGACGGCGTAGAGCTCCTGGCTCACAGCGGGCGGAATGCTGATTTCCTCGCGGATCTCGCGCTCCATGCCCGTCAGGTAGGTGTGAATGCTGTCGGTCAGGCCGTCAATGGGGTTGATGTGGCCGCCGATGCCCAGCGACCACTTGTCGTGCAAACGGGTTTCCGTTCCCTTGGAGGTGCGGGAGTACGCCAGTATCTTGCCGTTGCGGCAGAAGATGGCATAGGCGATGAGCTGCTTGAACTCGGGGCTCTGCTCGGCAAGCGCGCGGTCCATGTAGCGCGCCACGCCGGGCTTCAGGAAGGCTGCCAGGTACTCCTCCGGGTTGCGGCGCACGCCGTTGAACGCACCCACTGCGTTAAATGCATCGCGCGGCACCACCAGCACCTGCTCGCCTTCGTATTTTGACATGCACGGTACTCTAGCATATTCACCCCCCCACCGCAAGGACAAAGCGTGAGCGCGCAGGCCGTTTTTACGTCAACACCCACCTGTTTCATTTTTCCCCGCATTTTCATCACCCTCCTCCAACATAATGCGGCTTGGCGTGAAGATTTTTCTTGCAAAAAACCAGCCGTGCGGCTAGGATAGCTATTGCAAGAGGCCTTCCCGCCTTTTGCGCACATAACGAAACTAAGAAGGAGAACATTATGTCCAACGAAGCAATGAACATCACCGTAACGGGGCGTCACATTGACGTGACCGACGCCATCCGCGATTTCGCCACCAAGAAGATTCAGGCCATCCATATCGACTACCCGCGCATTGTGGAAGCGCGTGTGGTGGTGGATGTGCAGAAAGACCGACAGATGGCAGAAATCGTACTCTACTGCGCGGACCACATTACCATTCAAGCCTCCACCGTGGGCACGGACATGTATGCATCCATAGACGAGACGGTAACGAAAATCATGCGCCGTATGCGCAAGCACAAGACGCGCCTGATGAAGCACTACCGCCCGCACCGCTCCGAGAGTATCCGCAAGCTGGACGAGACCGTGTACCATGAGGACGTGCTGGACCAGGAGGTGGATATCGACGCCCCCGAGGACCCGAAGCCCGTACGCATCACCCGCGAGGGCTACGACCTGCGCACCATGTACAAGGAGGACGCCATCATGGAGCTGGAAATCTCCGGCAAGCCGTTTGTGCTGTACCGCAATGCACGCCGCAACGTGCTGCAGATTGTCTACCGCCTCAGCCCGGGGGAATACTCCATCATCGAGCTGGGCAACGAGCTCAAAGCCTGACGAGATTGACGATTTTGCAGGCCAGGCGCGCCAAGCGCGCAGAATTTTCAAGCCCGTTCGGCATTTTGCCGAACGGGCTTTTTGATTTGGCTGTTTGACGGTGTTACATGCCGAGCTTGTTCTTGGCGGTGGCCACCAGGTGTTCCGCCAGCTGCGGGTTGGACTTCACCAAATCTGATAGAGCCTGCTTGAAGGGTAGCTGCATAATCGCGTCCACCGACAAGTCAGCGGCACCCGACATGCAGTCCTGCACGTAGGCGGTAATGGTCTTTACCGCATCGGAATCAGCCAGCAGCTTCTCCAGCGCGGGAAGTACCTCCTTGGGGCAGTCCGTGCGAAGGACATCCCCTACCTTGCCCCCCATCAGGGAGCCCAATATGTTGTCGAATAATCCCATGATTGTCTCCTTGGTTAGACTCTCAGGGTAGCACCGGCGGGGCGGCGTGTCAAGCCGCCGCTGGCACTCTGTGCGATTACGCTGGCAATGGAGCGGGAATTGTGGTAGGATACCCGCGACACGTGCGGGGAGAGCCCGCCGCCAAAACGAATCCCCCACCCGATATGGCCACCTTCAACGTCACCGGACAGGAGAACATCATCCACCCCGGCTTCTACATGCCGAACCGCCTGAGCATTGATGCAGGCAAGGCCCTGCACCACCTGCTGGGCGGCAAAGTCTCATACCTGGTGGACCCCACCTACCCGCCTGCAGAAAACATCATGAACTTCCTGAAAAGCAGGGGTGGGAACATCGAGTATTTCGATTTCCGCAAGACCACACCGCGCGCCGTGCGCGAACAGATCCGCAACGAGATGGCCAAGGGCCGCAGCGTGGTGTTCCTGCCGGGGCACGTGGCCAAAACCCGCGGCTGCATTGCCGATGTTCCGTCGCCTTTCCTTTCCACGGTGGGCAGCCTGCACATTTCCCCCATTCCGCTGTTCCTGGCGTACTACGGGGACGACCTGCGGACACTCTACCGCGATGCGCCCGACGAGGGTGCGTACCGGCAGGAGTTCTGCATCCTGCCGCAGCTGGCACCCGGCCCGCAGACCGGCGAGCGCCTGCTGGCCGCATGGCTGCAGAAGGGGCAGGAACTCTTCGCCGCACACCCGCTGCTCTCCTCCTCCCTGGCCACCTTGCTGGTGAAATCCATGAAGGAGCACCCCAAGGCGGAAGTCATCGACGGATTGACGCACACCAGCCTGCCGTTCTACAAGCTGCTGGGCGTGGCCATGACGGTATCCCGCTGGCTGAGCAAACAGTTCCCGAATGAGAAGCGTCTGGGCGTCATCCTGCCGCCGGGCCCCGGCTGCACCATTGCCACCGTGGCCTGCCTGCTCTCCGGCATCACCCCCGTGATGGTGAACTACGCCTCCACCAAATCCGCCTTTGAGAGCACGGTGCGCCAATCCGGCGTGGAGCACTTCATCACCGCCTCCAAATTCCGCCAGAAGCTGCCCACCTTCCCCTGGCCCCCGGAGGATCGCCTGGTGTTTGTGGAAACGCTGCTGCACGGGCTGAGCAAGGCCACCGTGGTGCGCAATGTGCTGCTGGCCAAGGCCGCACCCGCCGCGCTCATTTGCCGCATGTTCAACACGGATGCCCGCAAGGACAACGACGAGGCGGTGCTGCTCTTCACCAGCGGCTCCTCCGGCGAGCCCAAGGGTGTGGCGCTCACCCACCGCATGATCCTGGCCAACTCCGCGCAGTGTCTCGCGCGCTTCGAGCTGGGCAACGACGAGAAGTTCCTGGCCAGCCTGCCCGTGTTCCACAGTTTCGGCCTCACCATCACCACCATGCTTCCCCTGCTCACGGGCTTCGGCACCTGCGCCTTCCCCAGCCCCACGGAAGCCCGCAGCCTTTGCGATTTGGTGAAGCGCTACAAGCTCACCCTCACCTGCGCCACTCCCACCTTTGCGCGCGCCATGCTCCGCCGCGCAGACGACACCACCTTCCGCTCCGTGCGCCACTTCATCGTGGGCGCGGAAAAGCTGCAGCCCGCGCTGGAGGACGAGTTCAAGAAACGCTGCGGCGTGACCCTGCTGGAGGGCTACGGCCTCACCGAAGCGGCACCCGTGTGCGCCGTGAACGTGCCGGACGCCCCGCCGCTGGCAGGTTCCGCCTTCTACGTGCCCGGACTGGTCAAGCGCAGCATCGGCGCCGTACTCCCCGGCATCGCCGTGCGCATCACCGATGTGGACGATGAATCCCGCGAGCTCCCGCTCACCGAGCAGGGCATGATTTGGCTCAAGGGGGCCAACATCTTCGGCGGTTACATCGGCCGCCCGGAACTCAACCGCGACATCTTCCGCGACGGCTGGTTCAAGACCGGAGACATCGGCAAGATGGACCTCAACGGCTTCATCACGCTTGGCGGCCGCTTGGCACGCTTCTCCAAGGTGGGCGGCGAGATGGTGCCCCACGAAAGCGTGGAACAGGCCATTGTGGATGCCCTCCAGCTGGATGTGGAATCCAACGGCGTGCAGGTGGCCGTCACCGGCGTGGCGGATGCTCAGAAGGGCGAGGCCCTCGTCCTGCTCTCCACCTTGCCGGAACACCAGCGCAGCTCAGAGGAAAAGGCCATCCTCGGTGAGATCCGCGCCAAGCTCATGGAGGCCAACATCCCCAACCTCTGGGCTCCCAAGTACATCGTGCCTGTGGAAAGCATTCCCATGCTGCCCACCGGCAAGCTGGACCTCCGCGGCTGCAAACTTCTCGCGGAAGAAGCCCTCGCCCAGCTCAACAGCTGAGGAAATTTTCCATTCACCCCTTGCCCACCCCGCACGGCTGCACGCCGCGCGGGGTGTTTCGCGATAAAATTCGCTGAAAAATCGTAAGATTTGAGACTAAATCATTGCCATCCCATAGTGCTCCGGTAGCGGAGCGCTAACCCGCATGGTTGCGGGGTGGGGTATGGGGAAATCGGAAATCTGGGGTCAGGAATTCGGTTGCATGTCACCTATAGGGCGTGGTGCAATGATTGGTGGTAACAGGCGTGGTTAATTTGCGGACGGAGTTCTAATCCACCCCGCACCCGTCTTCGCGCGTTGCGCTACGCCGTGGCAGGCAAGGCGGG
>CALCWC010000088.1 GCA_937905985.1 uncultured Verrucomicrobiales bacterium | reverse complement strand
TCAAGAAGGCCCTCTCCGACTTTCCGAACGTGACGGTGTACCTGGTGGTGGACAACGCCAGCAAGGACCGCACCCCGGAGCTCTGCGAGGCCCTGGGGAGGGAGGACGCTCGCTTCCGCTATGTGTGGGCACCCGAGAACCGCAACGTGGTGGACGCCTACCTGCGCGGCTTCCGGGAGGCCATGAAGGAACACCCGGACTTCATCTTGGAAATGGACGGCGGCGGCTCGCACGACCCGCGCGTCATCCCCGCCTTTGTGCGGGCCATGACGGAAGGCAACGAGTGCGCGTTCGGCTCCCGCTACATCAACGGCGGCTCCATGGTGGGCTCTCCATTCAGCCGTCGCTTTCTGTCGAAGTTCGGCTCGATTCTCGCTCGCGTGCTGCTGGGCTGCCCCATGAAGGACGTAACCAGCGGGTACGAGGCGTTCAGCTATGAAGTGATGGAGAAGATACTGGCCTACCCGCTGAAAAGCAAGGCGCATTTCTACCAGACGGAGCTGCGCTACCTCTGCCGGCACCGCAATTGGATAGAGGTGCCTATCCACTACACCGCACCATCACCGCGTGTTTCGCCCAAGGCCCTTCAAAACGCACGCAACTGCCTGCTGTACTACACTTTGCGGCATTGGTTCAAAGGGGGTGCCCATATTTGAGCATGATGCGGCGCATGCAGCGCACACCCTAAACGGCTATGCCGCATATAATATGGGCGCTTTTGGCTGTGTGTAGGCGGGCGTGTCAGTAGAGGGGGCGAGATGCGTGCCCGCATTGTGATCATGTCAAATCAGGCCTCTCTATCGCAGGTGCTGTTTGAACAGGAACTGGAGATGGAGTGATTCCGCGGTAAAGGGAGGATAGATGTTGCTTTCCGGATGATATAGCGTGCCCTTCCATTCGTGGCGGAAATTCTTTTCTTGAACAGAGAACATGTTTTTGGCGGCATCGGGAAGCTGTTTCTTCTTCATGACGCGCAGAAAGGGAAGGGAAGAAGTCAAAGCGATCAAGGACACAACCATGTAAAATCTCCGGTTAATACTGGCAGAGGCTAGCGCGTATGCAATGACGAATCCGTACAGGACCGAATACTTGTACATCCATTCGTTGATGCCGATGTATGAGCCGTACCAGAGCAGCATGATAACAGGGCATATGCACGCACATATGATAAGGTTCTTGTCATGGTTGCACCAATATACTCCCAAGGGAAGCAGCATAGTCAATAGAATGCCAGTAATGCACGCGGAGATGCCGAAGGCATTGAACGCAGGGCCGTGCGGGGTAAAGAAAGTGAGCCCGAACCAGCATCCCCCGCTGGAAAAATAAAAGGTTAGGGCCAAGGCGACAAAAACAATGCTCGGATATAGCTCAGGCGTTTTGATAATGCGCTTGGCCAGGTCCATGACCCCTCCCTGTTGGCAATGATCCCTGTACAAGAGAAGGCAAAGGAAGGGAATGAGCTGAGCAGCCACCATGGGGTGAAGGACCGCAAAGCATGCCGTGACAAGAATGAGTTTGCCAAGGGGCAACTTGTGTGCCATTAACAGGGAGAGCACGAGGCATGTCGTGATAAAGTAGTGGAAAGTGTCGAAAAACTGGGTCAATGGGGAGGGCATCCGAAGGTGTACCCCCATGATCGCATCTTTGATGAAGATTGTGTTCAACACGTCATCCACTGTTCCCGTCAGGGGAGAAATGCAGAAGATGACAGCATAAAACAGAAGGGTCCTTCCGAGCCCTAGCCTTGCATGGAGGACTAGGCAAATGAGTAGCAATCCTAATGTACACCAGAGTTGCAGGAAGGGAGTGGTCAGGGACGGTACCCAGGATGCCGCCAATCCTGCAGGCAGCCAGAACGGCAGTGCATACCGTATATAGCAGCCGTCCGGCATTTGGACAGGCCATTCCTGCCGGATGACTTCATCGTACAAGGGGCCTCTCACCATTAGGTCGTAGCTTTGCATGATCCGTCCGTCAAAGCCTATCATAAAAACAGCAATGGCACAGAGGATGGCATATATACACAAGTGGTAAAAAAACAACGGCCTTTGTTTGCCGTGGGGAGAGTCATCCAAATCCGGTCCGGGGTAGTGCGGACGCAGGGCATGGCAAATAAACGCCACAATCAGCAACATTGTTAGAGGGTAGGCCAACCAGGGCTGAAGCCACCCGCAGATCCACAATACAACGGGAAGCAGAAGATATGCTTCTGCGCATGTGATTATGTGTTTTGACGATATAATGCTGCTTTTCATGGTGAGAGGTGCGCTGCCGCCTATTGTTTGATAGAAAAAGGAGATATAGCGTCTTGCAGATGGATGTGCCCCCCTTATAACATGAGCGAGTATTGGGTGTCAACCAAATTTTACTTTCCCCCGCAGATGGCGCGGAGGCGGCGGGAGGCGATGAGGATGGGGACGAGGCCCATGATGAAGAGATAAATGCTGTCCCGCTTGACGGTGGAGACGGAGCCGGAGTCCGTGTCCTGGTCGAAGCTACCGAAGGGGGCGGGCTGGCGCGCGTCTCCTTTGAGCTGGCTGCAGAGGTTCCCAATTGCGCCTTCTGGAGGATTATCCCAAGCAAAACAGAACAATAATCACCGTTATGAAGAAAATGATATCATTCAAACAGGTCGCGCTCTGCGCAGAAATGTATTTGCTTCTCCCCGTAATCCTTTGGCTGTGCGGTTGGTTTCAGCCGTGGTTGACGTATCCCCTTGCCGCTGTGCTCTTGGCTGTTTGGTATTGGCACATTCGCCAGGCATTCCAGTCATGGGACGAATCTGCCATGGCGCAGCCAGCATCAAAGCCCGCCACTTTCTTCCATTTGGCAATCTACGCGCTGTTGTGCGCGGTATGCGTTTTCCTTATCGGTTTCGATGGGAGGATCGTGCAAAGCTACGACCTGATAGTGCGGAACCCTCTGTACGATGAAATCATCCGTCAGGAATGGCCTGTTCAAATGCCGGACGGGCGCTACGTAGTGTACGCCCTGATGTTCTGGCTGCCGGCCGGGTTGCTCTCTTCCTGGTTCCCGGCGTGCTCCTGCGTGTTTCTCCAATTGTGGTGCTTTCTGGGAATGCTGCTGATATGCCTTGCCCTGCATTCCAAACTGGGGGTATGGCGCACCCTGTTTTTCTGGGGTGCCATATTGTTTATTTCTCCGTTGACAGGAACCGTGGATGATGTGCTCAATACTGTGTTTATCAAGGATGCCGTTATGGGCGTACATTTTCGCATGCCCTCCCCATTGACGCAATTTTTCAACACCTTCCACTATTTTATCCCAACCTGCCTGGTGCTTTCCGTCCTAATGCCGCGCAAATGCCCGCTCGGCCCCATGATTCTCATCGCGTCCTGTTTCGCGGTGCTCCACCCCATGATTGCCGCCACCACCATACCCTTCCTTCTCCTGATGGTATACAGGGACCACTGCACGGATGGCCTCGTGTCCGGGATCAAGGGGATTTTCTCGTCCGTGGAAATCTACCCCTGCCTTTTGCTTGTCGCCGCCGCCCTGGTTTTCTACGGCTCCGTCAGCGGTTGTTGGTTCGCCTTCACATTCAACACACCCTATGCTTCGGAACCCGACGCATTCGGTGTTTTCTGCTGCATTGCCTCCATCCTGCTAAGCATGTTGCTTCCCCTGGCAGTGTATTGGTGCAACAGGAACACGTACCTCCTTGTCACGGCATGCCTGTGCCCCATGCTCATTGTGATATGGTACGGCGCAGACAACGGGGTGAACGAATGGATGTACAAGTTCTCTGTGCTGTATGGTTTCGTGATAGTGTACTTTCTGGCGTCCGCGCCCAAATCCGCGAGGCTTTGCGTGGTGCTGGGTGCCATTGCTCTCGCATCAACCATACCCTTCCTCCGAGAAATGAAGAGAAAGAATCTTCCACAGGCTGCAACGTCTATGTTTTCTGTTCAGGAAAGGAACTTCCGCCATGAGTGGGCGGGAACCATGTTCCATCCGGAGAGTCCAATGTATTTTCCGCTGACTTCTGATGGATTGTCCGTGCCCGGTATTTTCAGGGAGGGGCGCCAAACATCCAATCTGCATGGTGATGCGGTTCCCAATTGAAAGCGATATTGGTGCCGGTTTGCCCGCATTCTTCTGGATGCGGCATCATTTCCCCCTGCAAATGGCGCGGAGACGGCGGGATGCGAGCAGGATGGGCACCAGCCCCATGACGAAGAGGTAAACGGTGTTCCTGATGACGGTGGAGACGGAGCCGCTGTCGGTGTCCTGGTCAAAGCTGGCAAAGGGGGCAGGCTGGCGAGGGGCGAGGAAGAAACCTCGGTTTTCGTCCTGTCGGTCGTCCTTGCGGGCGGTTTTCACGCCTTCTCGCACGGAGGCGAGCTTTCGGTTGGAGAAGTAGAATTCCGCAGGGATATCCGTCTTCTGTTTCGTACGGGTTTCCTGTGCGGCGGATAGCTCGTCCAGAAACTTCTCGTCCATGGTGAGGGCAGCCTTGCGCACGCGGCGCAACAGGTCGCGCGCCTCCTCGCTGTTGGCAGCCATGCCGTTGAATGCCAGGGCTGCGCGCTGGATGAAGTGCAGGTCCTCCTCCGTACCGTGTTCCTTGAGCTGGTCTCGAAAGTCGTTCACCCGGTTGTTTTCCAAGTCCCACAGGTTCTCGGAGGTCTGCATCACGAAAATCATCTCGAACGCATAGCGCAGCGGGCAGAACTCCGCAATGAGGGGCACGGGCTTGGAGCTGATGTTGTGGGTGGTCTCATCCTGGTAGGCCACGCGGTGGCGCATGGTGGAGAGCTTGTGGTCGATGGCGGCGGGCAGCACTCCGGCCGGGATGTTGGGGCTGAACTCGTTCATCTCCTCAAAGCGCACCAGGGCTCCCGCCAGCAGGATTTGCGGCACCAGCAGCAGAGGCACGATGTTGAGTGCCGTGCGCTCCGAACGAACAAAGGCGGATACGCACAGTGAAAGTGATATGCCCACGAACGCCGTGAGCAGCATCACCAGGAAGTGTTCCCAGAACATGCCGTAGATATCCAGCACGGCGTTGCCCACCCACAGGTAGAGCGCGCACTGCACCCCCGCAATCCCTGTGAGCACCAGGGTTTTGGCCAGCAGGTAGCCGCCGGTGAAGAGTTTGTAGTTGCTTTCGCGCCGCAGGAGGGGGCGGTCCCGCAGTATCTCGCACGCGGAGTCCGTGAGCCCGAAGAACATGGCCAGCACCAGGGATAGGAACAGGTACTCCGTCACGTGCAGGGATTTGTAGAACGTGTACGGCGTATCCGTGGCGGCCCGCAGCGTGCCCGCTATCAACAGCGCCAGAACCGGCCCTTCCAGCAGCAGGGCGTACAGCCCCATGCGGCTGCGCAAGCGCGACAGGAAGGTGCGGGACACCCACAGGGCAAACAGGCGCCACAGTTCCTTGGGGCGGCGGTGCAGCATGTGGGGAATGGGTTTGGCCTGCTCCTTGGCCGGCTCTGCCGTCGCGCTCTCCACCGCGTTGCGGTAGGTGTACAGCTCATATCGCTCCTGCCACAAATCGGGTGAGACATCGTTGCGGTTCTCCAGCGCGCGGAAGGGTGCGTCCAGCACCTCGAACACGTAATCCGCGCCGCCGGCGGCAATGGCCTCCTTGGTGACGTACAGCCCCAGTTCCTCCGCGGCCTCGCGGAAGTAGTCCATCATCTCCTGCGGCGTCCCCCAGAATGCCATCTTGCCGTGCGGATCCAGCACCATGACCTTGTCGAACCGGTTGAGCAGCACCTGCGCGGGGCGGTGCAGGGTGCAGATGAGCATGCGCCCGTAGGTCATGTTCTCCAGCGTCTGGATCACGCGTTCCGCATCGCCGGAGGAGAGCCCGCTAATGGGTTCGTCAATGAGGTAGACCTCCGCCGTGCCGGTGAGGTCCAGCCCCAGGTTGAGACGGGTGCGCTCGCCGTCGGAGAGCGTGCGCTCGCCGGCGCGGCCCACGTTGCGCTTGGCCAGGTGGGAGATGCCCACAAAGCTGAGCACGGAGAGCGCGCGGCGCATGCGGTCCGCCGGGCTGAGCATGGGGCGGCGCGCAATGGAGGCCTGGTACACATGCTCCTCCACGGTCATGGCCTCGTCGAGTATGTCCTCTCGCGGGATGAAGGCGATGTAGCGGCGCAGGTTCTCCGCCTCCGGCGTCATGGTCTCCCCGTTGTATTGGATGCTGCCGAAGGATGGTGCCAGATGCCCTGCCAGCATGGAGAGCAGCGTGCTCTTGCCGGAGCCGCTGGGGCCGAGGATGCAAGCCATTTCGCCTCGCTTCAGGGAGAAATCGATGTTGTTGACCACGCGCCCTGAGCGCACGAAATCCCGCGTGAGGCCGCGCACCCGCAGCGTGGACACCGCGCTGGATTCCTCCTCCAGCACGCCCGCCGAGAATCGGCAGCGCAGGTACTGCACCGCGCTCAGCGCTATCAGGTCGCCGTCTATCAGCAAGGTGTCGCCGCGCACGGGCTGGTCGCCCACGGTGATGCTGTGGGCGTCGCCCTCCAGCACGCGGAGCGTGCCGGTGTTGCTTTGGCGGGAGTAGATGACCTCGAACACCGTTCCGGGAGCCAGGCCGGGGGTGAGCATGAGCGCGCCGGGGCGGTTCATGTAGGGCATGTTGCTCACCAGGATGCGGCGGTTGCCGGGGTCCAGCTGGAAACTGTGGCCGGTGGGGTCCTTGTCCTGCAGGTCGGCAAAGGTGAAGGGGCCTTGCCCCTGTACGGTGAACGTTGTGTAGAAGGATGCCCCCACGGAATCCCCGTAGTGCAGAAGCTTGCCGTCCAGCACAAACTGGGCGTCGTGCCGCATGATTTCAATCTCCACATGCACGCCGAATTTCAGGCGGGCAATGCAGTTGAGCGGACGCTGGCGCGTGATGGAAACCATGTCGTCCTCCATTTCCAGATAGTACACCAGCATCATGCCGGAGTACTGCGCCTGGAGCAGGGAGCGGATGGTGGAGTAGCTGAAGTGGCAGCTGCCCAGCTCGATGTTCTGCCCCTGGGTGAGGGGAATCATGTCGCCCTGCTGCAGGTAGCGTCCGCGTGCGGAAATCGGCTTGATGCCGTCGTTGACCACCAGCAGCACGTTCACGCAGTGCAGCACGCGGAAGCGCACTCCATCCTCGCTGGCAGGCAGCTGCACGTTGCCGAAGGCTATGTCTGTGGAGAAGGAGAGGCTCTCCATGGGCCGCGTGGCCACCTGACCGGGCGTGTTGACCAGATTGTCGATGATGCGCGCGGCTCCCGGGAGGTTGAGACCGTTGGCCACTTCCTCGAAGAGCTCGGGGTTGCTCTCGTGGTCCTTGATGCGGTGCAGGAGTGTGTACACCTCCAGCGCCAGGGCAATGCGCTCCTCCTGCGTGCGCTGGGTTACAGCCACGGCCAGGGTGGATTGCAGAGGGTAGTGCGCCTCATAGGACCTGCGGAAGCGCTCTGCCAGCCATATGTGCTCCACGTTCGGGAAATCGTAGCGCAGGATGTCCAGGGCCGCGTACAGCAGCTCCGGCGCCGGGTTGTCCAGACGCCCCAGAATAGAGGCAAAGAGGTCTGCGATGATGCCGGCGTGCGTGCGGTCGCTCTCGTTTTTCGGGATGAAGCGGCGCGGGGCATCGGCAGCAAAGGCTATCAGGTTGGAATAGGCGTGGATGAGCGACCTGTGACCGCGAAGAAGGGCATCCCACGCCGTGGCGCGCACATCCCCCAGGAACGCCACGGATTTGGTGAGGAAATCTGTGAAGTCCTGCATCTTCATGCGCGGTTCTCCTTTCCATACCCCGGGCAGCGCTGCTCCCAGCCGGGGAAATTCCACTTGTGCGGGAAGTCACGGCACTGCTGCGGCTTCACGGGTTGGATGCGGCAGGTGTTGTCGGCATTGAGCATGATGCACGCGCCGTCCTCCGCTTCCGTGAGCGAGAGGCCCCGGCGATTGCTCTGCAGGCGGCAGTACTGGTTGATAAACGCCTGCTCGTCCATGTGCAGGAAATCCGCAATGGCGGTGATATCCCCCTCCGTCAGGCACACGTTGCCTTCCCACCGGCAGCATGCGCCGCAGCGTTGGCAGGTGTGGGGCTGGGTGAGAGGGGTCGTCATCGGTATGGTGTCAGCGTGGGAATTCCCAGGGTTTGTGCTTGGCGTCCGTGATGTGCGGCGGGCGCACGTAAATGGGTTCTGCCGGCTTGGCTGCCAAGGCTGCGCGCGCCGCCTCGTCCATGCCCAGCCACGTTTCCACAAGTCCGCGCGCTGTGGGAACAAGCCCGCTGTGGGCTATGTCCACTCCGCGCTTCCGCAAAGCATCGGCGGTTTCCACCGAAGCCACTGGCACACCGCTTTCCAGCAGGATGTGCAGCTCTTCCGTGGTAATCACGGAAATGTCTCCATCCTGCTTGCGCAGGGTCCAGCCGCCGCGTTTGGCGTCGGAAATGATACAGGTGCCATCTTTCGCCAGCTGGTCCCAAGACGGTACGGCCACCAGCCTGGCACCGCGCACCATGGAGATACCCACGCCCGCGGCCAGCGCCACGCGCACGCCGCCGTAGCTGCCGGGTCCCGCCCCCACCAGCACCGCATCCAGCGCAGAATCGCCCAGCGCATCCAGCGCTCGCTGCAGGGCGGGAAAGAGGTAGGCATCATGGTTGCGCTCCGCATGCCAAGCAGATTCCGCGGCAAAGACGCCGTCCCTGTACAGGCAGAGGGTGGCGTCCGCAACGGAGGTTTCTATGGCGAGGAGGTTCATGCGCGGGAGAGCAGGGCGGTGGTCCACTTGCCCCGTGAGACTTTCTTATGCAGCTTCAGCCCGGCGGCCCGGGCGGCCTCCAGCGTTTCCGCCCATTGCGTGTTCAGGATGCCGGAGACAATGAGCACGCCCTGCGGTTTCATGGCGCTCAGCAGCCGCGGGAATGCCTTCTGCAGCACTGCGGAGAACAGGTTGGCCAGCACCACGTCTGCCACCTCGGCTTTGGCGGGTTTCCACTTGAACACATCGGCCTGGAACAGCTTCAGGTTCGGCGCGCCGCCGTTGCGCTTGATGTTGCGCTCCGCCACCTCCACGGCCTTGGGGTCGAAATCGAACGCCACGGCCCGCACCGCACCCAGGCGCAGCCCCGCCAGCGCCAGCACGCCTGTGCCGCAGCCTATGTCTGCCAGCGTCCACTCCCGCCCGCGCAGCTCCCGTGCACAGTCGCACAGAAGGCGCAGACAGGTGGAGGTGGTGGCGTGGTTGCCCGTGCCGAAGGCCTGTTCCGCGGGGAAGGTGAGCAGGATGCGGCCGGGGTATTTCCTTTCCAGCTGCGCCAGCACCTCCGGGGCGTCTGATGCAGAAATCACCAAGCGGTCCCGTATGATGAGCGGCGGCGTGTTCTCAGGGGCGGTGGCCGCCACCCAGTCCACGTCCTCCAGGCGCTCCAGGCTGCCGCCGTAGCAGGCTTGAAGCACCAGCAGTTCCTCCGCACCCTCCGCATACACATCCAGCGACAACGTGCGGGCTTGGAACCCCGCGGACACCACCGCGCCGGGGAAGGAACTGAGGCGTTGCTGCCAAAGTTCCTCCTGCGCGGCGGGTGCGCTCTTGTGCCACTTCCACATGGTGGATTACTTGGCGGGATAGATGTTGATTTCCGCGGCGGAGGAGCCGCTGCCCTCGATGGAACGGGTGGCGTTGAAGCGGAAGTAGCGGGCCTCCACGGGGGAGAATTCCACGCGCTGCTCAATGGGGTTGGCGCGCAGGTTGCCGAACTCGCCCTCGCTCACCTTCGTCCACTTCTTGCCGTCCACGCTCACCTCGAAGGTGTAGCGGTCCGTCATGTCCTGCACGGTGCCGTCCTGGCGCGGCGTGTAGGAGAATGCGGAAATCTTCTGCTTCTGCCCCATGTCCACCGTGATGGCGGCCGGGCTCTTGTCGGAATGCCAGAAGGTTTCCTCGCTGCCGTCGATGGCCTTCTTGCCCTTCTTGGTTGTCCAATTGTCCTTGGCCAGCCCGGTGTCCTGCACGGCGGGGGCCGTGATGGAGGAAATATCCGGCATCTTCAGCAGGGAGAGCTCGCTGATGCAGGGGCAGGCGCGGCTCTTGGTGATGCGCAGGCGCACCTTGTCCGTGGTGGTGGGCTTCACGCGGCGCATCACCTGGTTGCCGATGCTCTTGCCGCCGTTTTCCTCGGCATCGATGGTCTCCCACTTGCCGTCCACCCAGGCGTCGATGGCGAAGTTCTGCACGCGCTGGCCCAGGCGAATCTGCTCGCGCACGCGCACCACGTCGAACGTGGCGGGCTTCTTCAGCTGCAGCTCCACCTCGCCCGTGGTCACGCCGTCATCCGTGCACCAGTAGGACTCGATGTTCTTGTCCACCAGCTTCTCCGCGCCGAACTTCTTGTCGCCGCCACGCACGTTGCTGGCCGTGGCCTTGGCACCCAGCGCAAAGTCCTTGGCCAACAGTTTGCGGCGCGCCTCTCCAAAGCGCAGCAGCGCATCCACGTCCGCCGGGTCCAGCTCGCCGTCGCGGTTGGCGGCCACGTTCAGGATGAGGTTGGCGCCGTAGCCCACGCTCTTCATGTACACGTCGTCCATGAGCTTCTGCGGGTTCTTCACGCGGCCTGCCTGGTTGGGATGCCAGAACCAGCCGGCTCCGTTGATGGTGGTGTCAGCCTCCAGCGCGAGCCACTTCTCGGATGCGTCGGGCGTGTCGGCCAGGGTGCGGGGATGGCGCTCGTTGGCTGCGTTGGCGGTGTTGATGACGTTCCAGTAGGGGTACTTGACGAAACCCTGCTCGGAGCCGCCCCAGGAGGCGTCGCCGCGGCCGGCGGCACCCCAGATGATGCAGTTGGGCTGCAGCTTGCGGATGAGCTTCACCACGTCCGCGAACTTGTAGTAGTCGTCCGCCTTGCCGATGTTGCGCTTCTCCTTGGCGCCGCCGTAGAAGCCGTCGCCACCGTTGGCGCCGTCGAACCATATCTCGAAGATATCACCGTACTTGGTGAGCAGCTCCTCAATCTGCTTGTAGTAGACCTGGAGGTAGCCGGGCCTGCCGTACTCGGCGCAGTTGCGGTCCCACGGGGAAAGGTACACGCCGAAGCGCATGCCGTGGTTCTTGCAGGCGGTGGAGAACTCTCGCGCCACGTCGCCCTTGCCTTCCTTCCACGGGGATTGGGAGATGTTGTGCTTGGTGGCATCCGTCTGCCACAGGCAGAAGCCGTCATGGTGCTTGGCGGTGTAGATCATGCCCTTCATGCCGGCCTGCTTGAAGGTGGAGACGATTTTGTCCGCGTCGAATTGGGTAGGGTTGAACATGCCGGGGTCCTCGTCGCCGTAGCCCCATTCCTTGTTGGTGAAGGTGTTGAGGCCGAAGTGGACGAAGGCGTACCATTCCATGCGCTGCCATTGGATTTGCTGTTCCGTGGGAACGGCGCCGCAGGGTGCGGGGGGATTGGCTGCACCGGCTGCGGAAGCCAGTGCCAACAGGGTGGTGATGATGTGTTGCGTTTTCATAAGTCTAGCATGTCTCCGGCAAGCCCCTGCGCGTCTTCGTAGCGCAGTATAAAGAGTTCGCCCGTCTCCTTGAGCCTGCCGTAGAAGAAGGGGGTGTCTGATGTGTTGTCGCCCGGCACGATTTCAATCGTCCGGGTTTCCTTGTGAGTCTTTTGCTTCGTCTCCAGGGTGTGCAGGGGATCCTCCTCCTCGGCGGCGCTGAGCAGTTCCTCCGGCGTGCCATCGCTGGTGTCCACCTCGGTGTGCGGTGCGTTTGCCAGCGTGGCGGCCTCCGGTGCATCCGGCAGCTCCAGCTCCACCTTCACGGTGAATACGGGCTTCTCCAGCGCCTTGATGGCGTCCTCGTCCGTGTTGTCCAGCCATTGGGAGACCTTGAGCTGCTGGAGGCTGCGCAGGTAGTATTCCGCGCGGTGGATGTTGATGTTGGGGGTTACGTCCTTCTCACCGAGCTTGCCGGTCCAGGACTCGCCGATGTGGTCGTAGTCCAGCACCAGGGGAGCCTGCTTGTATCCGAGGGTGAGCCTGCGGACGGCTGCGAGGGGAATCGTGGTGACGTTCTTGGATTTCCACTTGGCGGCGCGCAGGGAGATGAGGCGCGTGAACTTGGTGTTGAGGCGGTAGACGGAGCTGCCGCCCAGCTCCATGCCGAACCATGCCTTCTTGCCGGTCTTGGGGTCGGTATGGCGGCCGATAAGGAAGGTGCGGGCCTCGCGGTCTTTCACCAGCGGCAGGTCGCAGCCAAAGATGACGGCGCGCACGTTGCACGGGTTGGGCAGCAGGGAAAGCACATAGTTGGGCGCGTCCAATCCATATTGAGCCGCCATGGCGCGCGGGTCCTCGCCCGGCGCGGCATCCGCTGCCACCTCGTCCACGGGTATCTCCCGCATGCCGTGCAGCAGGCTCACCGCCGCGTTCGTGTCGGCGGGTTTGTAGGGCTTGCCTCCCTCGGAGTACATCCACTGGTCGTTGATGCCGCCCTCGGTGTTGCCGGGTATCTTGACCAGGCTGATGGAATCCGCCGACTGCAGGGAGCGGATGGAGAGGCGGGCCACGTCGCTGGCAGCCAAGTCGGAGAATTGGTGGGAGCGCAGCTGGTCCGGGGTGAGTTCCAGGTTGCGGGTGTAGGCGGGGCGGTTGCCGGAGCGTATCTGCCCCATGGCTTTCTCCGGCAGCAGGGGCAACTCCAGGACGGCATTCATGAGCGTGGCGTAGCTGCCGCCGCGCTGCACGTCCGGCGCCGCCTGCAGCAGGAACACGGAATCGCGGTCAGGCACCTTCGCGTAGCGGTAGGTGCGCTTGTCGTTCGCGTCCTCGAACTCCGGATACAGGTCCAGCAGCATGGGCTGCTCGCCCCAGTTGCCGTGCAGTTCCACCTGCATCTCGGGCTTGCCCTCCAGCTTCGCGTCCGCCGGGTTGAGCACACGCCGCGCACGCAGCTTCAGCAGGTCCAAGAGGAATCCGTCCGCCTTCTCGCCGTCGCCGGCCGCCAGGAACGGTGCTGTCACCGCCCATGAGGATTCTGCGCTTGCACGCGCCAGGTGCACTTCCTTCTGCCCCTCCCGCCTCAGCGTGAAGCTCAGGATGCTCTCGGGGTCGAAGAGCAGGGGATGCGGGTCGCGCAGACCCTCCAGCCCCTCCTTGAAAACGGGCAGGATGTTGCAGGTGACCACGTGGATGCGTTCATCGCGGCCGTAGAAATCGGTTCTCAGGTAGACGGTGGGGATGATATCCTTGCCGTTGCCGGCGTCGGCCATCCAGGGGGTGGGGCTGCCGAGGGTGAAGCGCGCCACGGTGTGGCGCTTGCCCTTTTCATGGGAGGGCGTCTTGAGCGTGATGGTGTGGGGCGTGGTTTCCACGCCGTATTCGCGCAGGCTCTGGCGGGTGGTGTTGTTGAGGGGCAGGGAATCCACCAGCCTCGTGTTGGTGGTGAACGCCAGAATAGCCTCCACCGCGCCTGTCGACATGCGGTCGCGGAAGGGTTTCTCTATCCACCACACGCCGTTGGCGTCCTTCTGGCATACGATTTCATCGTGCAAATCGCGGATGCGTATCCAGTCCACGTTCTCCAACTGCGCCAGGTTGGCCTGGGAGAACAGGGGCTCGCCCGGCTCGAAGCGGTACCAGCCCGTGATGGAGGACAGGTTGCCGTCGCGCACCTCCACCACTACCAAAGCTGCGCTGAGCGCGGCCAGGAGGGCCAGTGCGGAGGTTTTAAGGGTGGCGTGCATGGTTCTCTATTCTCAGTGGCGGCGGGTGTTCCAGATGATGAGGGCAATGAGCAGGGCCAGCAGCGGCATCACCAGCAGGGTGAGCGTCTCCAGCATGCTGCGGGAGTGCCGGTTCAGGTCAATCTTGACCGTCATGTCGTGGTTGGCGCTCTTGCCGGCGTACTCTGGGCGCGCGCTCATCCACGACCACAGGGAGTACAGGTAGTCGCGCTGCTCGGCGCGCGCGTTTTCGCGCAGCAGCATATCCGTGCTGCCCAGCACCATCATGGTGGACATGTCGTTCGGGTATTTCGGGTTGCCCCGCGTCACGGCGGCGGCCAGGCAGAGCGGCCCCTCGCGGTCCTCTCGCGGCGTGAACGTGGGGTTGAGCTCCAGGCGCGTCTCGCCGTAGTACTCGTTTGTCGTCATCAGCAGAGGGAACACCGTCAGCTTGCGCATGTTCGCCTCGCTTTCGTCCGCGTGCTCCAGGGTGAGCGACATGCACTGGCCCTCCACGTGGGTGGTGCCGTTCCAGAAGGATTTGGTGCAGTTGAGGCCGCGGGGGAACACGGCGGAGATGTCGAAGTACGCGCGGCTGCGGTCGCGCAGCAGCACGCGGTCCGCATTGGGGCGCACGCCCTGCTCGCGCAGGAAGCGGTACAGGTACGGCAGCTTCTCAGGGTTGGACGGGTTGAGTGCCACGAACACGGAGTTGCGCCCCTCGCGCTCCCAGAACTCCCGAACCACGTCCATCTCCTTCTCCGTGAAGTCGGTGTTGGGCGACACAATCAGCAGGCCCTCCGCATCGTCCGGCAGCTTGTCCACGTTCGCCACATCCACCCAGGAAAGCTGGATGTTGAGCGAGTTCGTGATGTCGCCGATGAGCTCCAGCATCGTCTGGTCGTCGCGAGAGACGCCGCCCTTGCCCTCCACGGCGTACATGTGGCGCATCTGGCCCTCCACGGCCTCGGTGAGCGCGCCGCACACCACCTCGTCCATCACCAGCGCCACCGCGCGCCGCGTTTCGTCCGGCAGGGTCTCGTACTTCACGAACGAGGTGCCGGGGCGGATGCGCACATGCTGGCGGTCGCCCTGCTGTTCCTCAAAGGTCTTGATGGGCACGGTGCAGTCCTTGCGGGCGTCCACCACACAGAGGTTCTGGTTGAAGTCGATGCCGTAGATCTGGGAAATCTCGCGAGCGCGGTTGGGCTGGCGCATGGGGTCGAAATACTCCACCTCCACCTTGCCGTTGCCGTAGCGCTCGTACTCCTCCAGCAGGTAGCGCATGCGGGCGTAGTTGGGCGTGGAGCGCTTGAAGGCGAAGATGATGCGCACCGGCGTCTCGCGCTGCTGAATGCGCTCGCTCTGCAGCACGTTGCGCGTGCGTTCGGAGATGGAGAAGCGCTGTTCCTCGCCCGTGAGGTCCTTGCGGGCGTATTCATGGCAGCCGATGTAGTTGCAGGCCAGCACAATGACGGCCAGCAGGAGGAGGTTGAGCCAGGCGAGCGGGTTGCCCTTGGGTTTGCGGGCATCCGGATGCCCCGTGTAGTCGTTCTTGCTCATGGATAATATGAGAAAAGGGGGTTAGCGTTTATCGGTGCCAGCGGCGGTAGTCCACAATGCGCTTGGTGAGCGCCAGCGTGAACAAGGTCAGCGTGATGTACAGCACCACGGGGCGCGTGTCCAGTAGACCGCGGGAGAAGGCGCTCACCTGCTCCGTGCAGGAGAGGTAGTGGAACACGGGGGCGGCGGGGAACTCGCCCCACAGCTCCGTCACGCGGCCCAGGAAGTAGAACATGATCATGAAGCAGGTGGCGATGATGCCCGCAATGATTTGGCTGCGCGTGAGGGCTGAGCAGAGCACGCCCACCGCAATGAAGAACGCGCCCGCGGGTGCCAGGATGCAGTACGGTCCCACCCAGTCCGCCAGCGTGTAGGTGATGCTGCCCTCCGGCGTGATGCCGTAGCGCACGCTCGTGTACCAGTTGCCGATCTCGCTCATCCACGGGTACAGGTACATCGGCAGCCACAGCAGCAGATAGAACACGTACGCCGCAAAGTATTTGCCCAGCACAATCTGCCCGGTGGTCACGGGTGCGGTCAGCAGGCCCTCCAGCGTGCCCTGGCGCTCTTCGTCCGCAAACGTGCGCATGGTGATGAGCGGGAAGATGAAGATGAAGTAGAACCAGAAGTTCACGCTGCCGAGCATGTAGTACATCACGCTCTCGCCCGTGGCCTTCGACATGGTTTGCAGCACAGCCTGCAGCCAGAAGCCCTCCAGGGCCATGGTGCATCCCAGGATGACCCAGCCGAAGGGCGTGCAGAGGTAGGAGCGCAGCTCCTTGAAGAAGATGGTGAGGAACGAGCGCAGGCTGCTGCGCGAACGCTTGATGTCGGTAGATGGTGTGGTTTCTGCCATGACGGAAAGGGAAGGGGGTGTATGCGTTAGTCTCGGCGGGTCATTTCCACGAACACGTCCTCCAGGCTCGGGATGTGGCGGTACAGGTGCCGCACCACCCCGCCGTGCGATGCCACCACCGCCGCTGCCTTCTCGCGCGTGTCCGTGCCCGGCTCCGCGCGCAGCACCAGGCGGTGCCAGCCGTCGCCGTGGTCGTCCTCAACCATCACTTTCTTGATGGGTTCGAACGCTTCCAGCTCCTGCACCACGGGGGCAAGCTCGCCCTTGAACTCCAGGGAGACGCGGCCGGCGGCGCGCAGCCCGGCGGTGAGTTTGGCGGGGGTGTCAGCGGCCTTGATGTTGCCTTGGTCGATGATGATGACCTTGTTGCAGATCATCTCCACCTCGCTGAGGATGTGGGTGGACAGAATGACGGTGTGCTCCTCCGCCAGCGAGCGTATCAGCTCGCGGATCTGGCGGATTTGGTTCGGGTCCAGCCCGTTCGTCGGCTCGTCCAGGATGAGCAGGTCCGGGTTGCCCAGCAGCGCGTCTGCCAGGCCCGTGCGCTGGCGGTAGCCCTTGGAAAGCGTGCTGATCATGTTCTTGCGCTTGGGCTCCAGGCCGCAGCGGTCGATGGCCCAGCCCACCTGCTGGCGCACGCTGGACCCGCAGATGCCCTTGAGCTTGGCGCGGTACTCCAGGTAGTCGTATACCCGCATGTCCTCATACAGCGGCACGTTTTCCGGCATGTAGCCCAGGTGGCGGCGCGCCTCCAGCGGTTGGTCCAGGATATCATACCCGGCAATGCTGGCCGTGCCGCTGCTGGGCGGCAGGTAGCCCGTGAGCATCTTCATCGTCGTGGTCTTTCCGGCTCCGTTCGGCCCAAGGAATCCCACAATCTCGCCTTTGTCGATGGAGAAGTCCGCGTCCCGCACCGCCACAAAGCGGCCGAAACTCTTGTGCAAGTGCTGCGCTGTCACCATACTCATATCGCGCGGTTATTCTACCACACCCACGCGCGCGCACGCAAGAAAAATCACCGCACGCAGCGTGCGGTTTTCCTAATCCTAATCTTCATCCTAATCTTAATTTCCACCGTAGAACTCCCTCATGAACAACGCGTTTCTCTCCGCATACAGCGCTTCCGCCAGCTCGTCCGCCAAACGGATGAACACCCGCTCCGCGGAGCAGAGAAAGGGTGAAACGCGGTCGATATGCCCGCTGGCGGCGTAGTTGGAGCAGCCGCAGCCGTTCATGCAGCGGGAGCGCAGGGCGCAGACCTTGCATTCCGGCGTGGAGTTGCCGCGAGTGGCAATAAGGTAGTTTTGGCGGGCGCGGTTGATGCCCTCGCGCACGTTGCCGAAGTTGAAAAAGTCGGAGTTGCCTTCCCCCACCAGGCGGGAACAGGGGAAGAAGTTGCCCTCCGCGCTCACGGCGATTTCCCGCTCGCCGATGCGGCATTGCGCGCAGGTGTCGCCGTTCAGGTGCGTGCGGATCTTGTCCTCGAAATTCTCCAGCTTCACGGGCCGCACCCCGCCACGGTAGGATTCCAGCACCATCTCTTTCACCTGCTCCAGCTGGGCGCAGAGCACGTCGAACTGCTCGTCCGTCCACTCGTGCCAGTAGTCCAGGTTCAGGCCGAAGCCGTGGTCGTAGTGTTCATGCAGCCACGCCACGCCCTCCGCCAGCAGGTGGCAGTTGGCGGCGTTCACCACGCACACCGCCTTGCTGCGCAGGTTCGGGTACTTGCGGATTTCCTGCAGCGCGGGCTGCAGGGTGGCGTGGCTGCCCGTCCCGTCCGCAAAGCGGCGGTTGATGTCGTGCATGGCGGGCGACCCGTCGACCGATACGCCCACCAGGAAATCGCGCTCGGCCATCCACGCCAGCTTCTCCGGGGAGAGCAGGGTGCAGTTGGTGGTGATGCCGTAGCGCGGCGGCATGCACATCTCGCCGCGCCGCTCCTCCATGTACGCGTGGCAGCGCTGCAGCAGCTCCCACTCCAGCAGCGGTTCCCCGCCGAAAAACGACACATCGAGCGGCAGCTCCAGGCGCTTGGCCTCCGCCACGCACAAATCCATCGCGGCACGCGCCGTCTCCCAGCTCATGCAAGCCGCATGCTTGCGCCCCGCGTAGCAGTACCGACAGCGCAGGTTGCAGTTGTGCGTGAGACACAGGGTCAGCTCTAGAGGCTGTATCAACACATCCCCAATCCCCAATCTCAAATCCTCAATCCGAAATCACACCGCGCCTGCGTTCATTGCTTGGGCGGTGCCACTTTCTTTCTGCCGCACACTCCCTGCGGGGGCCGCTCGGGCTTGGGCGGTGTCACCTTCTTTTTGCCGGGCATTCTCTGCGGGGGCCGTTCGTGTTTGGCGGGGGGCGGCACCTGTCCCATCACTGGTTGCTGTGACCGCTGTTCCTTCCCGACTTCCTTGGATTCCACCTTCTTGGGTTCGCCCCTGAGGGTCTGCGGCGTCTGTGTCTGCGCGCCGCAGGCGGGCAGGGCCAGCATGGCCGCCGCCGCCACCGCCGCAATCACGGGGTAGCTGGGTGTGTGTGCCTTGTTTTCTGCTTGGATTTTCATGATGGTATGGATTGTACTCTATCCCTTTTAAGCACGCAAGCGAGAAAATGCTGAACGAAAAACGAAAAAATGATTTTTTTTTGCAAATGGTGCCTGTCAGCCTGTTTGTAGGCTGATGCGAAAAACGCCCGGCCATGCGGGGCCGGGCGTTTGGAAATGCTGTGCGCGGGGCTTAGTTGTTCACGCGGCCCAGGTAGGAGCCGTCTTCCGTCTTGACGGAAATCTTCTGCCCGGCGGAGATGAACAGGGGCACCTGAACCACCAGGCCGGTGGTCATGGTGGCGCTCTTGTACACGTTGTTGGCGGAGTTGCCCTTCACGCCCTCGGGGGCCTCGGCCACTTCCATGGTGATGGCGGCGGGAAGCTCGATGGAGCACACGATCTCGTCCGTGAAGAGGAGCACGTAGCTGTTGCCCTCGATGAGGTAGAGCTTGACGGGTTCCACGATGTCCTCGCTCACGCAAACGTCTTCAAAGGTCTCCGGGTGGAGGAAGTGGTAGCCCATGCCGTCCACGTAGGAGAATTCCATCTCCTGGCGGGTAAGCATCACGCCCTCCAGGAAGTCGTTGGAGGTGAGGCGCAGGTTGTAGTCCTTGCCGCTGGCGATGCTGCGGATGGTCATCTGCACGTAGGAAGCCATGCGGGGGGGAGTTTTCAGCTGGCTTTCACGGACCACGCAGATGTCGCCGTTATAGTTGACGGCGTGGCCTTTGCGAAGTTGAATAACAGGTACTTTTGCCATAACGCGCCGCAGGGTAGCAAAGCCCGTTCCAATAGTCAAGCCTTTTTCTCATCCCCGTGCGTCAAAAAGAACCGCACCAGCAGGAAGTTCACGGGCACCACTATCACATACACCGCAAACGGTACAATGTCCTCCCCGTGTCCCAGAATCGGGAACATCTCCACCAGCCACGGCACCACCGCCTGCAGGCAACGCACCATCAGACCTCCCACGCCCAGGTACAGGAACAGGTTCAACAGGCCGATGTGCATGCCGTAGTTCACGGCGTGGCTGAACGCGAACCCCAGGCCCTTCTTCACGTTGCCCTCGGTTCGGAAGGTCCATTTGAGCGAGAGAATGTAGTTGCCGATGAAGCTGACGATGTAGCCGATGGAGTAGGTTACGGTGAGGGCGAGCTTGTTCTCTTCGCTCAGCCCGAACAGGTGGTTGAGCGCAATATACACCACCAGATGCACCAGCGTGGCCGCTATGCCCACCACGAAGAACCGGGCAAACTGCCCGCCCATTTTGTTGAGGTCTGCCATGGCCGTACGCTTACATGAAGGCGTTCGGGCCGAAGAAGAAGTCCAGTAGTGCCAACTGGTCGCTCTTGCTCACCTGATAGCCGTCCTTGGGATCCAGCCATTGGAAGGAATGGATGGATGTGCGGTTGGAGCCATAGGGATCGCCCTCCTGCGGCTCGCGCAGGCGCTTCACCAGGTTGGGTGCCAGGGCCTGCACCACCTCGGTGGTGGTCAGCGGCGGCGCGGCGGGTATGATGGACGGAATCCCCAGCGGGATGCAGCGTTCCACGTCTTTCATCAAGCGGTCCGCATGGTAGAACTGGTGGTACTCGTTGGGCGCGAAAGGCAACTTCTTGGTCCCCTTGGGCGGATTTTTGATGGTGGAGAGCAGCTCGCTGAACTCCGGCATCACCTGGCTGGCTATCTCCGTCAGGTGCACGTTGAGCACGCGCCCGTACTGGCGGTTCACGGCCTCGTACATATCGATGCGGTTCTGCACGTACGGGTCGTCGCTCTGCTTGATGGTGGGCGTGTTCTCGTTGGCCGTGGGCTCCAGCATGTCGCAGGTGGTCACAAAGACGGTGAACTCCGGCTTGATGTCGGCCAGGTGGTTGATGAGATACTTGGTGGCGCGGGTGTCGCCCTCCACGTTCTTTCGGGTGGCCACGGGGCCGTTGGCTATGGCGGAATCCAGGTAGACCATCATGCGGAAGCTCTTGCCGAAGGTCAGCTTGAAGTTGTCCTTGTCGATGAGATAATCGAAAAAGGTGTTGCTGTGGCTGGTCCAGTATTTGCCGAAGACGGTGCTGGCGCCGAGGAATGCGGTTTCGTTGCTCATAACCCTATGGGGCATATGATACCACATGGCGGGGCGCGATGCAAGCAGATAGTGCAGGGCGTTTGCGCGCTAGCGGAATATCCCGTTGAAACGGGGCGGGCTTCATGCTATGCTGGGGGCATGGCGAAGGTGAACCTCAAGGCCAAGTGGCGAGTGACCCCGCACCGCCCCGGCGTGTACCTCATGAAGGGCGCGGGCGGCGGCGTGATTTACGTGGGCAAGGCCAAGGATCTCCACCGCCGCCTCGCCAACTACTTCTCCCCCTCCCGCGCCACCCTGGAAAACGGAAAGACCCGTGCCCTTATCGCCGCCATTGAGGACTTCGACTACTATGAGGTCCGCAACGAGCAGGAATCCCTCATCCTGGAGCAGAAGCTCATTAAGGAGTACCGCCCCCACTACAACGTGCAGCTGCGGGACGACAAACGCTATTTCCTGCTGCGCGCGCCGCGCGGGGAGGAGCTGCCGCGCTTCTCGCTGGTGCGTTTGCGGAAGGACGACGGGGCGCGCTACATCGGCCCGTTTGTGCATTCCACCGCGCTGAAGGAGACGGTGGAGTGGCTGAACCACCGCTTCCGCCTGCGCACCTGCACCTGCCGCATGCCGGATGCGGAAACCTACCGCCATTGCCACGACGACGTGATACGCCACTGCTCCGCGCCGTGCGTGGGCCGCATCTCCGCAGAGGAGTACCGCGCCAATTTCGAGGCCGCGCTCGGCCTGCTGGAGGGCCGTTCCCGCAAGGAACACATCGATGCCCTCACCGATGAGATGAACGCCGCTGCCGAGGCCTTGGAATTCGAGCGCGCCGCCCGCTTGCGGGATGTGCGGGAGAATATCCTCAAAACCCTGGAACCCGCGCGCCGCTTCACGCGGCGGGATGCCGAGCTGCCCGGAACTGTCAACCCCGAGCGCGACCTCGCGGAGCTGGCGCACGCCCTCGGCATGCCCCGCCCGCCCGCCATCATGGAGTGCTTCGATATCTCCAACCTCTCCGGCAACCACATCGTCGCTTCCATGGTGAGATTCACCGACGGCAAGCCCGACAACGCCGCCTACCGCCGATACCGCATCCGCGGCGTCGACGGCCAGAACGACTTTGCCTCCATGCTGGAGGTGGTGCGCCGCCGCTACTCCCGTATCGTCAATGAGAGCAGCGATGCCTTCCAGAAACCGGAGGGCGCGGACACCTATGCCTGGCTCATGGAGCTGCGCGCGGAGGGCAAGGCCCCCATCACCGTGCCGGATTTGGTGGTGGTGGACGGCGGCAAGGGCCAGCTTTCCGTCGCCATGGACGTGTTGGCGGAAATCGGCCTGCAGAGCATGCCCGTGGTGGGCCTGGCCAAGCGCGACGAGGAAGTGTTTTTTCCCGACCGGGACGACCCTCTGGTGCTGGAGAGGGATTCCGGCGCGCTGCGCCTCCTGCAGCGCCTGCGCGACGAAGCCCACCGCTTCGCCAACAACTACAACGAGCTCTTGGTACGCAAGCGCGTGCGCGAGAGCAAGCTGGACGCCTACCCCTCCATGACCCCGCGCCGCAAGGAACTCCTCCTCGCCCGCTTCCACACCATTCCCAACCTCCGCACCCGCACCCCGGAGGAACTCGCCGCCCTCCCCGGCATCTCCAAACCCTGGGCCACCGCATTCCTCGCCTGGCTCCAGGAGCATTGAACATGTTATATAAAAACCGAGCCGCCCGCCGGGGGTGGCGGACGGCTCGGTGGGTGATGCGTGGGTGCGTCAGCCGATGACGGCGGAGCAGCGAGCGCAGAGGCCGTCGGCGTTGGCGGCGGGCTCGTAGCGGCGGCAGCGGGGGCACATGGCGTAGCCGCTCTTCTCCGCGGTGGCGGAAAGGGCGCCGCCTGTGGTGACGTTCACATCCGCCACGATGAAGAACTCCTTGGCGAACTCCTTGTCGGCCAGGAGGGCGGCCACGGAGGGTGCCTCGTCTGCGGGGATGGTGAGGTTGACCACGGCCTCGTTGTTCTTGTTGAAGGCCTTGGCCTTGATTTGCGCCTCGATGGCAATCTGGATGGTACCCTTGATTTGCTGCAGGCGGTCGAAGTCCGCGATGATGCGGTCCTCCTCCGGCGTGGCGGGGGTAATCTCCGGGAAGTCCTGCTCATGCACGGAATCGGCGTGTCCGGCGTGCTCCCAGGCCTCGTCGCAGGTGTAGGCCAGGATGGGGGCCAGCAGCTTCACCAGGGTGTCGAACACGCGGGCGATGGCGTATTGCTTGCTGATGCGGCGCGGGGAGTCCGCGGCGTCGCAGTAGAGGCTGTCCTTGGTGATGTCGATGTAGAGCGCGGAGAGGTCGTTGGTGCAGAACTGGTTGATGGCCATGAAGACCTTGCGGAATTCGTAGGCGTCGTACGCGGCGCGCACCTCGCGCACCAGCGCGGCGGCGCGGGCCTGGATCCACTTGTCCAGCGGAGCGAGCTCCGTGGGCGTGGTGCCGTTGTACCCCTTCATGTTGGCCAGCAGGATGCGCAGGGTGTTGCGCAGGCGGCGGTAGGGGTCGGTGACCTGCTTGAAGAGGTCCTCGCCGAAAGGCACCTCGTTCTGCCAGTCCACGCTGCTGACCCAGAGGCGCACGATGTCCGCGCCGTACTTCTCGTAGAAGTATTTGGCGTTGGTGGGCTTCTGGTAGGTGCCCTGGGCGCTCTTGGAAATCTTGGAGCGGTCCTGGTTCACCACGAAGGCGTGGGTGAGCACCTGCTTGTAGGGGGCGCAGCCGCGCCACGCGCAGGAGAGCATGAGCGAGCTCTGGAACCAGCCGCGGTGCTGGTCCGTGGCCTCCAGGTACACATCGCACGGGGCCTCCAGCTCCGGGTGGTTCTCCAGCACCGACACGTGCGAGCAGCCGGAGTCGATCCACACGTCGAGCGTGTCCTTGCCCTTGCGGAGCCCCGCGGGAAGCCCCAGCCTCTCGCACAGCTCGGCATCGCTCAGCTCAAACCAGATGTTGGTGCCGTGCTCCTCCACCAGGTCCGCCACCTTGCGCACGATGTCCGCGTCCAGCACGGGCTTGTCGTCCGCATCGTAGAAGACGGGCAGGGGGACGCCCCAGGTGCGCTGGCGGCTGATGCACCAGTCCGGGCGGGCCTCCACGGTAGAGTAGATGCGGTTCTCACCCCAGGCGGGCAGCCACTTGGTTTTCTGGATCTGCTCCAGGGCCATGGGGCGGAGCTTCTCCATGCTGATGAAGAACTGCTTGACCGCGCGGAAGATGATGGGGGTCTTGGAGCGCCAGCAGTGCGGGTACTGGTGCGTGAACTCCTCTCGGCCCAGCAGGCGGCCGCGCTCCACGAGCATGGTGATGACGTCCTCGTTGGAGTCGAACACGTGCTTGCCCACCAGCGCGGGCACGCCGCATTCCGCCGTGTACTTGCCGTCGTCGTCAACGGGGGAGAGAATCGGCAGGCCGTACTGCATGCCGGCAATGTAGTCGTCCATACCGTGGCCGGGGGCGATGTGCACGGCGCCGGTGCCGGTGTCCACGGTGACGTACTGGGCGTTGATGATGAGGGAATCCCTGTCCAGGAAGGGGTGGCGGGCTTTCTTGCCCTCCAGCTCGCTGCCCTTGAGCGTGCCGATTTCCTTCTGCAGCGCCCAACCGGTCTTCTCGGTGAAGGTCTCGATCAGTTCGCGCACCACAATGAAGTTGCGCTCGCTGCCATCCTTGGCAAAGGTGCCCAGCACGTATGTGAAATCCGGGTGCAGGGCCACGGCCAGGTTGCTGGGCAGCGTCCACGGCGTGGTGGTCCAGATGGTCATCTCGCATTCCGTGCCGAGTACAGGCTCCGTCATGGGGAAGGCCACGAAGATGGACGTGGCGGTGTCCTCCATGTACTCCACCTCGGCCTCCGCCAGCGCGGTGTGGTGCGCGTAGCTCCACTGCACCGGTTTGAGGGACTGGTAGACCGCGCCCTGTTCCACCAGTTTGGCGAACACGCGCAGGATGTGGCACTCGTACTTCGGCTCCATGGTGATGTACGGGTGGAACCAGTCGCCGAACACGCCGAGGCGGCGGAAGGAAAGGCGCTGCTGGTCGATGTAGCCCAGGGCGAACTCCGCGCAGCGGCGGCGGATTTCCGCCGGCTCCAGGCCCTGCGCCTCCTTTACCACCTTGGCCTCGATGGGCAGCCCGTGGCAGTCCCAGCCCGGGATGAACGGCGCGTAGTAGCCAGCCATCGTCTTGCTCTTCACAATGAAATCCTTGAGCACCTTGTTCAGGCCGGTGCCCATGTGTACGTCGCCGTTGGCGAAGGGAGGTCCGTCGTGCAGGATGAACCGAGGTGCGTTCTGCGCCTTGCGGCGCGTGGTAATTCGCTCGTACAGCTTGCCGTTTTCCCATTTTTCAAGCCTCTGGGGCTCCTTCGTCGTCAGGTCGCCACGCATGGGAAACGTGGTGTCCGGCAGAAAGATGGTGTCCTTGTAGCTCTTGGCGTCTGTACTCATAGCGCGCGAACTATACGCTCCGCCGCCTTGTTTGTCAACCTAAACATGCGCTGCGCCGCCGCCTATCCGCGGAATTTGGCCTTTTGGTGCTGCCACAGCGCAAAACCCGCACACAGCACGTTGGGCAGCCACAGCAGGATATAGGGGGCTATTCCCCCGCTTTTGCGCGACAAATCGCAGAACACCAGCGCCATGAAATACACCGCCGCCACCAGGATGCCCAGCGCAAAGCCCGTGGAGGTGTCGCGCCGCCGCGCCGTGATGGCCAGGGGAACGCCGATGAGCGAGAAGACGATGCAGGCACAGGCGAAAGAGGCGCGCTTCACGCCCTCCGTCTTGAAAGAGAGGTAGACCTTGCGGTCCATGCTGGAGGCGTAGTATTCCGCATCGCGGCGGGCCTCTGCCCACAGCTTGTCGGCGCAGGGGAAGGCGGGTGCGGCCACCGCGGCCTTCTCATAGCGTTGAAAGGAGGGTATGTCCAGCGCGTCCACCAGCTCCTTGTGTTCCAGCTCCACGGCAATTTCCGCGTTGGTGAAGCGGTTGGGCTTGAGCTTGCGGTGCGTGCGGATGGGGATGTGGATTTGCAGGGGCATGCTGCCGATGACGGGCAGATTGGTTTCCGCCCCCTTGCTGAATTCGATGGTGGCGTTGTGCAGGGTGAGGTGCAGTTGGCGCAGGGCGAGGTCGAATTCGCCGATGGTTGCGCTTTCTGCGTGGATGGCATCGAAGTCCCCGCTATTTGCGGCGATTTCATCGTTGTTTCCAAGCGGGTAGAGGTGCAGCCCCTGCAGATCGTCTCCCTCCCGCCGCTCTATGTACAGCTGTACCTTGTCCAGCTTGGTGGCGCTTTGGCTGGAGCGCAGCAGATTGCGGGGGTTGTCCGCAGCGGCGTGCATCACCAGCTCGCTCATGGCCTGCTTGCCCTTGGGCGCCACGTCAATGTTGATGTAATAGCACAGCGCGGAGAGCACAATACCCATGCCTATGGCAGGCGCGCTAAGGCGCCACAGGCTCAGCCCCGCCATGCGCATGGATGTCAGCTCGTTGTCCGCGGCCAAGCGCCCGTACACCAGCAGCACCGCCGTCAGGAAGCCCCACGGTACCGTGAATGTCAGCGAGAACGGCACCACCTGGCAGATGAAATCCAGCACAATGCTCGGCGGCGCCCCGCTTTCCACCAGAAGGGTGTGCAGCTCTTTGAAGAGCTGCCCCAGCAGCATCAGCAGCGTCAGCGACAGCACTCCAAGAAAGGTAATGCCGATAAGCTGGCGGAGGATGTAGCGGTCGAGCGTCTTCATGCGCAGAGAAGGGTGTAAACCCCTCGGCCAATTCTACCAGAGGCGCGCCGCTCTTGCAATTCTTATCTTGCCAACCGCGCGGCGTCGGGTATAATGTGGGCATGAGCTTAGTGGAAATCCTCAGGGCCTGTTTTGAGATTGCGGTGCTCTGGGTGGTGATATACCAGATGTACCGCCTTCTGAGGGGGGCGCGCGCCGGAGCCATCTTGGCGGGCCTCTTGGCGTTGGTGGTGGTGTGTTTTGCCGTGTTGGAGCTGACGGAGGCCCATGTGCTGCAGAAATTGGCCACGCTCATCCTCAGCCCCGGCCTTTTCCTGGTGGTCATCTTCCAGCCGGAAATCCGCAGCGCTCTCGCCAAATTCGGCTCCAAGCGCCTCATCCGCCCCATTTTCAAACAGCGCGAGGAGAAGGAGGGGTTTGTTGACAAGGTGGTGGAGTCCGTCCAATACCTCGCCAGCAAACGCTTCGGCGCCCTCATCTGCATTTGTCGCAACAACAAGCTTCAGGAGGTCGCGCAAAACGCCACCAAGGTGGATGCCCTGTACTCCCGCGAGCTCATTGGCACCATTTTCTTCCCCAAGACCCTGTTGCACGATGGGGCGGTGATTGTGAACGACGAACGCATTGTGTGCGCCGCGGCCATCCTGCCGGTGTCCAACCGTGAGCTGAAGGACCGCTCCATGGGGCTGCGCCACCGCGCCGGCATCGGCATCGCTGAGTCCTCGGACGCCGTCGTTGTCATCGTTTCGGAGGAAACGGGGTGCGTGTCGCTCGCCGTCGGCAACGCCATCATGCGTGACCTCTCGGAAGACCTGCTGAAGGACCGCCTGAACAAACTTCTCAACACGAACGCCCATGCAAACGACTAAAACCCTGCGTAAATTGTTCATTGACAACTGGAAGCCCAAGCTGGTCTGCCTGGTGGTGGCCTCCTTGGTGTGGCTTTTGGTCAATCGTATAGTGCAGCAGGAGGAGACGCCTGTGTGGGAAATCGACGAAGTGCTCACCAGCCAGCCGGAGTAAACTGCCATGCAAGGGTTTTTCATAGCGGGTACGGATTCCGGCTGCGGCAAGACGCATGTGTGCGCCGCCCTGCTGCGTGATTTCCGCGCACGCGGCGTGCCGGCCGTGGGCTGCATGCCCGTGAGCTGCGGCGACCGCAGGGACGCCCGACTGCTGCGGGATGCCATGGGCGCACCCGCTCAGCCGCTGGACCTGGTGAATCCCGTCCACCTGCGCACGGTGGCGGCTCCGCTCATGGCGGCCGAGCTGGAGGGCAGGACCCTTTCTCTGGACGAGCTGGAACAATCCTGCCGCGCCATGGCGGAGCAGGGCAGCCCTCTGCTGGTGGACTCCTGCGGAAGCTGGAGCACGCCGCTGGCACCCGGCGTTATCGTGGGTGATTTGGCGGTGCGGCTGCAGCTGCCCGTCATCTTGGTGGTCGCCAACCGCCTCGGCGCGGTGGGGCAGGCTGCCATGGCCGTCAACGCCATGCGTCTGGCGCGCGTCAACTGCCGCGGTGTCGTCCTCAACAGCACTTCCGATGAATGGGATACCGCCTGCGTGACCAACGCCGGCCTCATTGAGCGCTGCTCTGGAGTGCCCGTTCTCGCCCAGCTTATTGCCGGGCAGGATGATATTGATTCAAACCTGCTCTAACTGCTAAATCATGACGCCCATCCGACGGTTGGCCGGATGGGCGTGGAAAAAAACGCGGTTTCCCCTTAGTGGATGCGCTTGAGCAGCCAGTGCAGGATGTCCTTCACCGGCACGCGCTCCTGCTCCATGGAATCGCGGTGGCGGATGGTGACGGTGTCCTTGAGCGCGGGATCGGAGCCTTCCTCGCCCAGCGTCTCGAAGTCCACGGTGATGCAGAAGGGGGTGCCCACCTCGTCCTGGCGGCGGTAGCGGCGGCCCACAGCCCCGCCCTCGTCGTAGAACACGTTCATGTACGGGCGCAGGGTCTCCTCAATTTCATGGGCGATGCGCACCTGTTCCTCGTTCTTCTTGAGCAGGGGGAAGATGGCGGCCTTGATGGGAGCCATGCGCGGATGGAAGCGCATCACGATGCGGATATCGCTCTTGCCGTCGGTACCCAGCTCCTCCTCGTCGTAGGCCTCGCAAAGCACGGCCAGCACGGTGCGGTCGCACCCGGCGGAGGGCTCCACCACGTGCGGAATGAACTTTTCGCGCGTCGTCTCGTCGAAGTATTCCATGGGCTTGCCGGAGCCCTCCTGGTGGCGCGTCAGGTCGTAGCAGGTGCGGTAGGCCACGCCTTGCAGTTCCTGCAGGCCGAACGGGAACAGATATTCCAGGTCGTACGTCTTCTTGGAGTAGAAGGCGCGCTCCTCCTCCGGCACGTCCAGCACGTTGATTTTCTCGCGGGGGATGCCGATGTTCTCGTAGAAGGTGAGGCAGCGCTCCAGCCACTCGTCGGTCAGGCGGAATCCGTCTTCCTCGCGGCAGAAGTATTCAATCTCCATCTGCTCGAACTCGCGGGAGCGGAAGGTGAAGTTGCGCGGGTTGATTTCGTTGCGGAAGGATTTGCCAATCTGCGCGATGCCGAACGGTATCTTCATGCGGGAGGAATCCAGGATGTTCTTGTACTGGCAGAAGATGCTCTGCGCGGTCTCCGGGCGCAGCCAGCCGATGCTGGACGGGTCGTTTTCGTCCGATGTTGCGCCGATGGTGGTCTTGAACATCAGGTTGAAGGAGCGCGCCTCCGTCACCAGCGAGCCGTTGGCCGGGTTGTAGCGCACGGAATCCGTCACGGTTTCCGTGCGTTCCTCCTGCAGTTCCAGGTCGCCGGGCTGCACACCCTTGCCTGCAATCTGGCTGTAGTACTGCAGCGCTCCCTTGCGGGCAACCTTGGCGTTCTTTTCATCGGTGTCCGGCACCAGCATGGAGAATTCCTTGGCGGTGCTCCAGCTGCCGTCCTTCTTGGCGGCACCCTTCCACCAGTATGCCACGCCGCTCTGCGCCGGTATCTGGTCTGCGCGCAGGCGCTCCTTGCTCAGAAGGCAATCGCACAGCGGGTCCGTGAAGCCGTTCACGTGGCCGGATGCCGTCAGCACGGAGTTGTGCGTGAGGATGGCACCATCCATGCCCACAATGTCCGGGCGCTCCTGCACGTTCACGCGCCACCAGTAGTCCTTGAGGTTGCGCTTGAGCTCTGCGCCCAGGGGACCGTAGTCCCAGCAGCCGTTCAGGCCGCCGTAGATTTCTGCTGACTGAAAGATGAACCCCTTGCGCTTGCAAAGGCTGACGATTTTTTCCATGCGGACGGGATCCTGCTGAGTGCGGTCTGCCATAACGGCGCCTATTCTACCGCGCGCGGCGCGCATTGCAAGCCTAATCCGCGCCCGCAGCATTGAAGATGGAGTTGTGGTGGATTATCCTTGACGCGAGGGCGTTTTTCGTGCATCCTCTACGCACATGAACAAGGTACTCATCATCGGAGCAGGAGGCGTGGGCCACGTGGTGGCTCACAAGTGCGCCCAGATGGCGGACGTTTACAAGGAAATTCACTTGGCATCCCGCACCAAAAGCAAGTGCGACGCGATTGCCGCAGACGTCTTGGCGCGTTCGGGCGTGAGCATCACCACGCACGCGGTGGATGCGGACGACGTTGCCGCCACGGTGGCGCTGCTGAAGGAAATCAAGCCTGATTTGGTGCTGAACGTGGCCCTGCCGTACCAGGACCTGCCGCTGATGGACGCATGTCTGGAGGCTGGCTGCCATTACGAGGATACGGCCAACTACGAGCCGCGCGACGTGGCGAAGTTCGAGTACAAGTGGCAGTGGGCATACCACGACCGCTTCAAGGAGGCCGGCTTGTACGCCCTCATGGGCTCCGGGTTCGACCCCGGTGTGACCAACGTGTACACCGCCTGGGCTCTCAAGCACCATTTCGACGAAATCGAGTACCTGGACATCGTGGATGTGAACGGCGGCGACCATGGCCAGGCCTTCGCCACCAACTTCAACCCGGAAATCAACATCCGCGAGGTTTCCGCGCCCTGCCGCCACTGGGAGAACGGTGATTTCCAAGAGACCCCGCCCATGAGCATGCACCAGCCCTTCGCCTGCCCCCAGGGCGTGGGCACGTATGAAATCTACCGCATGTACCATGAGGAGATGGAATCCCTGGTGAAGCATATTCCCACCATCAAGCGCGCCCAGTTCTGGATGAGCTTCTCCCCCAACTACATCAACCACCTCACCGTGCTCAAAAACGTCGGCATGACCAGCATTGAGCCCGTTATGTACAAGGGTGTGGAGATTGTGCCCCTGCAGTTCCTGAAGGCCGTGCTGCCCAACCCCGGCGACCTCGGCAAGACCACCCACGGCCGCACCTGCATCGGATGCATCATCCAGGGCAAGAAGGACGGCAAGTACAAGGCCGTCTACATCTACAATATCTGCGACCACGAGGAGTGCTTCAAGGAGGTTGGCTCTCAGGCCGTCTCCTACACCACCGGCGTGCCTGCCGCCATTGGCGGCCGTCTCATCCTCTCCGGCGTATGGGGAGGAAAGGGGGTCTTCAACATGGAACAGAACGACCCCGATCCCTTCATGGATGCCCTCAACAAGTACGGCTTGCCCTGGCAGTGCGTGGAACTTACGCGAGAGCAGGCGGAAAGCTTGTCGGTCCCGCTCGGATAAAACCATCCGGCCCCGCAAGATGAAGGTCTGCTCCAGAGCAGGAATCCTGCCGCTGCTGATGGCGGCGGCGGTCTGCCTTCCCTCTGCGTGCCGCAACGACGGGGAAGACGCTCAGCCCCCCCAAGCTCGGGAGAATGCCGCCGCCCATCTCACGCCGGACCAGGCCCTCATCTACCACGCCGCCCACGCAAACGCCGGCGGTGTGGCCCAGGCCCTTGACAACGGTGCCAACATTGAGGCCATTGACGAGAATGGCCTCACGGCCCTGATGTGGGCGGCCCAGCAGGACACTGCCGCCGTGGTGGGCCTGCTGTTGCAGCGCGGAGCCAATCCCTACCATGCGGATGATGCGGGCTGGACAGCCCTCCACTGTGCCGCCAGCAGCGGCAACCTGGGTGGCATGAAAGCGTTGCTGGCCGCAGCGCCGGAATCCATAGAGACTGCCAACAATAAGGGGGAAACGCCGCTTTTGCTTGCCATTGGCATGCATCGCGAGGAATGTGCCCACGCCCTGCTGGATGCCGGAGCAAATGTTCATGCGGGTAACCATGGGGGGCAGAACGCCCTCGATGTAGCGCTGGAGGAGAAACTGCACGACCTGGTGCAGGATTTGCGCCGTCTGGGAGCCTATCCCCATGAGACCATCCTGCTGCTGGACATAGCGCGCGACGGCCGCACCGATTCCCTTAAGCGCTACCTGCAAAACCACCCGGAGGCAGAGCTGGATGTCCACAATGACAACGGCATGACCCCGCTCTTGATCGCCTCTGCCGCCGGGCATATCGGCACCATGAAGGTTTTGCTGGATGCCGGGGCGAATGTGGCTGTGCATGACAACGTGGGGATGACCCCGCTGCTGTTTGCCGCGCTGGAGGGGCGCTTGGAAGCGGTCAAGCTGCTGCTGGACCACGGAGCTAGCCTGGGGGAGAGCACGTTTGGCGGGTGGACACCCATGCTGCTGGCGGCGGGTCACCGCCATACGAATGTAGTCCAGTTTGTGCTGGAACATGGCGGGAACGTGAATGAGGTCAACCAGGAGGGTGTTACGGCTCTCTTGGTCGCTGCCACTTGCGGCCACGCCGAAATGGCTGAATTGCTTATTGCCCACGGAGCCTCCCTGGAGATGAAGGATTCGTACGGCTGGACCCCGCTTATGGTGGCAGCCGCCTACGGGCATTACCGCGTGGTGGAAATCCTGCTTAATGCGGGAGCGGACATGACCCAGGCGGATGAGAACGGGTGGACCGTCGCGCATTGCGCCGCATCCGCAGGTTCGCCTACCACGCTCACCCATTTAAAGAGCCACGGCGCGGATTTGTTGTGCAAGACCGCGCTGAAGAGCACCCCGTTGCACATTGCCGCGGGGCTGGGCCATTTGGATACCGTGCGCTATTTGTTGGAAGAGTGCAAGTCTCCCGTGAACGCCAAGGATGAAAGCGGCTGGACACCGTTGATGCACGCCGCCGCGCTGGGGCGGCCCGATGTGGTGGAATTCTTGTTGAATGCCGGTGCAGATCCCCATGTGAAAAGCGTCCTGGGTGAGACCGCACGACATCTGGCGGCCGTCCGCGGGCAGGATGCCGTGCTGCGGGTGATGGAGAATGCAGGTGTCACCAAATAGGCAAAACTTTCATGAAACACACTTGGCAGTTGGTGGAGCTTGAGGAATGTGATTCCACGTTCACGGCAGCCCGAAGGCTTTCCGCCTGGACCATCGTTGCCACCGCGCGGCAAACCAACGGACGCGGGCGCTTCAACCGCACATGGTTCGGGGAGGCGGGCGGCCTGTGGATGAGCTGCAACCTGCCTTTGCTGGGCGACCGCCCGTGGGGGTTGCTGCCCCTTGTGGCCGGGGCTGCGCTCCATCGCGCGCTCGCTCCGTTTGGCATTCCGGGGCTGCGCCTGCGCTGGCCCAACGACCTCATGGTGCGCCGCGGCAAGCTCGCGGGTATTCTTGTAGAGCGCTCCGCTCCTGACCTGGCATCGGTAGGCATTGGCATGAACGTCTTCAACAGCGTAGTCTCCCTGCACGGCCGTACCACGGATGTGCCCGTTCGCCTGGCGGACCTGGTTCCGGGATGCCCTCCATTGCCGCAGCTGCGCAATCTGGTTGTGGATGCGCTGGCAGAAACCTTCGATATATTCGTTGAGCATGGTGCAGACGCCCTGCTATCCATGCTGCAGCCTGTTTGGGGAGCATCCCTTCCTGTGGTCGCCATTACCGACGACTCCCGTGTTTGCGGGTTCTTTGATGGGGTCAAGGCGGACGGTTCGCCCATCCTCCGCCGAGCGGACGGCACATTAATTACCGTTCCCGGAATATCTGTGAACGCCCTGCGGGAGCTGGTATAGCGGATTTCTCGCTACTCAGCTTTGCCTTGAAAGGATTTGAGCACGGCCTTGGGGGTGTCGGGATGGGCGGCCAGTTCGGCGAAGAGGCGCTCTCTCGCCTCCAGCACCGCCTGGCGTGCGGGTTCCTCCCCTCCGTATTCCGCATCCGCAAAGTAGGCGGTGAACTGGTACCCTTGCCGCCGCAGGGAGAGCCGCCAGCCCTGGAAGGTGCTGTTCTCATACGTGAAGCGGGAGATGTTCCTCATGTCCATGGTTACCAGTTCCTTTTAAGTGCGTTAGAGGTTTTCCATGAGCCCAATGAAGTGCGGGGGCATGGGGGAGGAGAGGTCGCATACCACCCAGATGAAAGGTTTGTTGAGGGAGATGCGCTTCTCCCCGTAGTCCACGTTGGCATCCGGCGTGGTGCGGCGGCCCCCTGCTGACAGGCAGATTCGCTCCTTGTCCAGCAGGGCGTCCACCTTGATTTTCTGCGGGGTGATGGGAGAGAAATCCGCTTTTTGAGCATCGAATGCCGCCTGTATGCCCATGAGTTTCATCAAACCGGCAATGTCGCGGGTGGGGATGTTCACGTTGATGGCGGGCATTTCCAGCGTGGTGTCTTGCAGCGCGGCTGCGCCAAGCGCAGCGCGGATATTGCTGAGCATGGCCGGAGTGAGCGCCTTCGCAAATTCTCGCGCGTTGCCCGCAGGCACTATGGCCACGAGAAACACGGGCGTGCCTCTCTGTACTTTCTTGAACGGCAGTGCCACGGCTTCCCAACTGCCGTCCTCCGCGCGTGCGCTGCGCAGCGGCGCGCGGCTGCGCATCAGGTCCACATGAGGCAGCCCGCCGTCTGCATTGTAGAAATCCGCCTCGCGCAACGTGTCGGCAGGTTGGAAGGGGCGTTCCCATTCCGGGGCATAATTGGCTGCGGATGCGGCGAGCATTTGCGTGTCGGAATTCAGCACGGTGCTGTCTGCCACCTGCCCGTTGGGGTCGTTGGAGGCGCGGCAGAGCATGCCGTTGAAGATGCTCAGGGATTGAGGTACGTTTTCCTTGAGGGGCAGTCTTGTCACCAACGGTGTGCGCAGGAAACCCGTGGGCAAGTTGCGGTCCACTGCCACCAGGCAGCCGTACGGCAGGGGCGATGCCTGCGGGTCCGCACCTTCGGAGAGTTGCAGTTGTTCCAGCTCACGGCGGGTGTCTCCTGCGCTGATCTCACGCAGGTGCAGCAGCATGTCGGTGAGGGGCAGGGGGGCAATGGTGGGGTTTTCCGTGCCGGTGTCCAGCATGGCATGGAAGAGTTGAATGGAGAAGGCATCTGTCACCACGCCCGCCTGCTCCCTCTTTTCCTCTTCAGGGTGCAGGCGAGTCCAGATAGAGGGCCCGAGAAGCACCACCAGCATCACCCCAATGATGCCGAGTCCCACAACAAGTCTGACAATGAATCTGGGCATTAGCTGTAAAGGGAAAGTTCTTCGTCCAGCTTTTCGCTCGGGGTCACGCAGAAGCGCTCACCCAGCTCAATGCACGCGCGGTTGCCAAGCGAGTTGCGGAAGTTCACGTACACCGGCACCTTGCCCGGGTGGCGCTGCAGGATCTCCGCCACCAGCTGCAGGTCGCCCGCGTCATGCCGTGCGGTATTGAGTGTGACCTCATAGTGGCGCCCTCCTTGCCCGCCTCCGCGGCGCGAGGTGGGCAGGGGCTCCATGGAGTTCACGGAAACCTTCTTGCCTCCCGTGCGGTCGTCCTCCGAGATGCGGGCGCGGAAGCGCACGAAATTGCCCACCTGCAGCAGCCCCTCCTGGTCCATGGCCTTTTTGAAGGCTTCCCCCCACACCAGGGCTTCCGTGCTGCCGGTGAAGTCTTCCACGGTGATGACGGCGAACTTGGTGGGTGGCTCCTTCTTGGTCATCTTGAAAGTGACGCCGCGCAGCATGCCGGCCATATCCCGCACGCGGTTGATGTCCTCGCGCGTGAGGTCGGGCAGGGTGCCGATGGCCACGTAGCGAGGGTCGTCGATGATGCCGCGCATGGCATCCAGCGGGTGGCCGGTGAAGTAGGCTCCGGTGAATTCCTTTTCATCTGCCAGACGCTGCTCCTTGGGCCACTCCGGCAGATTGGGCACCTCGCTTGTTGCTGAGGTGGTGGTCTCGGTCATGTCGAAGAGCGACATTTGGCCGGCCTCTGCGTCCTTGTGCACGCTGGCGGCGCCGCCGATGCACTGCTCGATGCTCTCGAAGAGCGTGGAGCGGGAGACGTGCATCCAATCGAACGCGCCGCACTTCACCAGCACCTCCACCTGGTTGCGGCGCAGCACCTGCGGCGGGATGCGGTAGCAGAGGTCTTCCAGGCTCTTGTACGGGCCGTTCTTCTTGCGCTCCTCCACAATAACGCGGACGGTTTCCGAGCTCATGGACTTGACGGAGGCGAGGCCGAAGCGTACGGCGAGCTTGCCGTTGGGCATGGTTTCCGGCTGGAATTTGACGGCGGAGTGGTTGACGCAGGGACCGAGGACCTCGATGCCCATGCGGTTGGCCTCCTGGATAAAGACGCCAATCTTCTCGTTGGTGGACTCGTTGCTCATGAGGCCGCAGAGGAATTCCACGGGGTAGTGCGCCTTGAGATAGGCGGTCCAGTAGGAGATGTGACCGTAACACGCAGAGTGGGACTTGTTGAAGCCGTACCCGGCGAACTTCTCGATTTTGTCGAAGATGGCGTTGGCGGTCTTCTCGTCAATCTGGTTGTTCTCCCAGCAGCCCTCCGCAAAACGCTTGCGCTGCTCCGCCATTTCCGCGAGGTCCTTGTGGCCCATGGCGCGGCGCAGCAGGTCTGCACCGCCGAGCGTGTAGCCCGCAAGCAGCTTGGCTGCGGCCTGCACCTGCTCCTGGTAGATCATTACGCCGTAGGTGATGCCGGAGACGGTTTCCAGCAAGGGGTGCTCGTACACCGCCTGCCTCTCGCCCTTCTTCACGGCAATCATTTCATCGATGAACTGCATGGCTCCGGGGCGGTAGAGGGCGAGCAGGGCGATGATGTCTTCAATATTGTTGATGCCGTACCGCTGGCAGAGGTCCACCATGCCGCCGGATTCCAGCTGGAACACGCCCATGGTCTCACCGCGGTTGAGCAGCGCCAGCGTGTCCTCGTCCTGGATGTCCACTGCATCATAGCGGAATCCGGGTTCGCGCCAGCGCACGTAGCTCTCCGCGTCCTTCATCACCGTCAGCGTCTTGAGCCCCAGGAAGTCCATCTTCAGCAGGCCCGCGTTGTAGATGGCGCCCATGTCGCACTGCGCCACCACCTCGCCCTGCGGGTTGCTCAGGTCGTCGCGCGTGAGCGCCACGTAGTCGTCCAAATCGCGGTCGCCGATCACCACGCCGGCGGCGTGCATGCCCACGTTTCGTACGGTTCCCTCCAGCTTGAGGGCGTAGTCCCAGATTTCCTGGTAGGTGGGGTTGCCCTGCACCAGGGTGCGCAGCTCCTCGTTGGTCTCCCAGGTGTCCTTCAGGTTGACCTTGGGCCCGGTCTCGATGAGCTTGGCCAGCTTGTCTGATTCTCCATAGCTGATATCCAGCACGCGCGCCACGTCGCGTATCACGGATTTGGCACCCATGGTGCCGTAGGTGATGATGTGGGTGACGGCTCGCTCGCCGTACTTCTGGCGCACATACTCGATGACCTCCGGGCGGCGAGTCTGGCAGAAGTCGATGTCGATATCCGGCGGGCTCACGCGTTCCGGGTTGAGGAATCGCTCAAAGATGAGGCTGAACTTGAAGGGGTCGATGTTGGTGATCTTCATGCAGTACGCCACCAGGGAGCCGGCGGCGGAACCGCGGCCTGGGCCCACGGGAATGTCGTGGTCCTTGGCCCAGTTGATGAAGTCTGCGGTGATGAGGAAGTAGCTGGGGAAGCGCAGCTGGTTGATGATGCCCAGTTCGTAGTCCAGGCGCTTGGAGAGCTCGTCCCAGCGCTCCGGTGTGGCATCCGGGTAGCGTTCCTTGAGCCCCTGGAAGCAGATGTTTCGCAGGTATTCCTCGCGCGGCGAGCCGTCGGGCGTGGCGAACTCCGGGTAGCGTTCCGTGGAGGTGGAGTCCAGCTTGATGGAGGTGTTGCAGCGCTCGGCAATGATGTTGGTGTTCTCGTAGGCCTCCGGGTATTCGGGGAAGAGTTCCAGCATCTCCTCCTCGCTCTTGAAGTACACGCTCTGCGGATAGCGCATGCGGTTGGCGTCCATCCGCTTGTTGCCCGTGCCCACGCATATCAGGATGTCGTGGGCATCGTGGTCCTCCGCGTTCAGGAAGTGGGCGTCGTTGGTCACCACCAGCGGCACATCGTACTTGCGGGCTATGCGTACCAGCTCCGGCGTACACTTGCGCTCTTCCGCCAGCCCGTGGTCCTGCAGCTCCACAAAGATGTTGTTGGGGCCGTAGATGTCCTTCAGGGTGTAGAGTACCTGCTCCGCCTTCTCGGGGTCGTCTTTGAGTATCCACTCCTGCATGGGGCCGGAGATGCAGCCCGTGAGGCAGATGAGCCCCTTGGAGAACTCCCGCAGCGTGGCGTAGTCCACCCGCGGCTTGTAGTAAAAGCCCTCCAGGTGGCCGCGGGACACCAGCTTGATGAGGTTGGCCCAGCCCGTGTTGTTCTCACACAGCAGCACCAGGTGCGTGTACTTGCTGCGCCCGGGGATTTGCTTCTTCACGTCCAAATCCGTGGGCGCCAGGTACACCTCGCACCCCAGGATGGGCTTGAACAGCGGCTTTTTCTCGTTCGGGTGCTCCGCGTTCCATTTCTGAAGCTTCTTGTTGTGCTTCTTCACGTTGTCCATGAACTCGATGGCCGCGAACACGTTGCCGTGGTCCGTGATGGCCACCGAGTGCATGCCAAGCGCCTCACACCGATCGATCAAGTCATTGGTGTGAATCATGCCGTCCAGCAGCGAGTATTCCGTGTGTACGTGAAGATGCGTGAATGCCATAGCCTGTGCCGTTCATTATACAGCACGGATACCCGCTTGTCAGGCAAAATCACCTATCCCTAGTCCATCCAGGTGGTCCAGTGCCAGGTGAAGCGCTTTTCCACGCTTTCCGAGATGGCTTTGCCCACCGGGCAGGATTTCACGCAGCTTTCCAGCAGGCGCTTGGTCTCCTCGGTCTGCGGCATGGGCACATGGATATCGAAGAGCAGGGCGGAAATGCCGTTGGCATCATGCTCCACTCCTGCGGAGATGCAGATTCCCTTGGTCTCGAAACCTTTCTGTTTGCCCTTGAAAGCAATCATGCTGAGCATGCAGGATGCCGCGGCGGCGGCCAGCATGGCTGCCGGTACGGGATTTTCTCCCAGCCCGCCCTGGCTGCAATCCAGATCCGTGGTGAAGGTGCTGCCGCTGGCGGTGAACAGGGTGCGGCAGCGAGCGCTGTCGCCCAACGTGGTGGTTGATGTATATTTGTCCATACCGGGCCATCCTACCCGCCTCCCACCCCGCACGCAACCTAACTTTCCAACAGTTTTGCGCCTTGCAATCGCGCGCGCGCGGGTGTATAATACCCCGTGATATGACAGACGCGAAAAACGAACTTCTCGACATCCTTCTCAAGAAATCCATCAAGACCGGGCATTTCATCCTGGCATCCGGCAAGGAGAGCGATTTGTACTGCGATTGCCGCGTGACCGCACTGGACGCGCGCGGCGCCAACCTCATCGGCGAGGTGGGCTGGCAGCTCGTGCAGGACGAAATCCTGCCGAAGTTCCCCGAGGCAGAGGCCATCGGCGGCATGACCATGGGCGCGGACCCCATCTCCCTGGCCATCGGCATGTACTCCGCCAAGTCCGAGAAGCCCCTGCAGGTCTTCACCGTTCGCAAGGAGGCCAAGGATCACGGCCGCGGGAAGCGCATTGAGGGCAACTTCGCTGCCGGTCAGCAGATTATCGTGGTGGATGACGTCATCACCACGGGCGGCTCCACGCTGAAGGCAATCGACGCCATCGAGGCGGAGGGCGGCAAGGTGGTGGCGGCACTGGTGCTGGTGGACCGCGAGGAAGGCGGCCGCGAGGCCATCGAGGGGCGCGGCGTGCCGGTGTACCCGCTGTTCACGCGCAAGAGCATCTTCGGCACCAAGTAATCTGCCGCCATGCTGCCGCTGGTTGTAGGAATCGAGGGGGAGGCGCTCACCGCGCGCGAGCGTGAGCTCTTCTCCCGCCTGCAGCCCGCCGGCTACATCCTTTTCTCCCGCAACATCGCGGACCATGAGCTCACTCGCGAGCTCACCGACGACCTGCGCCGACTGACCCGGGGGGCGGATGCGCCCATTGTCGCCATCGACCAGGAAGGCGGGCGCGTGGTGCGCACCGCCGCCATCGGCGTGCAGATGCCTTCCGCCGCCGCGCTGGCCGCCACCGGCAGCCAGCTCACCATCCGCAAGGCGGCGCTGTACACGCTCAACGTGCTGCTCACCCTGGGCGTGAACACAGATTTCGCGCCCGTGCTGGACTTGGCGTCGCCGCACGCCAACGCGCTGCCCAGCCGCTGCTGGGGGAGCGACACGCAGGATGTCATCTCCCGCGCGGGCGTGTGGAACCGCACGCTCTGCAGGGGCGGCATCATGACCTGCGGCAAGCATTTCCCCGGAATGGGGGATGCCGCCTGCGACCCGCACCACGAGCTGCCGGTGCTGCACGGCACACGCGCCAGTTTCCTGGAGCGCGCGAGCATCCCGTTCACTGCGCTCATGCCGGAGCTGCCGTCGCTGATGGTGGCGCACCTGCTGATACCGGAGATGGACGCGGAACATCCCACCTCGCTCTCACGCGAGCTGGTGCAGGGCTTCCTGCGCGACCAACTGGGCTATGAGGGCGTGGTGTTCACGGATGACCTCTGCATGGGCGCCATCGCCAACCGCTATGGTGTGGCGGAGGCTGCCGTGCTCGCCCTGCGCGCCGGATGCGATCTGCCGCTGGTGTGCCACAACGTGTGTGATGTGCTGGAGGATGTGGGGGCCGCCGTCAACGCGCTGCCGCCGGAGGTGCTGGCACCCGCCTCAGAACGTATCGAAAAGTTCCGCATGATGATGGTGCAGGCGCCACCCATGCCGTTCATTGCCTGGCGGGACTATCTGGAGGACATGGCGCGCTTCTGCGAATCCGTGCCGGAGGTCACCGCAGCACCGGGCTCACCCGTGCAAAACTATTGATTTCCCTTATGATAAAGAACCTTGCTATCACTGTATTTCTTACCCTTGGCGGACTGGCTTCCGCCGCCACCTACTGGGTGGAGGGCGTCACCCCGCAGCACGGCTGGTATGATGCCGACAAGGATTCCCGCGACGTGGGCAACATGTGCTGGGCAGCCACCGCTTCCAACATGCTCGCCTGGTGGCAGGACCGCAACCCGCAGTTCAAGCAGATGGGCCCGCAGGGCCACCAGGCCATCTGGAACACCTATCGGAAAGCCTTCCCAAACTCCTCCGGCGAGCCGTTCTACGTGCTACAGTGGTGGTTCAACGGCGTGCTGGCAACCGACAAGATCAAGCTTACCGATTTCGGAAAGGGGCAGGGCGGCTATTACAAGCAGCTCACGGAATCTTGCGGGCGCGCCTTCCCCGGAACAGACCTCAAATGGGAGACTGTGGCGGACAACTCGTCTGAGCGTCTGCGCGAGCTGATCTCGCAGGGCTACGCCGTGGCCATCGGCATCCGCCGTCTGGATGATTTCAACAAGATCACGCCCGTGTGGCACATGCTCTCCCTCTGGGGCGTGGAGTACGACGAGGAGACGCACCAGGTGACAGCCGTTTACCTCACGGATTCCAACGATTCCATGGGCGAATGGCCTACCGTGCAGAAGGGCCTCTTCCGCGCGGCCGCCACCATGCGCGAGGTCACGGACGAGAAGGGGAACAAGACCTGCGGCCTGGTGCTCAAAACGCCGGAGGGCTGGTTCAAGGACAACGCGCTCATCACCACGCTGGTGGAGCTGCAGGCGGATGCCGCCGTGAAGCGTGAACCCGCGCCCATGCCGCATTCCTCGCTGGCGGAGGAGCATCCTGCCTGCGCGTGGGATTCCTACCCCCGCTGGTCCGTGCTCACCCCGCAGCGCATTGCGGAGGATATGCGCTTCATGCTGAAGGACTCCCAGAAGCGGCTGGACGCCATCTGCGCCGTCGAGCCGGGAAAGGAGACTTTCGACAACGTGTTCCTCGCCTACCAGGACATGCAGTACCGCATGAACCAGACGGAAGCCATCCTCTCCAACCTCTCCGCCAACATGGATTCCCCGGAGGTGCGTGCCGTGAGCGACGAGATGCGCCCTCTGGTGACCGCTTTTGAAGCCGCCGTCACCTCCAACGAGCAACTGTGGGCCGTCATCAAGCGCGCTGCCGCACAGCCTTGGGTGAAGGGCCTTTCTCCCGCTCGGCAGAGGTATGTGCAGGATGTGGTGGACGCCTTCCACGACAACGGCGCCGACCTCTCTCCCGAACAGAAGGCGCGCAAGGCGGAGCTGGTGCAGCGCATCAGCAAGCTCCAGCTCCAGTTCTCCAAGATGATTCTCGATTCCAAAAACGCTTGGCAGCATGTGGTTACGGACAAGGCGCAGCTGGACGGCATGTCGGACGACTGGATGCAGCGTGCCGCTGCCGCAGCGCAGAAAAAGGGCTTTGGAACGCCAGCAAACCCGCAATGGCTCATCACGCTGGACAGCGGCAGCGCCAACGAGGTGATGGCCAACTGCACCGTGCCCGCCACCCGCAAGCTCGTGTGGGAGGGCAGCGCCTCCCAGGGCTGCGGAAAGTACGACACCACACCCGTGGTGCAGGAGATTTTGCAGCTGCGCCTGGAACTTGCCCGCCTGCTGGGCTTCAAGAACTATGCGGATGATATGACCGTGCGCCGCATGGTGGAGAGCGGTGACAAGGCTCTGGCCTTTGTGGACGGCATGATAGACAAGGTGAAGCCCGCATTCGACCGCGAGGTGGACGAGCTGCGCGATTGGATTCAGCAAGAGACCGGCACCCGCCCCGACAAGTTCAATCCCTGGGACATCTCGTTCTACTCCAAGCGGCTCCAGAAGAGCAAATTCGATTTCGACGTGGACAGCCTGCGCCCGTATTTCGAGGCGGAACAGGTGCGTATCGGCATGTTCTCCCTTGCCTCCCTCCTGTACGGTGTCACCTTCCGTGAAATCCCCACCGTCTGTCTGAAGCCCGGTGAAAAGGCTCCGGATGGCGCGGCGGAGGTTTGGCACCCGCAGGTGCGCCTGTTTGCCGTGCATGACCTCGCCACGGGCGCTCACCTCGGTTCGTTCTACATGGACATCTTCCCGCGGGCATCCAAGCGCGCGGGGGCCTGGGTAAGCCCCATGGCTTTTGGCTCGCCCGCCACGGCAGATGCCCCGCACCGCCCCCACATGGCCGCCCTTTGCGCGAATGTGACGCCGCTTGCGGAAGGCAAGCCCGCGCTGCTGGCGCACCGCGACGTGCGCACGCTTTTCCACGAGTTCGGGCACATGATGCACAGCATGCTCACCGACTGTGAGCTGCAACTGCAGAGCGGCACGCTGGTGGACCACGATTTTGTGGAGCTGCCCAGCCAGCTCAACGAGAACTGGGTGTGGGAGCCTGAGGCGCTGGCCACCTATGCCCGCCACTACAAGACTGGGCAGCCCCTGCCGCAGGACCTGCTGCAGAAGCGCCTGGCCACCCGCTTCTTCTTCCCCGCCAGCGATGCCATGAACCAGCTTTGCCTGGCCAAGCTGGACCTGGAAATGCACATCAATTACGAGGAGAAGTTCCTGGACTGGAACATCGATGATGCAACGGACACCCTTCTGGAGGGTCTGCGTTATCCCACAACCGTGCCTGTGCCTTCCAACGCGCGCAAGTTTGGGCATGTGATGAGCGGTGGCTATGCCGCCGGCTACTACTCCTACAAGTGGGCGGAGGTGCTGGCCGCGGACGCCTTCACGCGCTTTGCCAAGGAGGGCGTGCTCAACCCCGCCACCGGCATGGATTACAGAAAGGCCATCCTCTCCAAGGGCAATTCCAAGCCCGCCATGCAGCTCTTCCAGGATTTCTTGCACCGCAAGCCGAATCCCGATGCGCTGTTGCAAAAGCAGGGTATCATCAAATAACTCGTTATTACCTGCTCTTTCCTGTAAACACCAACGCCGCGCATTAGCGCGGCGTTTTTTTGCTGCATCCGGTTCTGCCGGACGCGGTTTTGTCCCATGCCTACTGTGCCAGGGCGGTGAGCAGCTTCTTGTGGATGCCTCCGAAACCGCCGTTGCTCATTACAAGCAGCACATCGTCGGGATGCGCGCGGGACACCACGTTGGACACGATGTCGTCCGCGTTCTCGCCCAGATAGCAGTCGGTGCCGCTGGCTTCGATATCGGCCTTCAATTTGGCCTCGTCAAGCTGGTCCTCCGCGGCAACGCTCTTGTGGTTCTCCACACGGGAGATAACGGCTAGGTCAGCCTGGGAGAGGGCGTCTGCCAGCTCGTTTTGGAAAAGGTTGCGGATGGTGGTGTTGCTGCGGGGCTCGAAGAGCACCCAGAGGCGGCGCTTGGGGAAGCGCTGGCGCAGGCCGGCGATGGCCTGGCGGATGGCGGTGGGGTGGTGTGCAAAGTCGTCCACCACGGTGATGCCGTTGACGGTGCCGCGGACCTCCTGCCGGCGTGCCACGCCTTCAAAGGATTTCAGGGCCGCGCGGATTTGGTCCGCCGTGAGCCCGGCCACGCGGGCGGCACAGGCGGCCATGGCCGCATTGCGCACGTTGAACTCACCAATCATCGGCACGTCGAAACGCTCGTTGACCATTTCCCAGGCCTCGTTTGTGCCGCCGGAGAGGGAGAAACAGCAGCCGTCGGTGCGCTGCTCCACGTCGGAGATGAGGATATCGGCCTCTGCACCCATGCCCACACCCACGGTGCGCACGGTGCGCAGCTCCTTGGCGGCGCAGGCACGCACATCCGCGCAGTTGGGGCAGTCTGCGTTCATGAAGACCACTCCGTTGCGGGGAACCACGCGCAGCAGGCGCTTGAAGGAGAGCTTGATTTCCTCCACGTTGGCGTAGATGTCCGCGTGGTCCATCTCTATGTTGTTGATGATGACCACCTCCGGCAGGTAGTGGAGGAACTTGGAGCGCTTGTCGAAGAACGAGGTGTCGTACTCGTCGCCCTCCAGCACGCAGAACTGTGAATCAGTGAAACGGCCACCGCGCTGCAGGTTGCGCGCAATGCCGCCAATCATGAAGCTCGGGTTGAGGTTGTTGGCCTCCATCAGCCAGGCAAGCATGGAGGTGGTGGTCGTCTTGCCGTGCGTACCCGTCACCACAAAGTTGCGGTGCCCCCACAGGAAGAATTCCTTCATGGTCTCCGGCAGGCTCATGTAGCGCAAGCCGCGCTCCAGCACGGCCTCCACCTCCGCGTTGCCGCGGCTCATGGCGTTGCCGATGACAATCAAATCGGCGTCGCCGGGGATGTTTTCCGCCTTGTAGCCTTGGAAAATCTGAATGCCTTCGCTCTCCAGGAAGGTGGACATGGGCGGGTAGACGTTGGCATCCGTACCGGTAACGTCATACCCTTTGCGGGCCATGGCGGAGGCCACCGCCCCCATGGCAGTGCCGCATATTCCTAGAAAATGAACCTTCTTCATCTGTAGCAGTGATTCGGAGAGGGGCAAAGGGTAGCCCAATTCTCCCCCGTTGGCAAGCTTTTTCACCCAACGGGCTGCCGTGATGCCACAATGTGCAGGGTAACGCGTTGAATCAACGCTCTCTAGCGCGTTTGTTCCTCATCCTAACGGCCTCTTCCCATTTGCGCTGCCAGTATTCCGCGGCGGCGGGGTCCGCCAATGCGCCGTCCGCTTGGTAGAGTTCGCCCAGGCTCCACATGGACCAAGTGTAGCCTTGCAAGGCGGCTTCCTTGTACCAGTAGGCGGCCTTCCGGGCCAATTCCCTTTTCGCGGATTCCCCCCTTGCCAAAGTGCTTTCACCCGCATAGAAGAACCCCAGCGCGTACTGGTGTTCGGGGGCGCCCTGGCGCGCCGCCGCCAGCAGCCATTGCTCGCGCGCCTCCCTTGGGAAGCGGAGGTCGGGATGCTGCTCCCACCACCATCCATCGTCCCCCAAGATGTTCTGGGAGTGGGCATCCCCCTTTTGCGCCGCCACAATGCGCAGCAGGTCGCTCATGATGCCTTTCTCCATATAGTGTTTTTGGGCGTACTCGGCGCACTCCGCGGCACCGCGATCCCGCTCGGCGAGGTATGCCTCCGCGGCGCGGTACTCCCGCAGCTCCTCATGCCACACGAAGTTGAGATACAGCGATATCAAAACCAGCAGGATGCCCAGTACCAGGGCCGTCACTTTCAAGGTGTCGGTTTTCATGAGGCGGGAAGGGGGTTAGGACATAATGAAGTAGCCGCCGCAGCAGTGGATGATGGCCAGCGTGATGAACGGAATGGAGAAAACCAGGGCGGACTGCCATTTCCACCTTTGTTTCAGGAAGACGGCAACGGCGAAGACGAGCATGAGCACCACCAGCAGGAATAGCATCAACCCTTGGGCGGTTTCGCTGAAATCGTCAAAAAAGACGGAGAAGAACCACAGGAAGCAGTTCAGGCAAAAGGCTATGGATGTCCTGAGCAGGATGGTCTGCTTCCAGCGCTGGATGTCCCCCACGCAGATGATGTAGGACAAGACGAGGACGGTGTAGAATGCGGCGGCAAACATGGCGGTTACGGATAAACGTTTCTATACCCATATAAGCACCCAATCGCCTAAATGCACAAGAAAAATGCAAAAATGTACAAAATTAGCCAAATCTGGCAGCCGAATTGGCTAATTTTGGATATTTTGGCTTGACATACTTGCTAAAAAGGGGTAATGGTAACCGCATAGGCATGCATAGCGTAGAGGAAATAGAATCCCTGTTCCGCCGACACGGCTGGGTGATGCGCCGGAGCGAACTGGCGCAGGCGGGAGTGCATGCATGCACGCTTGGCCGTCTGATGGACGAAGGGCTGATACTCAAGCCGCGGACGGGGTACTACCTGTGGGCGGCGGAGGACGGACCTGACGAGCTGGCGCTGCTTCTGCAGGTTGCCCCGGAGGGCATTGTCGCCATGGACAGCGCACTGAGCGTATACGGCTACACGGACCGCGTTCCCAACCGCTGGCACCTGGCTCTGCCACAAAACGCCAACAGGAGCAAATACCGCCACGGGTATCCGCCCATCCAGCCGTATTTCCTCACCCCGGAATCCCTGAAGCTGGGTGCCACCCACGCCCGCTACCAGGGCCACCGCATTCGCGTGTACGACCGAGAGCGCACGATATGCGACTGCATCTCCCGCCGCAACCGGATGGACCGGGAGGTTTTCGTGAAAGCCGTGCGTGCATATTGCGAGGATCCCAAGCGGAATATCGCCAGACTCTCGGACTACGCTGGCAAACTCGGAATTCGTCAACCCACCATGGATATTGTGGGACTATGGCAATAAAGGACAAAGCAGCATCCGCGCTGGCGCGCCTCCACAACAAGGCAGCGGCCATTGGGGAAAGCTACCAGCAAACCCTGCTCCTGTTCTGCCAGGAGGAGTTCATGCGGCGCATTGCGCTCAGCTCTTATGCGGACAAATTGATATTGAAAGGCGGGCTGTTCCTGTACATGGCCATGAATCACAGCGGCCGCACCACCATGGACGCAGATTTCCTCCTGCGGCACTTGAGCAATGATGAAGCTACCATCCGTACCATGCTGGACCGCATCATTGCCACGCCTACAGAAAACGAGTTCGTCTCCTATGAGGTGTTGAGCCTGAAACCCATTGCACTGCAACAGCAGTACCACGGTATGCAGGCATCCATCGCAGCTCATATCAAGCGTGTGAGGGTGCCCCTGTTCGTTGATTTCGGGATAGGGGACGTCGTCGTTCCGTCACCTGTGACAAGGACGCTCAGCCCGCTCCTGCCGGACAACAGCGCAGCGCAGATTCTCACCTACTCCCTGGAAAGCACCATTGCGGAAAAGTATGATGCCATTGTCCAGCGTATGGAGCAAACCAGCCGCATGAAGGATTTCTTCGACATCTGCAACCTGAGCAGAACCTTCCTGTTCCATGGAGCCACCCTGCAGCGCGCCATGAGGGAAACCTTGGCGCACCGCGGCACGCATCACGATGCAATGACTTTCAGCTATGTGGAAAAGCTGGCAAGCTTGTCCGAAATGCACAGGAAGTGGCTATTCTTCAACCGCAGCATGGGCAGCGCGGCCATACCGTTTGATGAGGTGATGCATCAGATAATCCTTTTCCTCAAACCCGTGGTGGAGGCTATAGTCTCGCAATCTGATTTCGAGCTTTCATGGATTCCCGGCCAAGGCTGGCAATGATACGGCTTCACTGGCGATTCCTGCATTGCCAGTCCTATTTGATAGGCCGGTTGGCGTGGTAGAATTGGCGATCGTGGTCGCCGATGGGGCGGAGGATGCGGCAGGGGACGCCCGCGGCCACCACGTTAGCGGGGATGTCGCGCGTAACCACGCTGCCGGCGCCGATGACCGAGTTGTCGCCGATGCTGACGCCGGGCAGCACGCACACGTTGGCACCCAGCCAGCAGTTCCTGCCGATGCGGATGGGAAGGTTGTACTGCATGGCGTGCTCGCCGCGCAGCTCCGGCAGGATGGGATGCCCCGCCGTGGCGAGGGTGACGTTCGGCCCCAGCTTGGTGCAGTCGCCGATGTAGATGTGGGTGTCGTCCACCAGGGAGAGGCCGTGGTTGATGTACACATGGCTGCCGAGGTGCAGGAAACGCCCGCCCCAGTTGGCTTTCATGGGCGGCTCAATCATGCTGCCTTCACCAATCTCCGCGAGCATCTGCCGCAGCAACTCCGCCCTCCGCGCCGTCTCCTTCGGGCGTGTGTGGTTGAAATCGTACATCAGCTCCAGGCACTCCTGCTGCTGGCGGAAAAGCTCCTCGTCCGTGGCGCTGTACAGGGAGCCGTCGTGCTGGTGGTTGGGTGTGTTCATAGTCGCTACCCTTTTGTAATGTTCGAAAAAGTATTCGCCCACATCCTGCGGCAGGTACATGAGCTTGATGCGGGAAATTTTCCCTGAGAACATTGTATGCCTGCCCGCGGTGGCGCGTCAAGTTGAATCACGCCAACGCTCAGCGGGATTGCATGAACTTCACGATGCCGCGGCCGATGGCCTGGGCGTAGCGGACGGCGTTGGCATCGTTGCCGAGGAACTTGGCGTGGTCGGGGTTGGAGAGGAAGGCGGCTTCCGTGATGGCGGCGGGCACGCAGTGTTCGTTGCAGGTGTTGAGCCAATCGCCGCCGCCGCGGTGGCCGTTGTTGCGGATGATAACGCCGCAGGGCACGCCGTTGTTGTTCATGCCGCAGCCGTAGATGGAGCGGGTGATTTCCTGCGCCACGGCGGATGCGAGCCTGGTGCCGCACTCATTGCAGTAGATGGCGCCCTTGTTGTAGACCTGCCAGTTGTCGGAGTTGCTGTTGTGGTGGAGGAAGACGATGCAGCCGGGCTTCTGGTCGATTCCGTAGTCGGCGCTGAGGATGCCGACGGCCATGCGGTCCGGGTGGTACTTGGAGCGGTAGACACCCGTGACCACCGGCGTGTTGATCTGGTGCACGCCCGCACGGCGGCCATAGGCGGCCAACGTGGGATTGGAGGGTGCGGCGCCGCGGTTGCAGATGCGGCAGGTGTAGCCCGCCTGCTCAATCACGCGCTTGGTGTGGATGGCGTACTTGTACCAGAATTCGCATTCTTCGATGTTGCCGTAGCGGGCGTCAGGCGTGCGAGCACCCTGGCCGCCGCGCTGCGGGTCGTAGTAGTGGCCGATGTCCAGCACCACCACCTGAGATTCCCTGGCCTGGGCGCGCAGGCGCTGCTGCACGCAGCTCGGCAGCATCGTGAGCGCACACAGCGCCGCTATCAGCAGAAACAGTTTTTTCATGGTCGTTAGAGCGGAAGTTCCCCTTGGCCGTTGCGGGTGAGGGCGGCACCAATCTTGGCGTAGGCGGAGGGCAGGGCCTCCCTGCCGCGCGGCGTGCGCTTGATATAGCCCTGCATGATGAGGAACGGCTCGTGCACGTCCTCGATGGTGGATTCGTCCTCCCCCACAGCCACCGCCAGGGACGACAGCCCCACCGGGCCGCCGTTGAACTTGTACACCATCGTCTCCAGCAGGCGCTTGTCCATTTCGTCCAGCCCGTCGTCGTCGATGTCCAGCATGCTCAGTGCCGCTTGCGCCACGGTGTCCGTGATGCGGCCGTCCGCGCGCACCTGGGCGTAGTCTCGCACCCAGCGCAGCAGCGTGTTGGCCACGCGGGGAGTGCCGCGCGACCTCCGCGCGATGCCCATGGCGCCCTCCGGCGCCAGATCAATGTCCAGCAGCCCGGCGGAGCGCTGCAGGATTTGGCAGAGCTCGTCCGCGGAGTAGTAGTCCAGGCGGTTCACCAGGCCGAAACGGGAGCGCAGCGGCCCGGTGAGCATGCCGGCGCGCGTGGTGGCGCCCACCAGCGTGAACTTCGGCAGATTGAGCTGGATGGAGCGTGCGTTCGGCCCCTGGTCGATGATGATGTCCAGCCGGAAATCCTCCATGGCGGGGTACAGGTACTCTTCAATCGCGGGGTGGAGGCGGTGGATTTCGTCGATGAAGAGCACATCGCCCTTCTCGATATTGGTGAGGATGCCGGCGAGGTCGCCCGCCTTCTCGATTTGGGGACCGCTGGTGGTGTGCAGCTTGTGCCCCACCGCGTTGGCAATGATGTTGGCCAGCGTGGTCTTGCCCAACCCCGGAGGCCCGCTGAGCAGCACATGGTCCAGCACGTCGCCGCGCAGCTTGGCGGCCTCCACCATCAGCAGCAGGCGTTCCTTCACCTTGTCTTGCCCGCAGAACTCGCTGAACGCAGGCGGGCGCAGGGTAATGTCGAAGCTGCTGACGGGAGTTTCCGCCACTCGTGTGTACAGGGATTCGCTCATAAGGCAGGGTTGGGTTGCTCAATGTGCCACGTGGGCGGAATCTACGGAGCTCGGCGCGGTCATGTACTCGATTGCCTCGTCCCAGTCCGCCTGGGTGCAGGAACCCAGCAGCACCGCCGTTGCCGTCATCAGTAGAATCTTCGTCTTCATGGTACGCATTCCATTATAGGCGCGCGGACGTGCGCGCGCAAGGCCAAATCACGAGCTTCACGTATTTTGCCACATGTCTCCCAACGCAATGGTTGAAAAAACATTGGGACAACACATGTGGTATTTTGCTTGCCGCGGAGCGCATGTAGGCGGTATAATCCCCATTATGAAAAGGTGGCACATACGCACTCTCGTGATTCTTCTCCTAGGTGCGGCAGGCATGGTGGCGCTGGCGTACCGCCCTGCACTCGTGCCGGATACCGTGCAGTGGGAGTCGGAGATGCCGCTCGGCATCGTCCTGCGCCAGGAATACCTGGAGAACCGCGCCGACACCGAGGTGGAGTACCGGTGGAGCTTCAAGCACAGCCCCTCCCGCACATCCTTTTTTCACGCCAACGCGCAGGATGCCTTCTCCCTGGTGGCCGGCGACCCCGTGTGGGTGTTGCGCTTCAAGGCGCGCGACGGCATGCTGGTGGTGGACGGCGAGCTGCCGGAGATGCGGCTGGACGGCATGCCGGGCGAGGTGAGCGCGCATTTCCACGTTTTCCAGAACGGAGCCAGCACGCTGCGCCTGCCCAACGGCAAGGTGCACTTCCAGCGTCACTTCATGCTCATCTGCGAATTGGTGGTCACCCCCTGCCTGTGGGGAGAGCGCGTCCATTCCATCGCCGCGCAGCAGATGGTGGCGGATTTCTACGACGATGCTATCGACCTGGCGGATCCGGAGCTGCCGTATGCCGATCTAGGCGAGATGCGGCGCGTGAACGTGGTTTCCGCCGTGCCCACGGGGCTGCCGGAGCGCTTTTGCGGCAACACATGCGAGCGGGAGCTCACACGCTTCCTGTATCAGGTGGCGTCCATCGACCGCAAGGGCGTGGCCGACATGCTTGTTCCCTTGTTGGCGGCGCGCGGCGAGGAACTTGCCGAAACCTTTGCCGAGAACGAGAAGCCTTGGCCGGAATGCTGGGGTGATGCCGCCGACACCGCCCGGCTCAACGCGCAGAAAATCATCCCCCTGCTGCAAACGTTCAAGGAGCGGCACGCATACGGCAGTGCCAAGCTGGTGGATTTCGTCAACAGCCCCGTCTTCCAGCGCATCTTCGGCGAAAATCTGATAGACATCAAGCTGGAGGAGCCGGAGCCGCCCGCGGAACAACCCGTGGAGGCGGTCGAATGAAAAGGCCATCCGCTGCCCACGCCGTCCCTGTCGCAAACCCGGTCGGTCGTGTCGGCATGTTTTTTTCTTGCATGGGGTAGTGAGGGGCATTAGAATGAACGCCATGAACACGCTGGCTATATTGTCCTCCCCGTTGCAATGGGGCATACTGATTCTGGTGTGCCTGCTGGTGTTTGGTGCCAAGCGGCTGCCGGATATCGCGCGCGCTCTTGGCCGCAGCCTGGGTGAGTTTGGCAAGGCCCGCCGCGAGTTCGAGGATGCCCTCAACAACAGCTCGAAAGAGCTGGACAAGAAGGACAAGGAATCCAAGGATACCGACAAACCCGCCCAATAGGGTGGTTTCGGATTAGGTTTGTTTTTTACGCCAGTTCCGCGGCCAGTTTCTTGACCACGGCGGCCAGTTGCGGATCCTTGGCGATATCCGCCTCCACCTTGCGGGCGGCATTGAGCACCGTGGCGTGGCTGCGCCCGCCAAACGCCTCGCCAATCTCCTGCAGGGAACACCCCGTGAGCTTGCGGGAAAGGTACATGGCCACCTGGCGCGGCTGCACCACGGCGGTGTTGCGCCGCGGCCCCGTCAGCTCGTTGAGGCGCAGGTCAAACTCGTTGGCTATCCTCTGCTGGATGTCCGCCACGGTCACCGTACCGCCCTTGCTCTCGCGCACAATGTCCGCTATATATTGCTTGGCTTCCGCCATGCTGGGGCAGCGGCTTGCGAAGGACGCAAACGTGACCAGGCGCACGCACGCTCCCACCAGCAGGCGCACGGAGCGCGTGACGCTGCGGGCAAGGTAGTTGATGATCTCGTCGGTGATGTACTCGCTCTTCCACTGCTTGCAGACGTTGCGCAGGATGGCGGTGCGGGTTTCCAAATCCGGCTGGTGGACGGAGACGGTCATGCCCTGCTGGAAGCGTGAGCTGAGGCGCGGCTCCAGGTTGGTGATTTGGGAGGCGGGGCAGTCCGCGGAGAGCACCACCTGTTTGCCGCTGTCCAGCAGGGCGTTAAAGGTGTGGAAGAACTCCTCCTGCGTCTTGGTGCCGCGGGAGAGGAACTGCACGTCGTCGATGAGCAGTACATCAGCCTTGCGGTACTTGCGGCGGAACTCCGTAATGGCGCGCGCGCCGTTGCCGATGGCGTCGATGTAGTCGTTGGCGAACACTTCGCTGGTGAGGTAGAGCACCTTCGCGCCCTCGCGCTTGGCCAGGATGGCGTTGCCGATGGCGTGCAGCAGGTGGGTCTTGCCCAGTCCCGGGCCGCCGTAGATGAACAGCGGGTTGTACGGCATGTCCTCCAGGCAGTCGGCGCAGGCGCGGGCCGCTGCGCATGCAAAGTCGTTGCTGGAGCCCGTCACGAAGTTGTCAAAGGTGAACGATGCGTTCAGACCGCTTACGGGCGTTCCCTTGCTGCGGGTGGCCTTTTTCTTGGCAGGCTTCGGGGCAGGGGCTTTCTCCTCTTCCTGCAGAACAACCTCCTGCGCGGCGTGGGCAGGGGAGTCCAGCTGTTTGAAGGTGACGTTGCGTGCGCCTTGCAGCACCTTGGTGGCCGCAAACACGATTCGGTCCTCGTAGTTGAGCTCCACCCAGTCGATCAGTGTGTCCGCCGGGTAGGCAAGCGTCAGCGTCTTGCCATCGTCATCCTTGAGCGACAGGGGCGTGATGTATGTGTCGATGCCGTATGAATCTCCGCCGTCCAGCCTCTTCATTTCGCCGACGATGTCGTTCCAAAGCCGGCTCAACTGTTCCTCCCTGTCCATAATATACTCGCTTGCCCTGTCTAGATGTTTTTCTTTCTCGGTTGCGCCCCTGTGAATCGGTGGGGTGCGGTTGCGGAACGGACTATGCCATGCTCCCCGATTTGGGAAAAGATTTTTTTGTCTTCAGCTCAGGGGGCCCGCCCCCTTTTTCCATGTTCCATGAGCGTTCCACAAGAGGAAAAAAAATGTGGGTTAAAAAGGGGTGACTTTTAACTTTTCTTGATTGTTTCAGGATTGCCGGATTTGCTCTGTGGAACAATTTTAATGACGCATGTAACGCATTGATATACAATAAATAAAACTAAATTCAGGCAATGAGTGAAAGTTCCCGGAAAGGGCGTGAAGCATGCCGTGAATCAAGGGTTTTCAGGCAGTGAAATGTTGCCACCCGGAAGGGAGTTTTTGCCCTCCCCCGTCGGTCAGTCTGCCGATGCGGGTAATGGGGGTGGGAAGGTGCGCCTCGGAGAGCCTTTCGGCCACCTCCGGCGGGAAGCTCATGAGCAGCTCGTAGTCTTCGCCGTCACAGATGCCTTGGCGGGGAGTGCAGCCCTCATGCAGCGGCAGGGATGCTTCGTCTACCCCGAATCCGCAGCGGGATGCCGCTGCCAGCCGCGGCAGATCGGTTCCCAGCCCGTCGGACAGGTCCATCATGGCGGAGGGGCTCAATCCGTGTTCCATGAGGGCGCGTGCCAGCATCACGCGCGGTGTGAAATCCAGGTGGCGGCCACTTTCAAAGGAGCCGCCCAGTTTGCCGCTCACGTAGAGGAAATCGCCGGGGTGGGCGGTGGAGCGCAGCACGGCACGCCCGTGCTCCACGCGTCCTGTGAGCGCCACGGAGATGGCCAGCCCGTCCTGGGGCAGGGCGGTGGTCTCCCCGCCCGCCAGAGAAATGCCGAACTCCCCTGCCAGCCGAGCCAGGCCGCGGTAGATGCCCTCCAGCAGCTCCACGCCGCGCCGGGGGTGTACCAGCAGGGTCACCAGCGCATGCTCCGGCACGCCGCCCATGGCCGCTATGTCGGATACGGCGCGGGCGAGTGCCTTGCGGCCGATGCGTTCCGGCTCGGTGTCGCGCGTGAAATGCACGCCCTCCACCACGGCGTCGGTCTTCAAGAGCGTGTCCCATTCTGCGTTGCGGGCGGCCACGGCGCAGTCATCGCCTGCTCCCACCATCAGGCTCTCGTTGCCTGTGAGGTGCGGCAGCAGGCGGCGCAGAACGGCGTCCTCGCCCAGCTGGGAAAGCGGTTCCATGGGGGAATGGCTAGGAAGATTGAAGGATGAGCATAAGGACGGCTGCGCTGTTGAACGCGGCGTGGATGCACATCGGCAGCCACAGGGATTTGGCCTTCTCGTACGCCAGGCACTGCACCACGCCGAAGATGAACAGCGGCAGCAATTGCGGAAGGGATGCATGCACCGCCGCGAACAGCAATGCGGAAGCAAGTGTGGCGCTCACCCTGCCCGCGTGCTTTTTCAAGATGTTGTACAGGAAGCCGCGGAACGCGCATTCCTCGCAAATAGGAGCCTGGATGACCGCGGCAACGGCGATGAAGAACGGGGCCAAGCCGCTGCCTTCCTGCAGCTCCTCCACCACCTCCTGCTGCTCTGGGCAGGAGGTCGTCCGGATGAGCCAGTCGTTGATGCCCGATGCCTCCACCGCTGCGGTGCCCAGCCAGCAAATCATCAAGAAGCCCAGCACCATCAACCCGCTCTGTATAATACCGAAGCGCGGCCGCGGCAGCTTCTTGAGCGTGAAGTAGCGCACCAGCATCGGCGTGTACAGCACCAGCGTGAACACGAGGTTGAACAGCAGCTCCAGCGCGTTTGGCCGGCTGCCGTCGTCCGCCCCGCCTCCCCCCGCCATCACAGTGCACCAGATGAAGACAAGTAAAAAGCCTGCCGTGAGCATCTGGTCCCCCTTGTTGGGAAACAGGCTGCCGGGGTATTGCGGCACCGCAGGCAGCCCGCCGCCCGCCCATCGCGCCAGGGCCCCGCAGAACCACAGCGCGTAACACAGCGCCAAAGCAAACGCCACCACGCAGACCTCCGCCTGCTCATGGGGTATCAACACATTTGCTGCATCTGCCAGCATGTCCCTATTCTACAGGCACGCCGCCCCGCCATCAAGGCTAAACCTTGCATTCACGCGTGTGCTGTAATATAATCGCGCCATGATGAACCTGCCGATACGCCCGCGCCGGAACCGCAAGAGCGAGGTGGTGCGCGGCCTGATGCGCGAAAGCTCGCTGACAGCCGCCCACCTGATCTACCCCATGTTTGTGCAGGAGGGGGATGAGGACACGCCAATCGAGTCGCTTTCCGGCTGCACGCGCTGGAGCGTGGGGGGGATAGTGGAGGAATGCCGGCGCCTGCTGGAGCTGGGTATCGGCTGCATCGACCTGTTTGCGGTGGTGCCGGAGGAAAAGAAGGACGCGCAGGGCAGCGAGGCCTGGAACCCCGACGGCGTGGTGCCCCGCGCCATCCGCGCCATCAAGGCGGAAACCCCGCAGATGTGCGTGATGACCGATGTGGCGCTCGACCCCTTCAACACCTACGGCCAGGACGGCATCGTGCGAGAGTTCCCCGACGGCGGGTATGAAATCCTCAACGACGAGACCGTGGAGGCCCTGGTGAAGCAGGCCCTCTGCCACGCCAGGGCAGGGGCGGACATCATCTCTCCCAGCGACATGATGGACGGCCGCATTGCCGCGCTCCGCGCCGCGCTGGATGCCGAGGGCTTTACGGGCGTCTCCCTCATGAGCTACACCGCCAAGTACGCGTCTGCCCTGTACGGCCCGTTCCGAGGGGCGCTGGGCAGCGCGCCCAAGTTCGGCGACAAGAAGACCTACCAGATGGATCCCGGCAACATCCGAGAGGCCATACGCGAGGCCGAGCTGGATGCAGCGGAGGGCGCGGATTTCCTGATGGTGAAGCCCGCCACGCTGTACCTCGACGTGATAGCGGAGATGCGCCGCCGCACCAATCTGCCCATTGCCGCGTACCATGTGAGCGGCGAGTACCTGATGGTGAAGGCCGCCGCCAAGTCCGGCTGGCTGGACGAACGCGCCGCCATGATGGAGTCCCTGCTGAGCATCCGCCGCGCCGGGGCCGACATGATTCTCACCTACGCCGCACCGGACGTGGCGCGCTGGCTTTCCGAGTAGTTTTTCCCTGCCATGATCAAGGACAACAGCGGCCGCAAGGGCGGCAAAGGCATGCGCGGCGACAGCCTGCTTGGGTTGCTGCTGGTGGTGGTTCTGGCGCTTGTCTTCCACTATTGGGGCGATACCAAGGAGGACGGCACCCCGCCGGAGCAGCCCGCCGTGCCGGAGCAGCAGGCCCAGGCAAATACCAGCGTTTCCGGCAAGGAAATCCCGGAAACCGGGCCGGCGGTCCGCTTCCTCATGCAGAACGTTGAGAACTACTTTGTGGAGGGCGAACGCACACGCAGCCGCTATGTCAGCAGCCCCAAACCCGTCGCCGCCCGCAATGCCGTGGCCAAGGGGATTTCCGACCAGGCTCCCGACATCATCGGACTGGTGGAGGTGGGTGGAGAAGTCTCTCTCAACGACCTGCGCTCCCGCTTGTCCAAGATGGGGCGCGAATACCCCTACTACCGCGTGCTGGAGCGCGAGGGCGAGGAACGCGCGCTTGCCGTGCTTTCCCGCCACCCCATCGTGCAAGATCACTCCACCGCGGACTACCCGCTATACGGAGAACAGAACCGCAAGATGCTGCGCGGCATCCTGGATGTGGTGGTGAAGGTGCCCGATGGCCGCCTGTTCCGCATTATCGGCGCTCATTTGAAGTCGCATGTGGCGGATGACGAGGCTGCTGCGGACAGCCTGCGCCAGCGAGAGGCCATCACCCTCTCCATGTACCTCCAGAAAATCAGCCGCGAGCAACCCGGTATTCCCACCCTGATCTACGGCGACTGGAACGACGGCCCCGGCACGCCCGCCATCAAGCAGATGGAACAGGGTGTATCCAAGGATGCCGCCATGAAGCGCTTGGAACCCACGGATGCCCGCGGCGAGGGGTGGACCATCTATTACAAGGCAGGCAAGGAGTACCTGACCTACGACATGATTTTCGTCAACAAGGTCCTGCAATCCCGCATGAAGCGCGCCAAGATGGGTGTGGCCCCGCCCACGCCCAAGCACGCCAGCGACCACCGCGCCGTCTGGTGCGAATTGCACTGATTTTCCAATCAGTACATTAGTTTCCCCACGGTATCACCGTCTCACGCCTGGGCCTGTATCCCTCCCGCGTGTGCTCCAGCAGGCCGCCTTGCACCAGCTCCACCAAGTCGCGGCTCAGCGTGCGAAGGTTCTTGTGGCGGTAGTGCGTGTAGAACACCTTCTGCGGGATGTCGGAAAACGCATTGATGGGTGTTGGCACGGCCGGAAGGGAGAGCAGGAGGTCGCGGCGGCGCGTGCCGGTCTTTTCCGTGGGGCTGTTGCGAAAAAAATCCTCCACATGCTGCCGCCAAGCCGCGTGCAGGCGGTATTCCCGCAAATCTGCCAGCAACCCGCGCAAGGCACCGCTCCACCCCTCCAGCGAGTCTATGAAAAAGGCGTCCCACGTCGCGCTGCCGGGCTCGGTGTCTTGGTTGGCAAGCTCCTGCACCATACGCTTGCACGCGGAGGTGGAGTAGACGCCGAGAAGGAAGGCTGCCGGGGCGGGTATGCCCGAACCCATCAGCAGGAACAGCTCCGCCAGCCGCGCAGTCCTCTCGTTGCCGTCGGGGTAGGGGCGTATCAGCAGCAGGTAGGCGTGCGCCATCAGCGCGCGCAGTATGTCCACCATGCGCTGCATCTCCGTGTTCTCCGCCGAAAAGGTGTCCGAGCCCACCCAGAAGCAGTAGCGCTCCAGCGCAAAGCGGCATTTCTCCGCAGACAGGCCGATGCCCTCCACCTCGCCGCGCCTCACGCTGCCGCCCTCCTCTCCATCGGGAAGCGCAAGCCCGTCCAGCACCGTCGCGTTGATGCGCCCCAGGTAGTCGGTATCGTATTTCGGCACGTTGAGCTTGCGCGTGGCGCGCACCAAGCCCTGGCACGCCTGAATGACGTTCCAAATTTCGCGCTCTCGCGCGTTTTCCTCCAGCCCCCCCTTTCCGAAGCGGGTTATAATGTCGCTTATCTCGTTCTCAGTCAATGGGTTGCCGTTAGATGCGACCGTTGACTGTACGCAGCGAAACAGGTACTTTTCCTCCACATTCGCTGCCTCTTGTGGGGGGAGGGGCGTCCCCTGGACCTCACGGAGCACCGCGCAGACCTCTCCCAGCAGCAGCCATAGGCGATAATGCCCGCTCACAGGGATTGTTGTTGGAAATCGTATAGAATTTTGGTCGTTGCTATCCATTGTAAACACGCTGTATAATGTTTATTACATCTGTAGATTGTCAAGCAATTTGTCGTGATGCTCGCTTGAGGCTAGTTTACCACCCCTCTTCACTATGTCAAGCCGAATCCTCTTGTCGAAAGAAATTGTTGATTGTTTTTGAAAAAAAGTAGATAAAATGTCACTCTAAAACCATTTATAAACAATATACTACGATGAACAAGAATAAAACATTGTCATCCTGAATGTCCTTTATTTTGGCGCACAGGATAGGCAAAACTTTGGTTCACATGTGTAGGCTAGTCTTTTTTCTCTTTCGGGATTTCCTCCTTAAGGAGCAGAGTTAGCTCAGAGAGCTGCTGGCCAAGTTCAACGCGCGCCTCCTTGGTGAGGGAAGCGTCCAAGATGCGGGCTTTGATGGTGTCGATATCAGCCTTGATAGCTTCGCGTGCGGCAACGTTGCAAGCGCTGTTGACGTGAGCCTGAAGGTCTCCCGTGACGGGCAGGGGGTCGTTGGAGACGTCTCTCAAGGCGGCGGCCTGTTCCGGAGCTAAAGATGCGATGAAGTCCTGCCATTGGTCGGCATCGCCGGGCTCAGGCATCTTTTCCATAAGGCGTTGGAGAATCATACCGCCTGAGAGCTTTTGAATGGGTTCCTGAAGGTCTTCGATGCGGTCAATGAAAAGCTCTTGCATCTCCTTGTGCCCGGCGGCAAGGGTGATGATGGAGAGGATGGAGGGATGGATGCGGATGGGGACCACACGGACGGGTTCCTCATCCTGCATGCCGTACTGGGCCTCGGGGTCGTCGTAGTCCAGGTAGGAGGGTTCGTCCTGCTGGCGGAAATCCTTGCGGGTGTCTTCCTTGCGGGCTTTGATGATGTCGTTGACGATGGCTCGGAAGTCGTCCAGCCCGGTGTTGAGGCGGGTGGCGAGATCCATCACGGCGACGTCTCGGCGTGTGGGGTCTGCGATTTCGGAGGCCAAATCGGCCATTCTGGGGATGAGGGCTGCGCGGTCGTTGGCGTTCTGGATGGCAGCCAGCTCGATACCTGCGCGGAGCTCCAGATAGGGCTTGGCAGCGGCAATGGCCTGGCGCAAGGCATCCGCACCACTGTGCTTGATGAGGGAATCGGGGTCCTCGCCCGGCGGCAGGGGGGCCTGGTAGACGTTCATGCCGACCTGTGCGAGCTTTCGGAAGGTCTTTTCGCTGGCCTTGATGCCTGCGTTGTCGCCGTCGTAGCAAAGGATGGCCTTGGAAGCGTACTTGTGGAGCATCTTGGCGTGCTCATCGGTGAACGCGGTCCCGAGACCGGCCACGGCGTTGCGGATATCGGCCTTCTCATGGCAGGCGATGACATCCAGCTGGCCCTCGCAGACCACCACGCACATGCCGGCCTTGGCGATAGGGCCGGTGGCCTTGTGGAGCCCGAAGAGGAGCTCTCCCTTCCGGAAGGCTGCCGTTTCCGCGGTGTTGACGTATTTGCGGGGGTCTTGCCCCTCCTGCATGATGCGGCCGGAGAAGCCCACCACCTCGCCGCGCACGTTGCGGATGGGAAACATCAGGCGGTCACGGAACACGGGGTATGCGCCGCTGCGGCCGTTGCCCAGCAGGTAGGCGTCCACCTGCAGGCGGGAGTCCATACCGTTGGAGGCGGCCAGGTCTGCGAGCTCGCGGTAGTCGAGCGGGGCCCAGCCGAGTTCCCAAGCCTTGGCAATCTCGATGTTGAATTCACGCTGCTTGAGGTATTCCCGCACGTGTGAGGCGGATTTGTCGCGGCAGAGCTTGCGGTGGAAGTAGGATGACGCGAGGGAGTTGAGCTGGATGATGCGGGAGCGGAGCATGCGCAGACGGGCGGCCTCCGGGTTCTCCTCCTCCTCAATGACCGGGATGCCGTTGATGTCCGCGATACGGCGCAACGCGGTGGGATAGTCCAGGTTCTCGAACATCATCAGGAACTTCACGCCGTCTCCGCCCACGCCGCAACCGAAGCACTTGAAGGCTTGGCGCGCCGGATTCACGTGGAACGACGGGGTCTTCTCATTGTGGAACGGGCAGCATGCCTTCCACGAGTTGCCTGCGCGGCGCAGCTGGATGTACCGCCCCACAAGCTCCACGATATCGACCGAGCTCTTGATGCGCTCCACGCATTCCTGGACGATTCTGGGCATGGCGGGTCAGACGAGGCTGGTGATGTCCCAGGACCACGGGCGGTGGAAGTCCGGTTCTCCGTGGAGATCGTTGGAGGTGGTCAAATAGAGGTAGTCCGGGGAGTTCTGGATGGCGGCGGCAGCGAGTCGGCAATGGGCGGGGTTGATGCCGATGGTCTCCAGATACGCCAGGGGCAGGGACGCGCGGCACTCCCAGGAGCCGTCGGGTGCAATGTTGCCCCGAGTTTCCACGGAGGTCAGGGGGGGGACGGACAAATCGCGGACGCGCGGTTCGGTGAACACGCAAGCCCACCAGGCGCCGTTTGGGGAAAGGTTGAACTCCATGTAGCGCGTGCCCTCCGCGTTGGAGAGGAAGAATTCCGCGGTGTCGTATTCCCACAAGCCCTCCACGAAGTCACCGGGCTTGGCGGTGGGGTGAACCTTCACGGCGCGGTGTTGCCCGGCCGTGTACACCAGCTTGCCATTCACCACCTGAAACGCGTACCGAACAGGTTCCGGCAGCTCCGTGCCGTACCATTCCTTGCGCAGCTCCCCGCTCAAATTTCCGTTCTCTCGTTCCATCCCGTTATCTTTACCATAGCCGGCAGGGAATGTCAATCTTGGCGTAGCTTGAGAAGCGGGTGCCCATCACAATACGGGAGAGAGAAGGCGACAGAGGCGGGAGGCCACACGGATTGTCCAACGCGCATTTTCCCAGTCGTTTGCGCCAAGCTCCACACACTGGCTCATGTCGTCCTCCAGCATGGCGGCCACGCGAGCGTTCATCTCCTCTCCCTCCATGAGCATGGTGAGCTCGAAGTTGAGGCGCAGGGAGCGCTCGTCCAGGTTGGCGGAGCCCACGCTGCAGAGCTTGCGGTCCATGACGGTAACCTTCTCGTGCAGCACGCCGGGGGTGTAGGCAAGCATCTTGACGCCGCTGGAAATCAGCCCTTTCTGGAAGGTGAGCAATGCCAGGTCGGCCAGCGGGTTATCGCTCTTCCGCGGCACCAGGATGCGAACATCCACCCCGCGCAAGGCCGCGCCCCGCAGGGCGGCGAACACTGCTTCCGACGGCACGAAGTATGGCGTGGTGATCCACAGGCGCTCCGTGGCGTGGGCCGCCATCTCCTGCACCAGCAGGTGCCAGTAGCTTGTCGCCCCGTCGTTGGGGCCGGAGGGAATCAGTTGGCAGGGGTGCGTACCGGCGGGCATCGGCTGCACCTGCACCTTGTCGGCAATGTTTTCACCGGTGGCGCGGTACCAATCGCGCATGAAACTCTGCATGGTCTGGCAGACGGCGGGGCCTCGAAGGCCGATGAAGGTGTCGCGCCAGTATTCGCTGCGGGAACGGCGGCGCCTGCTGCGCCAGTATTCCAAGCCAATGTTGAGGCTGCCCATGTAGGCGAGGGCTCCATCCACCACCACGAGCTTGCGGTGGTTGCGAAAATTGACGCGCATGATGGAGGAGAGCCAGAAGCGCTTCCCGTTGAAGGGAGCCACATGGACCCCGGCGGCGCGCAATGTGCCCAGATAGCCCCGCGCCAGCTTCATGGAGCCTATTTCATCATAGATCACATACACGTCCAGCCCGGCCTTGGCCCGCTCCACCAGCACATCGCGCAGCTTCTCGCCCACCTTGTCGTTGCGGATGATGTAGAACTCCACCAGCACGAAGCTCTTGGCGGCACGGATGGCCCTCTCCAGTTCGGGGTAGGTGTCGTTGCCGTCTCGCAGGAGCTCCACCGCATTGCCGCCGCAGAGAGGTGAACCACAGCATTTCCGCAAGGTGCGGCTAATGACGCCGCCATCCTCCAGATGCGGTTCCATGGCGGACTGCAGGGCTTCCGCGCCGCAATCCCGCATTTCCCTCTTGGTGTGGCGCTCCATGTTTCGTATGCCGAAAACCAGGTAGAGCGGCACGGTGATGATGGGGATGGTCAACAGGCAGATGATCCACGCAATGGCACCCTGGGTGGAGCGCGTGTGCATCAGCGAGTGCAGTGCCAGCGGCAGGGCCACGCATACGTACAGGAACAGCACTGCAGCCGACCATATGACGGTTGCTTCGGGGCTGAATGCCGGAGTGGTGAGATAAGGCTGCATCAGGGTTTCTTCGTCTGGGCTCGGGGCGCATCATCGTCGCCGTTGGTGAGCTTGTCGTTCAGGCCGAACTTCCACTTCAGGTCTTGGAGGGAGCCGTAGAGCTTGATGTCGACAACGAATTTGGAGAGGAAGGTGAGGGGGGCAATCATGACGCTGGGCACGCTGGAGAGCTTGGGCCACATGTCGCCCTGCACGGCCAGTGTATCCAGATCCAGGTCCAGATTGGCGTTGACGGTGAGGTTGGCGCCCATGGCCTTCATGGTTCTTGATTTCAAGTGGCCGTCCTTGATGGTGAAGGAGAGGAAGGCGTCTTGGATGTCGTACGCGAAGAAGTGGTTCATGAATGGCAGCTGGCCTGCGGTGTTGCTGATGCCATTGACGATTTTCTGGGGAGAGGAAAAGATGGCGTTGACGCCGCGGCGGAAGAGGCTGGGAGAGGCGGGCTCGCCGTTGGCTTTGTCCTTGAGTTCAAAGAAGTGACCTGGGATGTCGGAGATAAAATCGCTGATGGGAGAGAAGATGCCGAGCTGCATGAGGTCGCCGTTCTCAATCTTGGCCTCCCCGTATGCTTGTAAATCTTTCAGGTTGGTGGAGGGGGAGCGGAAGCGTATCTGCCCCCTGCAGTTGGCGGGCTTTTGCTCTTTGCCGTATGCGGCGGCGAGTTTCTGCAAATCCGCACAGTCCAACTCGGCGTACCCGTCCACGGATGAGGACTGGCCCGAAATGCCGATTTTGACCACGGCATCGAGGGCACCACCGCAGCACTTGCCGTTGATGCGGTCCACGGTCACGAAGTCGTCCGTGAGGTTGACGAAGGCGGAGAATTTGTCCAGCGGCAGGTCGGTTCCCAGGAAATGGTAGGCCGCCGGCTGGTTTGAGGTAACGCGGATGGTGCCGAGGATGGGGACCTCGCTGCGCTTGGCGAGAGGGAAGGTGCAGCGCTGGGCGTTCACCTGCACGGGCTGGGGCGCGATGATGTCCTTCATGAAGTTCTGCAGCGGGGGGAAGAACGTGCCGAAGGCGTAGGCTGGGTACACCTGACCGGAGCCGTTTTCCAGCTCCAATCCGTTGGTTTCCAGGTCAAAGCGAATATTGGAGCAAGTGAAGGTGGAGCTGGCGGGGCCGCCCTTGAAGGCGCGCCGTTGCTGCCACGGCCTGTTGTCGTACTCCAGCGAGATGCCGGAGAGGTTCACGATTTGGCGGTTGGGCACGGGCTTCCCGGCGGCGTCCTTGGCATCCAGCAGCAGGTCCACGTCCACCACGCTGGTGGCCTTCTTGATGGAGGTGAGGGGATCCTTGTCCGGCAGGTCCGTTCGCATGCTCTCCTTGCCCGTGGGCGAGCCGTCCTCGTTCTGCTCCGCCTCAATGCAGCCGGTCATGTAGTCGAGATTGTGCAGGGAAGCATCGCAATGGCTTGCCACGCGGATTCCGTTGGCGTAGTCGATGGTGACATCCAGGTTCTTCGCCTCCACCTTGCTGTCCTTGCTGTATCGGAAGTCGCACAAGATGCGGTGCGCGTCGATATCGTCAATCAAAGCGTCGAAGTTGTCGGGGCGGATGTCAGATTCGCCGGTGATGTGTACCCAGCGCTCCAGGTCGCCGTTGAGGTTCACCGTCATGTTCCCGGTGGGGGCGGTAATCCAGGCGTTGGCGGTATAGAGGATGTCGTGCGCCTCGTTGAGATTCCACTGTGCATCCATGGTGACGGCGAGGCGCGTTTCTTTGCCGCGCAGGGCCGGCACCGTGTGGGAGATGCGCACCAGCTCCGGAATATGCAGGTGGAAGCGCCCCTCTTTGAGCGTTTTCGAGACTGGGTCGAACGCCGCATTCCCGCTGAGCAGCACCTGGCCGGGCATTTTGATGTCCTCTGCGGCGGGAGCGCCGTCCGGGAAGATGATGGGTGCCAGTGCGGCCAGGGGAACGTCCGCCTTCTGCACGGTGAGCAGCAGCGTCTCGTCTGGAAGCTGCTTGACCTTCACATCAGAGGAGAAATGGCATCCGTCCGCGTCCAGGGTAAGCAAAGCGGTGCCGTTGCAGTCGCTTTCTATGTCGGCCTTGAGTTCAATAGCTTCGGCGGTGGCCCCGTTTTCGTTCTTGATCTCGTTGATTTGAAGCTTAACGTTGCAGCCGGCAATGCTTTTACCCCAATCCTTGGAGATATCCGGTGCATCGGCCTGTAGGGAGAGACCGCGGAGGGTACCATGAGATGAGGTGGCAGACTCGGCGGTCACGGTGGCCGCCACATGCTGCGCGGTGCTGGATTCAATGTCGCCCAGCAGGATGCGCGCTCCCGTGAAATCCGCATGCAGGACCGGCTCGGTGACGGCCAGGGGCGCTTCTTCATCCTGCCTAGCCACGGTATCGGCGGAGAGGTCCACCGTCACACGCTCCGCCTCCGTCACCTCTTGGTTGAGCATCAAGCCCGTGCCGTCCACGTTCACACGCAGGGAAGGGCGGGTGAGGGTGATACCGGCGCAGTCCAGCGCCTCCGGCTCCAGCCGTACCGCCAGGCGGTGTACGGCTGGCAGGAGGTCCTCCCATCGCGTCGTGCCGGGGTCGAACGGCGCGGCGCTCAACTCCGTTGCCAGCGCCAGGTGCAGTTTCCCGTGAGTCTCGATACCACTGGGCAGGGAGATGGGTTCTCCGCACAGGTTGCCCAGCAGCTTCATCAGGGTGGGAGTGGGCATGTTGATGTCCAGCTCCGCATGGCCTTCCCTGCCGTCGGCCAGGTTGGCGGAGGCGCGCAGGGCGCCATCGGGGAATTCGATGCTCAGCTCGTTGAGGTTGAAGTTGCCGTTGGAGAGGAAGAAGGTGAGGAAGACACGGTCCACGAGGGAATCGTTGAATGCACAATTCTTCATCTCAAAGGATCCGCGCGTGCTGATGCGGTTGATGGCATAGTCGTCGGAGAAGTCCACCTGGCCCTCCAGTTCGATGTGTGGGGTGGAGTTCTGCTCGTGCCGCAACGCCTTGAGGGGTTCCGGCGCCTCTGTTCCCAGGAAGGTGCGCAGCATGAAGAGCAGGGGAGCATTGCTCTCCAGCTCGAAGTCTAACTGGTTGCGCTCGATGTCGTACCCGCCTTGGAAGAGCACTTCCGTGTCGGGGTCCACCGTGTGGAAGCGGGCGGCGTTCACCAGCACCACTCCGTCATGGTAGTTGGCGTCCAGTGCCAGGTTGCGCAGGTGGTACTCGTCCGCCTCGTAGGATTCCGCATTGGCCTGCACGTAGGCGCGCGGGGATTGTGGGTCAGTGAGGTCGATGGCAAGTCGGATAGATGGAGCGTTCTTCCAATTCTGCAAGGCGATTTGGCGGCGCACCTGTTGCAATTGGGGGTGGAGTTTCGCCAAGGCTTGCCCCAGGTCGATAGGTTCTGCCGGGGAAGTTGGCTCCTTTTCATCGCCGGTGAGCAGACTTTCAGGCAGGTGGGTGCGCAGCTCCAGATCCACGCCCTGCAGCAGCATCTTAAACTTGAAATCCAGCTCACCCTCGCGGGTGTTGTAGGTGCCCTGTGCATCCAGGCCCTGCGCTTGCAGGGAATCCCCCTCATCCTCGGAAAGGGGAACGCTCATCACCGCATCACGCATGTAGAGGCTGGTCGGCAGCGCTTTCCCGGAGATGAGGTTGAGCAGGGAGAATCCCAGCTTGATTTTGCGAGCGGTGAGCCGGGCGGGCGGCGCATCCGGCTGCGGCACGGAGAGCGAGACGTTCTCCACCTTGAGGGCAAGCCCGCTTCCGGGGGTGAGCTTGACCGCGCCTATCTTCACGGGAACACCCGCGTTGGCGGCCTCGCGCTCGATTGCCCGCAGCGCGCTGCCTGGCAGACCCACCAGCGACAACCACGCCCACACCCCGCCTAACAGAAGCAGAGCCAGCAAACTCAACGTGGGAAGGCATCCGCCGTTGCGCTTGATTTTCAGTTTGCTGGCCATGGCCGTGGCGCGGGGTTAGATTTCCGGGTCGTGTTCGCCTTCCGGCAACGGGGGTGCCTTGGGTAGGTTGCGCTCAATATCGTCCAGCAGGTTCACCATGGCAACCCCGCGCGCGGCGGAGTTGTCATGCTTGAACGTGAGGCGCGGCGTGTTGCGCAGTGTCACGCGCCTGCTGACCGCGCGCTGGATATCGCCGCGGTTGCGGTTGAGCTTGTCCAGCACCTGGTCCGGGTGCATGCGGCCCACCACGCCTACCCAGACGCGGCCCTCCTTGAGGTCCTCTGTGACCTCCACGTCCAGGATGGAGACAATGGTGCCGGGCCATTCGAACTCCTTCTGCACGAAGGTTCCGATTTCCCGCTTCATCAGCTCGTTGACTTTGTCCAGTCTGCGTGAAGGCATGGCGTTTGTTAAAGGGTCTGCTTGATTTTCTCCAGGGTGTAGCACTCGATGATGTCACCCTCCTCGTAGTCGTTGTACTCTGCGAGTCGGATACCGCATTCGAGGCCGCTCTTGACTTCCGCCACCTCGTCCTTGAAGCGGCGGAGGGTGGACATCTTGCCGTCGAACACCACCTGGCCGTCACGCAGCACGCGTGCCTCGGCGGTGCGCAGCATCTTGCCGTCCGATACATAAGACCCTGCAGCCTTGCCTTTGTTCACGTCGAAGACCTGTTTAATCTCGGCATGACCCAAAACAGTTTCGCGGGTTTCCGGCTCCAGCAGGCCGAGCATGGCGTCCTTCACCTGGTCGATCAGCTCGTAGACGATGGAGAAGATCTTGACCTGCACGCCTTCGCGCTTCACGGCCTTCACGGCGTTGGACTCCACCTTCACGTTGAAGCCCAGGATGACTGCGTCGGAGGATGAGGCAAGCAGCACGTCGCTCTCGGAGATGGGGCCGGCGGCCGCGCCAATGAACTGGCACTCCACCTTCTCGCTCTCGATATCCATGATGGCCTTCTTGATAGCCTCCACGGAGCCCTGCACGTCGCCCTTGAGGAAGAGCTTGAGCACAGCCTTCTGGTTGGAGTCGCCCATCATGGCGAGGAGATCCTCCATTCGGGAGCGGCGGGGAGCGGTGAGACGCTGCTGGCGCAGCTCCTCCATGCGTTCCTCGGAGAGCTTGCGGGCGCTGCGCTCGTTGTCCATCTCCACCAGCTCATCGCCCACGTTGGGCGTCTCGATGAATCCGGAGACTTCCGCGGGCATGCCGGGGGTGACTTTCTTGATTTTCTGGCCCTGGTCGTCCAGCATGGTTTTGACCTTGCCTGCGTAGGGGCCGCAGATGAAGGGCATGCCGACCTTGAGGGTACCGCTCTGGACGATCACGGTGGCGGAGCTGCCCTTGCCCTGTTCCATGCGGGCCTCGATGATGGATGCGCGGCAGTTGGCCTTGGGGTTGGCCTTAAGCTCCAGCACTTCCGCCTGCAGGCAGAGAAGGTCCAGCAGGTCGTTGATGCCGGTGCCCTTGGCGGCGGAGACATCCACGCATTCCACATCGCCGCCGAAGTCGGTGGGCACCAGGCCCTCCTCCATCAGCTGCGTGCGCACGCGCACGGGGTCCGCAGCGGGAAGATCGCACTTGTTGACGGCCACGATGATGGTTTTCTCGGCAGCCTTTGCGTGCAGGATGGCCTCCTTGGTCTGGGGCATGATGCCGTCGTTGGCGGCCACCACCAGTACCACGATGTCGGTCACGTCCGCTCCGCGGGCGCGCATCTCCGTGAAGATGGCGTGGCCCGGGGTGTCGATGAACGTGAGCGTGTGCCCATCGTGCTCCACAGTGTAGGCGCCGATGTGCTGGGTGATGCCGCCGGCCTCGCCGGCAACCACCTTGGTACGGCGGATGTAGTCCAGGAGGGAGGTCTTGCCGTGGTCCACATGGCCCATGACGGTGATGATGGGAGTTCTGAGCTTGAGGACCTCCTCGGGCTCCTCCTCCACGGGTTTGGCTTCAGGCTCCACGATGACTTCCACGGGAGCCTTCACGCCGGCCCCCTTTTCACGCTTCTGGCGCTCGTAGGTGATGCCGTGCTTCTCGCACAGGGCGGCCACCTGGTCGCTGTCCAGCGTGGTGGCGGGGTTGGCGAACACGCCCATGGGTAGCAGCTCTGCAATCAGCTTGAAGGGCTTGAGCCCCATGTGAGCCGCCAAATCGGCCACGGAGATGGGAGCCTTGATGTTGAGGGTCTTGTCGTCGCCATCATCCTCCACGGGAGCCGGGGCAGATTCGGCTGCAGGGGCGGGGGCCGGTTCGGGCTCCGGTTCCGGGGCGGGGGCGGGTTTCACCTCGGCAGCCTTCTTGGGCTTGCGGGAGAGGAGGTCCAGCGCGGCCTTCTTGGGCGCGGCGGGCTTTGTCTCTGCAGCGGGTGTCTTGGCTGCCTGCTTTTCCTCTGCGGCAGGCTCCGCCTTCTTCCTCTTCTTGCCGCCCAGCAAGTCGAGCACTTCGCCTTTCTTTGTCGTATTTTTATCGGGCATGTGTCAAATGAGTTGTTGTTGGGTTTGTTGGTGTCAGCAGTTGGCCTTCGCCTTTTCAATGATAGCCTGCTCCTCTTCCTCGCTGATGCCAAGGGCGTCCACCAGATCGCCCTTCTCCACATACTCTGCAATACCCTGCAGCGTGGTGAAGCCGGCAGCCACCATGGAGGCGGCAAGCTCTTTCGTGATACCGAGCACCTGCACCAGCTCGGCGGCACCCTCCCGGGCGCTGCTGCGCGTGCTTTCTTGCTCGTCGTGCGCCTCCACGCGCACATCCCATTTTTCATCCGGGGTGGAGATAAGGCGGGCGGTAAGGCGCACGTTCTGGCCCTTGCGGCCCTTGGCCTTGGCGGCCGCCTTGTCGTCCTCCACAATCACGGTGACCACCCGGGCCTCCTTGTCCACCTTCACCTTCACGGGCTCGATGGGGGCCAGGGAATCCGTAACCATGGCGGCCTTGTCCTCCGTGTACTCCAGGATGTCCACCTTTTCGTGGTTAAGCTCGTTGACCACGTTCTTGACGCGCGTGCCGCGCATGCCCACGCAGGCGCCGATGGGGTCCACGTTGGGGTCGTCGCTGTGCACCACAAGCTTGGTGCGGTATCCGGGCTCGCGGACGATGTTGACGATCTTGACGAGGCCCTCGCCAATCTCGCTCACCTCGTTTTCGAAGAGGCGCCTCACGAGGTTGGGATGGCTGCGGGAGAGGATAAGCTCGTTGCCGCGCACGCCGTCGCGCACCTCCACAATGTAGAAGCGCATCTTGTCCCCGCTGTTGTAGTCCTCACCGGGGATGCGCTGGCGCTGCGGCACAACGCCTTCGTACTTGTCCACCTCCACAATCACGTCGCCCTTGTCGTAGCGGCGAACGGTGCCGGTCACCACCTCGCCGGTGCGGTCGCGGAAGACGTCTGCGAGCATTTCCTGCTCCGCCTTGCGGATGCGCTGCTGCATGGTCTGGCGGGCGGTCTGCACGGCAATGCGGCCGAAGTCCTTGGGGGTGATGTTGACGGAGATGACATCGCCGGGATTGCATTCCTCCGCCTTGGTTTTGGCGCAGATGAGCTTGGCGGTGCTCAGGGGAATCTCGTTGAAGCTGTCGGCCATCTCCTCATCGTTGACCACGGTCATGTCCGCCTTGATTTTCACCGTGCCCTTCTGGGTGTTGATGACAGCGTGGATGTTCTGGATGCGGTCTGCACCCGGTACCATCTTGGAGTACGCGGTGAGGAATGAAGCCTCGAGAGCCTGAATGACGCGGTCGCGGGTCAGATCCTTTTCTCGAACGTAGTAGTCGATGAGCGCGGTGATGTCAGTGGTGGCCATGGTCTTTTCTGTTTTTGTTGTTAAATGTATTTGCGTCGGGTCCGATAAAAAAAGAGCGGGTTCAGGACCCGCTCCAATCTGTCAGACCGGAACTCGTACGCGCGCATTATATATGGGAATGTCCGTTGTGTCAAGCGGTTCTTACAATTTGGTGCAAATTTTACGCATGCAGGAAATCGGGAAAAGCTTGACCCGGAGGCGGGCAGGGTAGTATAGTGTATACGCTATGACGTTCCATATTTCATCGTATGCCGTGGTCCTGTGCGCCGCTGTAGGGCTGTTTGCCGCGCCGCTTGCCGCCCAGGAGGAAACATACCCCGCAGAACTGGTGCGCATGAGCACATGTCAATTGGCCTCGGCTCCGTCCGGTATGGCGCGTGAGGATGTGCTTGAGGTGCCGCTCGCCACCTATGCGGATGGCCAGGGACACCAGGTGGATTTGGTGGGTGCCATCCACATTGCGGATCCGTCTTATTACGCAGACTTGAACAACCGTTTCGCCACATACGACAAGGTGCTCTACGAGATGGTGGACGGCGGGGACCTGCCGCGCATGCTGATATTGAAGCGCAAGGTGGAAGGCGGCACCGCCACGGATGAGGAGAAGGCGGAGTATGAGAAGCTGAGCGGGGAAATGAAGGAGCGCAAGGAGGATTCCATCCTCGGTTTTGTGCTGAATTTCCTGTATGATTCCATCTCCACCCAGATGAACCTGCAGATGCAGGCGGAGGGCATCGACTACGGCAAGGAGAACTTCGTGTTTGCGGATGTCACCCAGGAGGAGCTCAGCAAGGCCATGCAGGACCGCGGCGAATCCTGGCTGGGGCTCATCGTGAAGAGCATGATCAGCAACTTGGGGGAACTGGATCTCATGACCCTGCTGAACCCGGATCCCAGGCAATACAAGCGCATGATGATGGAGTCGCTCGCCAAGAGCTCGCAATCTGATTCCGTGATGGAGCAGTCCAGCATCGTGGTGACGCGCAACAGCAAGTGCTTTGAGGTGCTGGAGGGCGTGTTCAAGCAGCCGGAGGTGAAACGCGTGGCCATCTTTTACGGAGCCATGCACCTGCGCGACATGGACGAGCGCTTGAAGAAGATGGGCTACACCCTGCAGAAGGTGGAGTGGCTGAAAGCCATCTCCTCCATTTCCTCGGTACCCGCCCCCGCGCAGCCAGCCCCCGCGCCCCAAGAAGCTCCCGAACCCGCCCCTGTTCCTGCAGCGGCCTAACCCATCCCCGACACCTCCCATGCGGCCAGTGATATATCAACTGTTTGTACGGCATTTCTCCAACCACACCATCGGGGGCAAGCCCTGGGGTAGCCGTGAAACCAACGGTTGCGGCACCTTCGCCGGGGTGAACGATGCCGCGCTGGACGCCCTCGCCCGCATGGGGGTCACGCACGTGTGGTTCACGGGCGTGCTGCGCCACGCCACCCAGACCGCGCATCCCGGGCTGCCTGCCGACCCCGCCTGCGTGGTGAAGGGGATTGCCGGCAGTCCCTATGCCGTTACGGACTACTTTGACGTGGACCCCGACCTGGCGGAGGACCCAGGGAACCGCCTGCGGGAGTATGCGGATTTGCTGGAGCGGTGCCGCCGCCACGGCATGGTGCCGCTCATGGATTTCATTCCCAACCACGTCTCCCGCTGCTACCGCTCCACCGTGAAGCCCGACAGCAGCTTCGGGGAAGGGGACAACACGGGCGTGTTCTTCTCCCGCGACAACGCTTTCTTCTACCTCCATCCGCAGAACAGCGACCGTGAACTGCAGCTGCCGCAGGGCGGCTTTGAGCCGGAGCACGGCCGCGGCCGCGTGACGGGCAACAACGCGGAAACCTGGCCCCCCGGCGAGTGCGACTGGTACGAGACCGTGAAGCTCAACTACGGCTGCGACTACCGGCAGGGAGCCTCCGGCGTGCAGTGGATACTTCCCGCACCGGGGCAGGAGCCGCGCGTGTGGCGCATCATGAACGAAGTGCTCGCCTACTGGCAGAAGATGGGCGTGGGCGGATTCCGCTGCGATATGGCCCACATGGTGCCCGCCCCGTTCTGGCGCTGGCTCATCGCTCGCGCCCGCCTCCGCGACGAGGGGGTGTTCTTCATGGCGGAGGGCTACAACGACCACATGAAGCTCACCGAGGGCGATGTTCACGATGTACTGCTCTACGCGGGCTTCAATGCCGTGTACGACAGCCCGTCCTACGATGCGCTGCGCGGTCTCTACGAACGCGGCGGCTGGGCGAACGACCTGGATGCCTGCAACCACGATTCCCTCAAATCCTACCTGCGCGGCGTGCGCTATCTGGAGAACCACGATGAGCAGCGCCTGGCCGCACCTTCTGCCTGGAACGGGCAGGGTGCCGCCGTCACACGCGCCCTCATGGCCGCCCAGTATGCCTCCACCGCTTGCCCCGTGCTCATCTACAACGGCCAGGAATGCGGGGAGGACGCCTCCGGTCCCGGCGGCTTCGGTGGCGACAACGGCCGCACCAGCATCTTCGACTACACCTCCCTCCCGCACTTCCAGCACTGGACCGCGGGTGGGAAATTCGATGGCTACGGCATGACGGAAGCCGAACGCGCCCTGCGCGGCTACACCGCCGCTCTGCTGCCCATGCTCCAACATCCAGCCCTCGCCAAGGGCGGTTTCTACGGCCTCAACTGGGCCAACCAGGAGACGCCGAACTTCGGCAGAGACACGGGAGATGCCGCCTCCGGCCATTACCTGTACGCCTTCCTTCGCCACTACCGCAAGGCCAAGTCTACCGTCCTGGTGGTGTGCAACCTTCATCCCTCGCAGGATTTCACCACCAGCATCCACATCCCGGAGAACGCGCTCGCATGGTGTGCCAAGAAGCCCGGCGTGCAAACCTTCCGCAACCTCTTGGAGCCTGCCGCTGCACCGCTTGCCGCCACGGCAGAGGAATTGGACGCCTCCGGCCTCCCCGTCACCGTCCCCGCCGGAACAGCCCTTCTCCTGGAGTGGGCGTGATGAAAGCGAACAGGCGCGCGTTGCGTTGATTTTTTTCAAATCAGGGCTCTACATTTTCTGCTTTTCATGCGGGGGCAGGGGGTGTAGAATAAGGCGCGTATGGCAACACTCAAGCAAAGGACACTCGCCAAAAGCGCCTCCATTGCAGGTACGTCCCTGCATACCGGGAAGCCTGTCAAGCTCACCATCAAGCCCGCGGAGCCCAACACGGGCCTGCGTTTCCGCCGCATCGACCTGCCGGACAAGCCGTTCATCCCGGCGTCCGCCGACCGCGTGCAGACAGTGGAGCGCGCCACCACGCTGGCGGAGGGCTCTGTGAAGGTGCACACGGTGGAGCACATCCTTTCTGCGCTCACGGGCATGGGGGTGGACAACGCCATTATCGAGATGGATGCCAACGAGCCGCCCATCGGCGACGGTTCCGCCTCCCCGTACGTCAAGCTCATCAAAAAGGCCGGCGTGGTGGAGCAGGATGCCCCCTGCACGGTGTGGCAGATCCGCGAGCCCGTGAAGGTGGAGACCAAGGGAGGCTCCGTGATTGTCATCATGCCCTCCAACGAGTTCCGCGTGTCCGTGACGGCGGTCGGCCCCGGCGGCCGTGTCACCCAGTACTTCGATTCCGTCATCACCCCGGAAACATATGAGAAGGAGCTTTCCACGGCGCGCACATTCTGCTTCTACGAGGACATCCAGCCGCTGCTGGAGAAGGGCCTTATCCAGGGTGGCACGCTGGACAACGCCATTGTCATCAAGGGGGATGAGTTCATCTGCGCGGGTGGCTTGCGCTTCCCCAACGAGTGCGCCCGCCACAAGACCATGGACATGATTGGCGACCTCATTCTCAACGGGCACCGCATCCTGGGCCACGTGATTGCCGTCATGCCGGGTCACGGCGTGAACACGCAGATGGCAGGCAAACTGCAGAAGCTCTACCAGAGCATGGTGGCCATGCGCCCCAAGGCCGTGGAAATCCCCACGGGCGACGCCGTGATGGACATCACGGACGTGCTCAACATCCTGCCGCACCGCTACCCGTTCCTGATGGTGGACCGCATCATCGGCTTTGAAGGGGAGCACAAGTGCATCGGCCAGAAGAACGTTTCCATCAACGAGCCCTACTTCAAGGGCCATTTCCCGAACCGCCCGGTCATGCCCGGCGTGCTACAGGTGGAGGCCATGGCACAGGTGGCTTCCATCCTCATGCTCCGCATCCCGGAAAACGCCGGAAAGATTGGCTACTTCATGAGCTGTGACAAGGTGAAGTGGCGCCGTCCCGTCGTGCCGGGTGATGTCCTCACCATCGAAATGGAGCTCACCAAGATCCGCGGAGCCATCGGCGTGGCCACGGGCCGCTGCCTGGTGGGCGACGAGGTTGCCTGCGAGGCCGAGCTGAAGTTCATGGTGGCCGACGCCTGATTCCATTCATCTTCCGTACGAGGTGCTGGAGGTCTTTCTCATTGCGCTGGCCTTGGCGGTGGACGCCACGGTGTACTCCTTCTCTTACGGGTTGGTGCTGCGGGTGCACCGCGCATCGGCGTCGCTATGGCTGGCGCTGAGCGTGGGCGTGTTCCAGGCGGTGATGCCGTTGATAGGCTACGCGGGAGGCGAGGCAGTGAGCGGGCTGGTGGAAACCTGGGCCCCGTGGATTGTGTGCGCCGTGTTCCTGCTGCTGGGTGGCAGTGTGATTCTCCAGACCCTGCGCGGGGATGACGATGAGCCATCCCGCATGTCTGAATCCCCGCTCAGCCTATGGGCGCTCGTCCTGGTGGGCGTGGCCACCAGCATAGACGCCCTCGCCGTCGGCGTGTGCATGGCGTTGGGCGGCATTGGCGGCGTATGCCCCGGCATTCCCGGCCTGCTGATGAATGTGGCCATCATCGGCGCGGTGACGTTTGTATGCTCGCTGGCAGCGTTCCACTCCACGCGCGTGCTCCGCCATTTGCCCACCCGCCTATTGGAGTGCGCGGCGGGTATCCTGCTGATGGCCCTGGGCATCTGGCAGCTGTGGCAGTGAGGAAACGCGCCGCGTTCCCGGCCCGCTGCCGGATGGAAGTGTGACAACGGCGCGTTTGGCACTTTGGGAATGTGTTAGATGAACTCCTTGTCGGATTTCGCGTTGATGACCTTGGGGTCGTCGGAATATTGCTTGAAATGGCGGAATTCCAAAACCCGGAATTGCATGGAACCGGCACCGTCGCGCCCGTGTAGGCTTTTCAGGGCTTTGAAATAGCTGTAGGCCTCCTCGGTGCCCAAGCGGGCCAGATGAATGACGGCCATTTTCTGCGCAGCGAACATGTGTCGGTCAAACGGGGTTCCAAAGAATTCTCGGTAGCCGTCGTAGAGGAGCACCGCCAAGGCAAACAGGGATTCCGGGGTGGCGAGCTTGCTGATTTCGGCCTCTGCCAGCTTGTGGAATTTCTCATCGTCCGCCGCGGCGGTTGTTTGGATGGCGGGGTTGGCGGCGTGCCTTTCAATGGCCAGGGCTACCTGAATGACCGGCGATTCCGTTTCTGGGGCGGCCTGTACGGCTGAAGTTGAGGTGTCGGCAGCCGGGGCATTCTCGACAGCGGTGGCTGTGCCCAGCGCGCACGCAAGCGCCAGGCAAATCTTGTGTATGTTGCTCTTCATGGTATGGAGAGGGGGCACGTTACGGGGACGCTTACTTTTTGAAATGCTCCTTGATACCCTCATCCAGCACTTTGGTGCGGGCTTGGATTTCCTCGGCGGGCATGCCGTATTCCTTCAGCAGGCCGCGCAGGGTTTCCAAGGCGAGGCTGGCTTGCGCGGCTTCCTTGAAATTATAGCTACCCATGCCGGCGAGAATGGTTGTCCTGATGGCGCGCACCACCGCCTGTGTCTCCGGGTGGGCCTTGGCGTAGTCCGCCAGGGCGGCATCCAGCGCGGGAATGCGGTCCCCGCAGTTCGCGGCGGCCATGGCGCGCGCCAGCAGGACTGCGGACGGGTTGTCCTTCTCCTTTTCCGCGGCGTAGTCGCACGCCGGGGCATAGTTTCCCGCCAATGCCGCACCCAAGGATTGAACGGCCGCCGATGCTGCATCATTCACCTTCTCCGGATGTTCCGTGGCAATGTTGAACATCAGGAAGGCAGCCTCTCCGCAACCGGCGCTCGCTGCCTGTGACATCATGTATTCGTATTCCTCGCTGGTGGGGCCTGCCTGCTTGGCCAATTCGCAGAGGGCCTCGCCGTTCCCCTCGTCGGCGGACTTCATCAGGTAGTCCATGGCTTTGATGTTGTCGCCCAAGCGCTGATAGGCCTTATAGATAAAGAGGTAGACCTCGCCGGCATTCTTCTCGGTGCATTTCGCTTTCATGTCCTCAATCTGCCGGAGCAGGGATTCCTTCGAGTCCCGGTCTTCATCCTCCAGCAGCAATCCCAATCCCAATTCGGTGAGCAATTCAACGAACCCCGCGCTGTTTACTTCTCCAGAATCACCGGTCGTACCCTTTTGCTTGGAGCACAATGCGTTGCGGACACCGGCGGTGAGCAGCTCGCGGTCATGCTTGTCCAACCCCTTGGGGTCGAGGACAATATTTGTGGTTGAGTCGGCACATCCATGGGGGAAATCATGCAGGTAGTCCTTTCCTTCCTGGTAGCCGGAACGCTCTGCCAGGACATGAAGCATTTCCGCCTGTTCGGTCTGCCCCATTTCCTCGGACATTTTGGCCAAATGCTTATACGAGTACACGGAGGGGGAGAGCTTGGCCAGGCGCATAAAGGCGCAGTATCTCCAGTACAGGCCATCCCAATTCTCGTAATATGCAGGCAGCAGGTAGGCGTATTCATCATCCTTGTCATACACGCCGTAAGCCCAGGCCAGGCACGGGCCGCGCAGGGCATCGAAGGCGCCGCCCTTCATCTCGCAGCTTTCCGCCATGTTCATGAGCATATTGGCGCGCAGCCCATTGCCAACCGTAGCATTCACCATCTTGGGCGCGGCGGCCACCAGGCACCTTTGCATCTCGTCGGCATTGTTGAGCATGACCATGCAGCACCGGGAGGCATAGCCCACAAGGCCCTGGAGCTGCCCGGCTGCCGCGGATGCCTTCAGGTGCGGCATGGGATCCTGTCCGCACTGCGCGGCAAGTGCGGCCAGCCCGACATGGGCGGAGCCATTGTCTGTGCTGAGGTAGGGCTTGAAGCGGCTTTCCAACCATTGCAGCCGCTCCTGCGGGGTGGCGTCCTTCATCTGCGAGCCGCAATACAGATACAGCGGGAGAATGGGAGACAGGGAGCCTTCCGGTGTGGATTCGCGCGCCAGTATTAGCGCCAGTTTCACGCTTTCTTCCTCCGAGAGGTTTTGCCCGGGCTCCATGCATCGAATAATCGCGAGCGAGGTTAGCGCATGCTGCTTGGCCAACTGGGAATGCCAGTCGGCGGCGCATATTTCCTCTGGGCTCTGCGTGTAGAAGTTGAGCTCGGCCGCGGAGGCGGTTCCCAGCGCGCACGCAAGCGCCAGGCAAATCTTGTGTATGTATCCGGTCTTCATGATACGATGATGGGTTTGTCTATACCCTATTAAGCGGGATAACGGCAAAATGCACAAAAAAAAGAAAAAATGTCAAAAAAACTTGCGCCGCAAGGTGCCTAACCTAGGATTTGTACATTGTACATCCGCATGTTTCAGCGCAGCCAAGCGAGGAATTCGGTGTTGCCCTCCATACCCTTGATGGGGGAGTCGGCCACGCCCATCCATTCGCGGTGCAGCTCGTTGACCACGAAATCGTGGATTTTGTCCACAGCGCGGCGGTGCAGGGCGGGGTCCCGCACAATGCCGCCGGGGCCGATGTCCTCCGGCTGCAGCTCGAACTGCGGCTTGATGAGGACGAGCAAGTCGCCGCCATCCTGCAGGCAGGCGTAGGCGGCGGGCAGGATCTTGGTGAGGGAGATGAACGAGACGTCGCTCACGATGAGCTGCACCTTTTCACCCAGGTCCTCGGGGGTCATGTAGCGGGCGTTGAACTGCTCCTTCACCACCACGCGGGGGTCGGTGCGGAGCTTCCACACCAGCTGGTTGGTGCCCACGTCCACGGCGTGTACGCGCTGGGCGCCGTTCTGGAGCAGGCAATCGGTGAAGCCTCCGGTGGACGAGCCGATGTCCAGGCAGACCTTGCCCTCCACGGAGACGGGGAAGGCCTTGAGGGCACCCTCCAGCTTGAGTCCGCCGCGACTCACATACCGGGGCTTGTTCTTGACCGCGATGGGCAGGGCGTCATCCACCTTGGTGCCGGGCTTGGTGATCACCTGGTCCTTCACGGTGACTTCGCCCGCCAGGATGAGACGCTGCGCCTGCTCGCGGGAATCGCATAGCCCGCGGGAGACTACCAGTACATCCAGGCGTTGCTTGGGCATGGGATTTGTGGATTTTATCGGCGGGGACGCACCCTCAAGCCTCGGTTCTGACCGGGCATGACGGCATAGGTGGGCTTGGCGGGCTGTTCCTCCTGCGCTGCGGGAGCGGGGGCGGGAATCGGCGCGGGCTTGGCCGCAGGGGCGGACTGCTGCTGCGGCAATTCATTCGGTGAGGGAATAACCACCTGTTGGGGAGCAGGAGCAGGCTTGGGGGCCGCCACGGGTTTGGGAGCCGGCGCGGGGGAGGGGGTCTCGGCCACTCGCGGCTGCTTCTGGCTCACGGGAGATGCCGCCGGGGCAGGGGCTGCCTCAGGCTTGGGAGCAGGCGCGGGTGCTGCGGGTTGGGGTGCCGGGGCAGGGGGGGGCGGCTTGGGCTCCACGCGGCGCACGGGCGGTTGCACCTCGCGCGCCCTCAACTGTGGGTTGTAGTTGGAGTAGACGGACGGGCCGATCACCGTGGCATGGCCGTCCGTGCGGTCGTAGTGGTCGCAAGACGCTAGGATGGCGGACGTTATCACAAGGGGGACGATAGACTTGTTCATGGTGGGTGTGGTGGTATTGTTTACAGGGTTTGGTTTCCGGCCGGGACCTGGTGGGAATGCGTGCCGGCGGGCTGCTCCAGGAGCTCGTCGGGGATGTGTTCCAGTTCGCTGTCCTCCACCACGGGTTCGGGTTCCGGGGCAGGCGCGTTCTTCAGGAGTTCCTGCGGGGAGGGCTGCTGCAAGACGGGAGCCTTTTTGTAGATGTGGAGTTCACGGACGCCGCGCGGCACCGAGCTTGCGGGCACGTAGTACGCGATGTTGGAATCCTTGGGGGCAGGGGGTGCCACGGTTTTGGGGGCGTACGCTACCTGCTGCGCTCTGGCGTACACGGAAGTTCCGCTCACCGTGGCATGGCCATCTGTCTGGTAGAAGTCATTGCAGGACGCAAGCAACGCCGCGCATGCAAGCAAGAGAGTCTGGTTTGCCGTGTTCATGTCAGGTGGTATAGAGTTTGAGGAAAATGTCCCTGGTGGTGTAGGTCCAGTTGTACCAGCAGTAGGCGAGCGTGAGGATGGACATCATGATGAACACAGCGTCGCGCCCGCCCTTGGCGGCCTTTTCCTTCTTCTCGTCCGCGGATGGGCAGAGCGCCATGACCATGCTCAGCGCGGCGCCCAGCCACATCAGCGTGTACACGATCATCCAGATGTTGGCTTGAACCTGCGACAGCAGGTCCTCGCCCGCCGCCATCGCGCCGAAGAACACAATGTGCGGCAGCACCGCCAGCGCGGAGAACTCCGGCCGCATGGCGCGGTTCTCCTGCAGGCGCAGCCACGTGGCGCCCCACAGCACCAGGGCCGGGAGCAGCGACACCCAGAACAGGCTCACGTGCGCCGTGCCGGAGACATACCCCCGCAGCAGCGACAGCGCACACGCCGCCGGCACGCCCCAATAGATGTAGGTCAGACGCTTCATGTGATGGCTTTCGGTGGCGGATCAGCCCACCCATTTCCAAGTGATGGGCACCTCGATATCCGGGTGGAAGCTGCGCATGGCGGGGCTTCCCAGCGCGCACTGGGCCAGCGCCTCCTTGTGCGGATTGTCCTCCGGCAGCGGCACGCAGATTTCCGTCTCGATGCGCGCAATGCGCCGCGGGCTCGGGTTCATGATCTTCGCCACATCAATCGTCATCCCACGCAAATCCAGATTGTGTTCCTCCGCGTAGATGCCCATGATGGTGGCCATGCAGCCGGCCATCGCAGAGCACATCAAATCCGTCGGCGAGAACGATTCGCCCTTGCCGTGGTTGTCCACGGGCGCATCCGTGATTACTTTCGCTCCAGAGGGTTCGTGGACCAGCTCGCAATGCAGTCCGCCGCAGTATGTCATCTTGCACTTAACCATGACACCAGCATACCACCGCTGTTGACTGCGTCAAGTTCATTTTGGCGGATTGGTTTGTGCGCGTGGTGGGAAACTCGCAAGTGCGCGCTGATTTTGGATTGTGGATTGGGTGTGTAGGATTTTGGATTTGTCCCTCATCCCAAGCAGGGCATCAACCCCGTCACGCAAATTTACAACTTCGCATAATATATGTAATGCAAAATAGCGGAAATGCTTGCGCGTAGAGGGGTTTTGTGATAGAAAACGGGTATGATGAAGATTCATGCAGTGATGGCCGGCGTGGTTCTGGCGAGTGCTGTGGCGTTGGCGGACGGCGCAGAGCCGCAGACGGAATCCGGAAAGCCGGAATCCGAGTACGTGGGCACTGGCGAGGTGAAGACGGAGATTCACGGGAACACGGCAGTCATGGTCTGTTCCGATGGACAGCAGTTGAGGTCGTCGGACAAGGTGGCGCACATGACGCTGAAGTTCATGAAGTCGCTGGACAAGGTGGCGCACAAGACGCTGAAGTTCACGTACGGGAACGGGGCCCGCATCCGCTGCCGAGAGCTGTACCCGAGCGGCACTCCCGGCGAATGGGGCGAATGGAGCGCGCTGGAGGGAGAATCCGCGCGCAGCTACACGTTCCTCAACGGCAACACCGCCGGAGGCCGCTGGCAGGACGGCGTGAGCTACTCCGCAGACTACCGCAAGACGGCAGACTACACCGCCAAGGTGCGCGTGCGCCAGGTGGACGCCAAATCCAGCTCGTCGGCGGATTACGTGCTGACCTTCATCGACGACACCAAGAAGGCGGACGGCACCAAGGTTGCCACCGGCAAGGCTACTTGCCGCATCCGCGAGATGTCTCGCGAGACGGAAATGGAAAACATCACCTTTACCCTGGAATAATCCACGGCGCCGCGTGCGCCAATATATATATACGGCAACAAACAACCCAACATCAATATGAAATCCATTATACTGATCCTGATGACGGCGTCCTTCGCGCTTGGCGACAGCCCGCGATTCTACAACGGCAGCGGCGGCTACGAGGGCTCTTCCTCCACCAGCGGTGATACCACCCGCTACTACGACAAGTCCGGCTCCTTCCAAGGTTCCGCGCAGCGCAGCGGCAACACCACGCGCTACTACGACAAGAGCGGCTCCTTTATTGGCTCTGCCACGGAGAGCGGTGGAACCACGCGCTATTACGACAAGTCCGGTTCTTTCCAAGGCTCGTCCTCCAACAGCGGCGGCACCACGCGCTACTACGACAAGAGCGGCTCCTTCAAGGGTTCGGCCTCCAACAGCGGCGGCACCACCCGCTACTACGACAAGACGGGGTCCTACAAGGGTTCCAAGAGCCACTGATACTCCATCATACTCCCCTGCCCCTTTCGGAAGCCGCGTTCTGCGCGGCTTCCCTTTTTTTGCACCTCCGGAAAAGGAAGTCACCCAGGGGCCGAAGCCCCTGGGTGCCCAACTACCCTATGAATCGGACTCTTTCGAGCCCGGGAACCAATTTTACGTCCGGTCCCGTAGACGAGTGCATATTACCTTCCACCCTGCCCTGCGTCAAGCATTTTTTGTAAAAAAGACAAATAAATGTTTCAAGCGGCATGAGGACAGAAAATGTGAACGTGTGTTCACGTGCTTGCCATGGGAGTTTGTTAGGTGTACAATGGAAGTATGAGACGACCTTCCATACCGGGACTGGTGCTGGCGGACGGCTGGCTGGCACCGTATCAGGGCGAGATACAGGCGCGCATGCGTTTGTACGATGCACAGCTGCAGCGCATCTGCAAGCGCTGGGGCTCACTGCTGGACTGCGCCAACGGCTTCACGCGCATGGGCTTCACCCGCGTGGCCTCCACGGGCGAGTGGGTGTACCGCGAGTGGGCTCCGGGCGCGCGAGAGCTCTATCTCATCGGCGATTTCAACAACTGGGACCGCACCGCCACACCCATGCAGCGCAACCGCGAGGGCGTGTGGAAGGTGAAGCTGCCCGCGGATGCCCTGCACCACGGCTCGCGCGTGAAGGTGCACGTGGTGGGCGCGGATATGGAGCACCGCGACCGCATGCCCGCGTGGATCCGCTACACGCAGCAGGATGAAAAGACCTTCGACTACTGCGGCGTCATCTGGGAACCGGAACAGCCCTACAAGTGGAAGCACACGCGCTGGACTCCCACCCGTGTGAAAACCCCGTTCATCTACGAGTGCCACATCGGCATGGCGGGCGAGGAGGAGCGCATCCACACCTACCGCGAGTTTGCCGACAACGTGCTGCCCCGCATCGCGGATCTCGGCTACAACACCGTGCAAATCATGGCCGTGCAGGAGCACCCCTACTACGGCTCCTTCGGCTACCACGTGTCCTCATTCTTCGCGCCCTGCAACCGTTTCGGCACGCCGGACGACCTGAAGCACCTCATCGACACCGCGCACGGGCTGGGAATCGCCGTGCTGCTGGACGTGGTGCACTCCCACGCCGTGAAGAACGTGGCGGAGGGACTGAACAACTTCGACGGCAGCGGCGGCCAGTACTTCAATGCGGGCGAGCGCGACAGCCGCCACCCGGATTGGGACAGCTGCCTCTTCGACTACGGGCGAGACGAGGTGATCGAGTTCCTGCTGAGCAACCTGCGCTGGTGGCTGCAGGAGTTCAAGTTCGACGGCTTCCGCTTCGACGGCGTCACCAGCATGCTCTACTACCACCACGGGCATGAGCCGTTCACCGACCTCGGCTGCTACTTCAACACCAAGGTCAACACGGATGCCGTGACCTACCTGCAGCTCGCCGCCAGCCTGGTGCAGCAGGTCCTGCCCGGAGCTTTCGCCATTGCGGAGGACATGAGTGGCATGCCCGGCCTCTGCCGCCCCGTGGACGAGGGCGGCTTCGGCTTCACCCACCGCCTCGCCATGGGCCTGCCGGACTACTGGATCAAGCTGCTCAAGGAGAAGAAGGACGAGGAATGGAGCGTGGGCGACATGTGGTACACCCTCACCAACCGCCGCTATGGCGAGGCCAACATCGCCTACGCCGAAAGCCACGACCAGGCGCTCGTGGGCGACAAGACCATCGCCTTCCGCCTGATGGATGCCGAGATGTACACGCACATGAGCTGCAACACGCCGAGCATGGTCATCGACCGCGGCATGGCGCTGCACAAGATGATACGCCTGGCCACGCTGGCCGCCGGCGGCGAGGGCTGGCTCAACTTCATGGGCAATGAATTCGGCCACCCGGAGTGGATTGACTTCCCGCGCGAGGGCAACGGCAACTCCTACAAGTACTGCCGCCGCCAATGGAGCCTGGTGGACAACGAGCTGCTGCGCTACCGCTTCCTCAACGAGTTCGACAAGGCCATGCTGGAGCTGGCGCAGGATGCGAACCTGTTGTCCGCACCGCCCGCACAGCCTCTCAACATGGACGAGAAGAACCAGGTGATGGCTTTCGAGCGCGGCGGCCGCGTGTTCGTGTTCAACTGGAGCGGCGAGCGCGCCATCCCGGACTACCTGCTGCCCGCCCCCTCCGCCGGAGAGTGGCGCGTGGCTCTGGATTCCGACGATGCAAGCTTCGGCGGCTTCGGGCGACAAGACCACAACGTGAACCACTTCACGGACAAGCACCAGCGCCTTTCCCTCTACCTCCTGCCGAGGTCGGTCATGGTTCTTGAGCGGGTGTAGACAATACGGGGCGAGGCCACGCAAAAAAAATCTTTAAAAAATCCTAACAAATTTCTTTACAAGATGGGCAAACGGGAGTATACGCTGCACTTCCCTGCACCATGTATCCCCCGCGTATCATCGAATGCCTGAAGAAGTATAACCGCGCCACATTCCTCAAGGATTTGGCAGCCGGCGCCACGGTTGGCGTGGTGGCCCTGCCGCTGGCCATGGCCTTTGCGATTGCCGTGGGCTGCACGCAGGTCACCCCTGCCATGGGGCTTATCACCGCCGTGGTGGCAGGGTTTATGATTTCCCTGTTCAGCGGCAGCAAATTCCAGATTGGCGGTCCCACCGGTGCATTTGTGGTGATTATTGCCGGCGTGGTGGCCAGCTACGGCACCACCGGCCTTATCCTCTGCACGCTCATGGCAGGCATCTTCCTCATTGCCTTCGGCCTGTGCGGCTTGGGCGCGCTCATCAAATTTGTGCCCTACCCCGTCACCACCGGGTTCACCGCCGGCATCGCCGTCACCATTTTCTGCACCCAGGTCAAGGATATCCTGGGGCTCTCCATTGCAGAAGGCCTGCCGGCCGATTTCCTCTCCAAGTGGGAGTGCTACCTGCAACACATCGGCTCGGTGAACCCCTGGGCCGTGGGTATCACCCTGGGCACCATTGTGCTCATCCTGCTCACCAAGCACTTCTTCCCGCGCCTGCCGGCCATGCTGGTGGGCATGCTGGCGGCCACGGTGGTGTGCAGCGTCTTCTCCCTGCCGGTGGAAACCATCGGCTCCCGCTTTGGCGAGCTCCCCACCAGCCTGCCCATGCCCGGCATTCCCACGGTGGACTGGGAACACATCACGGACCTGGTGCAGCCCGCCTTCGTCATTGCCCTGCTGGCGGCCATGGAATCCCTGCTGAGCGCCAGCGTGGCGGACGGTATGACCGGCTCCCGCCACCATCCCAACACGGAGCTGGTGGGTCAAGGCATCGGCAACATCTGCTCCGCGCTCTTCGGCGGACTGCCCGCCACCGGAGCCATTGCCCGCACGGCCACCAATATCCGCAGCGGCGGCAAGACTCCCGTTTCCGGCCTGGTGCATGCCGTCACCCTGCTGCTCATCCTGCTGCTGGCCGGGTCCTATGCCTCCATGGTTCCCCTGGCCGCCCTGGCCGCCATCCTGGCCATTGTGTGCTACAACATGGCGGAGCTGGAAACCTTTGTCCACCTGCTGCGCGGCCCGCGGCAAGATGCCTTGGTGCTCTGCACCACCTTTGTACTCACTGTGCTGGTGGATCTGGTGGTGGCCGTGGAGGTGGGCGTGGTGCTCGCGGCCATGCTCTTCATCGGCCGCATGGCCCAAATCAGCAACGTGGAATCTATCTCCAAGGAAATTGCCGGTGAAGACCCGGAGGAACAGCCCTCGCGCTCCAGATATCTCCGTCAGGTGCCCGACAATGTGGAAATCTTCGATGTCCAAGGCCCCTTCTTCTTCGGTGCCGTGGAGCAGTTCAAGGATATGGTCTTCAAGACCCTGGAGCATGATATCGACTACGTTCTGCTCCGTCTCCGCCTGGTTCCCGCGCTGGACGCCACCGGCATGCATGTGCTGGAGGATTTCCTGGACCACTGCCGCCACCACGGCATCACCCTGCTCCTCTGCGGCGTGCAACCCCAGCCCCTGGATGTCATCAGCCACGACAAGCCTTTCATCCGAGGCCTCCATACCGAGAACATTTGCGAGAACATCGACACCGCCCTCGCCCACATCGCCCACCTGGAAGAGCAGAAAAAGCGCCTGAACGCTTGAACTGTTTTGCTGATAGAGGTCCCAAGGATCTAATCCCCATTTTCCGCCACCACGCGGCGGAAGAAGTCGTCCAACGGCGCGGGGTCGGGGAACGGAAGCTCCGGCGCGGCATCCAGCGTGGCGCGCAGGGATTCAATCTCGCGTTGGATGAACGCCGCCGCCACGGGTCGCACCGGGCCCACCGCCTTTTCCGTGGAGCTTGCACGCAGTTGCAAGAGGGTGTCCACCTCGTCCTGCATGTCGGCGGGCAGCAAGGCTTCACGCAGTTCCGCGAAAGGCACGGGCGCGGGACGCCGCTCCCGCAGCACCCAGCGCGCGGCCAGCAGCGGGCGGATGCAGTAGAAGTATTCCTTGTAGGGCACTTGCGGAGCCTCCAGATAACGCTTAAAGGTGCTGACCGCCATGCCCACATAGCGGTACGCCAGACGCTCCGGCTGCATCACCTGCTCGATGAGCGCACGGAATTCGTCCAGGTACGGGGAGGTCTCGTACATGATGGGCGAGTTCGCCCACTCATGGATGCTAACGTTTGATTTGAGCGCCAGGTGCAGGGCTTTGCGGAGGTCCCACCCGTTGATGTCGAACACCTCGTTGAGCTCCCACTCGATGGTGTCGCGCGGCGGGTACACGCGCAGGTAGCTGGCCTGCGGGTGGTAGTACACGCAGCGCACATCGTAGTCGCTGTTCAGGGAGGCGTACCCCCATGAGCGGCTGCCGGATTCCGCGGCGAAGAGCAGGCGGCAGTCGTGCGCCTGCTGCATGTCCACCAGGCGCCGCCTAATTTGCGAGATCGTGTCGTTCATAGTCGATTCTGAGTTGGGCTAGGTCTTGTTCAAGGTTGCTCACCTGCGGGGATTCCGGGAGGTCGGACGCCTCGTACTCCGCGGGCAGCTCCGCCAGCAGGGCGTCCACCATGTGCATTAGTTCGTCCAGAGGAACGCTCCCCGCGCGGATGTCCCGCAGCAGGGCGTTGTCCCACGTGCGGCGCACATGCACCCTGCCCTCCCGCGCAATCTCGCGCGCCATGTGCAGCAGACGCAGCACGTGCCCCATGTGCTTGCAGTCGTACGCGCCGCCGTGGTCGCCGTCCAGCGCGGTGTCCAGGCGCTTGGTGTTGCGCTCCTGCAGCCACTGGCGGTACTGGGCCACGCGGCGGCAGTGGAGCGAGAAGGCGTCTTCCCGCACCACCATGTGGCAGAGGAACGGCGCGCCCGCCGGAACCTGCGGACACGACACGGCGGTGCTGGACTTGCCGAACAGCCCGCCGCGGTTCTCTCCGCGATACAGCGCGTAGGTGTGCGGACATCCTTCCAGCGGCGCGGCCAGCAGGCTGTACTCATCCACCCCCTGCCCCACCATCCAGCTGCGCAGGGGTACGCACGCGCCCTCGTGCAGCACGGTGCAGAAGTCCGCGAGCGTGAGGGAATCATCGGGCGGGCGGAGGGCCTTCTCATGGGTGGCCTGCACGCGCTTGACCTGCCTGTTGGCGTTGGCGGCGAAGGTGTAGCGGCACTTGCGCGAGAGGAAGTTGCGTTCACCGAAAAACCGTGCGAACCAGGGCGCGGCGAAAATTTGCTGCTCCTGCCCCAGGCAGGCCCAAAGCTCCAGCGCGCCGCTGTTGTTGAGCATGAGCTGGCGGCAGAACTCGCCTATCTCCGTGTACTGTAAATCCTGCTTCTCGTCGAACACGCTTCCGGGAGCCACCCCGCTGAGCACATCCACCAGCGGCGCCATGTACACGCCCTTGCGGTCCTCGTCGCTCTTCTCCGTCTCCAGCCCGTGCGCGCGGCTTCCCGCCACGCACTCGAAGCATATCAGGTCACGGATGCCCTCTATGGTGTATTCTCTCATCTTTCCGGTAGTTGTCCCCGCCATCATAATCCCGTTCCATCCCCTTGGCAATCAAAATGCGAGAGACGTGGATCAATTCACGGCGACGCGCATTTCGAAGGGCTCCAGGCGGCCGCGGGTGAGGCAGGATGCGGCCCAGGCGAGGACGGGGGCGGTGTCGGGGAGCTGGTCGGCGGCGCGGGAATCCACCGCGGGACGGGGTTGGGGGATGGCGAGGGTGGTTTGGGGGATGGCGGCCAAGAGCTCGCGCGCCTGGTCGGCGGGCATGCGGAAGATGGCGTCCGCGCGGGCGGGGATGTCGGCATTTTCCAGCTCCAGGATGCGCACACCCACGCCGTAGGCGGCGGCAAGGTCGGAGAGTTCCACGTGTACGGGGGCATCGGAAGCGGGGATGACCACCAGCTCGCACTCGTGGGCCCAGCGGCCGCATGCCAGGGCGCGGAAGAATCCGGCGCGGGCGGACTCCGCGGAATCCGCCACCACGGCGCACACCGCGCGAAAACGCGCCTGCAGGGGCTCGGAAGTCTTGTTCATCTCGTACGCACCATCGGAGGTCCAACGCCCGGCGGGCCACTGCACGGCCACCAGGTCGGGGTGTTCCCAAGAGGCTTCCTCCGCGGCGGGGTACACGAACACGCCGAGCCCGGCGGTGTCGTACAGGCGCACCAGCAAGGCGAGCAGGCGGTGCTGCGGGGAGCTGTCCTCGCCGCCGTCAAAGATGGACTGCAGGGAATCGTCGTGCCCGCTGCGCAGGTAGTACCCCTGCCCGTTCTCCACGCGTGCGAGGCAGGAATCGGGATCCAGCGCGATGAACGAGAACTGGGAGCGCAGCGAGTGGTCCGAGTATTCGCCGCCGAGGACAGCGCGCACGCGGGCGATGAGCTCCGTGCCTTTGATGGCATCCTGCGGGTGCGCGGGAAGCAGGGTGGGCAGGATTTCCAGCAATCGTTCGTGGAGGGTCATGGCGGATGGTCAGACGCGGGTGGCGGCACCGGCGAGTTTGAGATTGGGATCCACCGGAGTGTCCAGCGGGGAGAACTGCCCGGCCTTGGCGCGCAGGAGTCCCGCAAAGGCAATCATGGCGGCGTTGTCGGTGGTGAGGCTGTTGGGCGGCAGCACCAGCTCCACGCGGCGGCGCTCGCAGGCGTCTTGCATCGCGCGGCGAAGCGCGCCGTTGCAGGAGACGCCGCCGGAGACGGCCACCACCTTGTGCCGGGTTGCTTTCAGCGCGCGCATGGCCTTTTTCACCAGCACCTCCACAATGGCGGCGCGCACGCCCGCGCACAGGTCGCAAAGCGTCTGGTGGTCCAAATCATGCGGGTTGCCGCTGGGCGCCAGCTTGGGCAGGGTGTAGAGCACGGCGGTCTTGAGTCCGGAGAAGGAGAAGTCCAAATGCGGCTCATACATCATGGGACGCGGGAAATCAAAGCGTTCGGGGTCGCCATCTTCCGCCAGCTTGTCAATCTCCGGGCCGCCGGGGTACGGCAGGTCCAGCATCTTGGCCACCTTGTCGAACGCCTCGCCCGCCGCGTCGTCGCGCGAGCGCCCCAGAAGCGCGTAGTCACCGCAGCCCCGCACATCCACCAGCAGGGAATGCCCGCCGGACACCACCAGCGCCAGATGCGGCACCAGCCCGCCCTCGCGCATGATGAACGGGGAGAGGATATGCCCCTCCATGTGGTTGATGGCCACAAAGGGCTTGTGCGCGGCGAGTGCCAGGGCCTTGGTGGCGGTGTTGCCCACCAGCAGGGCAGCCACCAGGCCGGGCCCTGCGGTGCTGGCGAAGGCGTCCACCTCGTCCAGGCTGCGGCCGGCCTTGGTGAAGGCCTCCTGCAGCACGCCGGGGATGTTGGCGGAGTGGTTGCGGGAGGCGAGCTCCGGGATGACGCCGCCGTACATGCGGTGCAGCGGTATCTGGGTGGAGACTACCGAGCTGAGCAGGCGGGTACCGCCTTCCGGAGTTTCCTCCAGCAGGGCGGCGGCTGTCTCATCACAGCTGGATTCCACTCCCAGTACCAGCATGGCCGTGTTCGATAATCAGGCGGATTTCTTGCCGCGCGCGGGCTTTTGCTCCTTGCGCTTGATGACGGGTGCGCCGTGGCCCAGCACCTGGTCCTTGGTGATGGTGACGCTCTCGATGCTGCGGTCGCCGGGGACCTCGTACATGACGTCCAGCATCAGGTTCTCGAAAATACCGCGCAGGGCGCGCGCACCCGTCTCGCGCTCGATGGCCTGGTGGGCCATGGCGTGCAGGGCGGCGTCCTCCACAATGAGCTTCACGCCGTTCATGGCCAGCAGCTTGGTGTACTGCTTCACCAGCGAGTTCTTGGGCTTGGTGAGCAGCTCCACCAGCTGGTCCTCCGTCAGCGTGGTCAGCGGCGCGAAGATGGGCAGGCGCCCCATCATCTCCGGTATCATGCCGTACTGGAAAAAGTCCTCCGGCATGGCCTTGGAAAGCACCTCCTCCTCGGTGTACTCCTTGGTGTTGCGGTCCTCCTCGATGGACGCGAAGCCCATGCTGGAGGAGCCGAGGCGCTTGCGGATGATGTCCTGCAGCCCCACGAAGGCGCCGCCGCAGATGAAGAGGATGTTCTCCGTGTTCACGCGGATATACTGCTCGTTGGGATGCTTGCGGCCTCCCTTGGGCGGGATGTTGCACACGGTGCCCTCGATGATTTTCAGCAGGGCCTGCTGCACGCCCTCGCCGGAGACGTCGCGCGTGATGCTCACGTTCTGCGTCTTGCGGCCAATCTTGTCGATTTCGTCCACATAGACGATGCCGCGCTCGGCCTTGGCCACGTTCATGTCCGCGGCCTGCAGCAGGTGCAGGATGATGTTCTCCACGTCCTCGCCCACGTAGCCCGCCTCCGTCAGCGTGGTGGCGTCTGCAATGCAGAACGGCACGTCCAGGATGCGCGCCAGGGTCTTGGCCAGCAGGGTCTTGCCGCTGCCGGTGGAGCCGGCCATCAGGATGTTGCTCTTCTCAATCTCCGTACCCTCGTCGTCCTCCTTCTGGCGGAGGCGCAGGTAGTGGTTGTAGACGGCCACGCAGAGGATGCGCTTGGCGCGCTCCTGGCCAATGACGTAGTCGTCGAGCATACGGTGGAGCTGCTGGGGCGTGGGAAGCTCGCTGAGCTTCTTGGTCTCCACGTCCAGCACGGGGGAATCATCCCCCTGCCCCTCCTGGGGCATGATTTCCGGGTGGGTGCCGCTGACAAGCGCCATGAGGCGGTCCGCCGCCACGTCGCCCAGGTTGGAGGTGAGCATTTGGTAGTTCAGCCCCTCCACGCACTGGTAGCAGATGTGGAGGTCGTCCAGCTTGAGCATGGGGCGGCCCTCGTTACCGTGGTTGCCGCATAAGAAGCACTTCGGCATGGCTTACTTCATCTTATTGAGGATTTTGTCCACAAGCCCGTATTTCAGGCTTTCCTCGGCCGTCATGTAGTTGTCGCGCTCCTGGTCGTGCTTCACCACATCGAACTTCTTGCCGGTGTGCTCGGCGAGGATGCCGGTGAGGCGCTTGTCCAGGCTCATCATGAAGTTGAAGGAGCGCTCCACATCCGCCGCCGTGCCCTGCGCGCCGCCGCGCACCTGGTGAATCATCACGTGGGAGTTGGGCAGGCAGAAGCGCTTGCCCTTGGTGCCCGCCGCCAGCAGCACGGATGCCATGGACGCGGCAATGCCGATGCAGTAGGTGTTGATATCGCAGCTCACAAACTTCATCGTGTCGTAGATGGCCAGCCCCGCGGTCACCTCGCCGCCGGGGGAGTTGATGTACAGGTGGATGTCCTTCTTGGGATCCGTCATCTGCAGGAACAGCAGCTGCGCCACCACGGAGTTGGCAACGGTGTCGTCTATCTCTGTCCCGAGGAATATCACGCGGTCCAGCAGCAAGCGGGAATAGATGTCGTACGCGCGCTCGCCCTGGTTCGTTTTTTCAATGACCGTGGGAATGTAATAATTGTTCTTCGGCTTATCCATAGTGCGGCGTACAGTCTAGCACAAAATCCCCTAAAGTCAAGCAAAATCCACCCCGCATGCCCCTCCATGACGCGCTGTGACCGCTCCGAGCCCGCCGCACCGCCGTCATCGCCTGATGGAGCGGCGGACACCCCCACCTTCTTGACCTGAGGACCCATGGCACGGCTGCGAATCAAAGCACCCCACGGCTCCGTTGAGGGCGCGTGAAGCGCTTCCGAAGCAACGCCTTTCGAGGTCGCAGCGTTGCTGTAGCGAACAAATCCACATATTTCGGCCCGGCGTGGGGAAACTCATTCCGGGCCACCTTTTTACCAAGATCCATGCCGCAGCGATATTCAAAGACCCATGACGAATTGGCGTACCTGCTTGTTTCCCGCGGCATGGGAAGCGCAAGCGGATTGAGCAACGACGAGCTGCGCAGGACCATCAGCAAGCGTCTTGCCGCTGTCAACTACTACCGCCTGTCCGCGTACAGGTACCAGTTCAGAAGGCCGCTTGCTTTCCAACCGACAAAGCGCGCGAAATCATTCCGCCCCGGCACGTGCTGGGAACGGATATGGGCGTATTACCAGTTCGACCGCCGCCTGAGCCTGTTGCTGTTCGAGGCCATATCCAGAATCGAGGTGGCGTTGCGCGAAAAGGTGGTTGCACACCTCTCGGCCCTGTCGCCGGAGAGCCCGAATGCCCAGAACGACCTTCATCTGTACCGCAAGGGCTTCAAGGTTGCAAAGCAGGGGAAGCGCGGGGGCGTTCACCGCTCCCACTTCATCGAGCTGATGGAGAAAGTCAATGCCGCATACCGGGCCAGCGGCAGCATGGCGGCACACCACTACATCCATGAAAAGCACATCACGGATGCAACCTTCCTCCCCATCTGGGTGTTCATGGAGTTTGCCACATTCGGCAATTTGAGCGTGCTCCTTTCCACTGGCTTGAAGATGGAAACCGTGGCGGCCATTGCGGAGGAGCTGGGTTTTTCCTCCAGTGAATTCTTTGTGTCGGCCATTTCTCTCCTGCACCGCGTGCGCAACGAATGCGCCCACCAGGGGCGGGTGTGGAACAGGCATTGGGTGCAAAAGCGCGCGAACGGCGCCGTGGCCCCCATCCTGAAAGCTCCCGAACGCCCGGCATGGAAGTATCAGGCACCGCCCGACGAGCCGTGGGTAAAGGCGGAGGACACAGAGGAAGACTGCCTGCTCCAGTCGCCCGTTTGCACAGCCACCGCCATCCTCTTGTGCCATCTCATGCTCCGCGCCATTGCTCCCGACAACACCTGGCGCGCCCGTCTATTCGCCTTGTTCAACACATGCCCCATTCCCGGCATAGCCCAAGAAGTAGGCTTCGCCACACCCCACTGGCAACAACACCCCCTGTGGCTGTAACCACTCCCGCACCACCCTGCCTGTCTCGGCGTCTCGTCTCGGCGTAGCTTTAGCGGAGACGGAATGCGTTAGCCGTAGATGGGTCACGCCAAAGCCCCCAGTGCGGCGGCGGAACGCCTCTATTTGAGCCTCCCTGAGGCGTCAACTTTTTCGAGCCCAGGGCGTCAGCCCTGGGGGTAACCACGCCCGATACGACTCGGCACGCAACGCCGCCTCGCGCGGTGTGGATACACGCCAACATCCATACCCCTGCATGCCCACCACTTGTCACGGCGTAGCGCAACGCGCAAAGACGGAATCCCCATAACCCCGCGTGCTGGGGTGGTTCGTGACACCAACCACCCCAACCGCGCCCGCCGACTAACCACGGAATCTTGCTGCATGGCAGGGCAGACACACGCCATTATCGCCCTCCCTGCAATATGGGTTTTCATATAATGCTTGCGAATGGGCGACTCATATGCACCCAGCTGATGCACCGTTTTCTCTGCGTCGATCAAGAGGAGGGGAGCGAAGCGTAGCCTGTGTCGCAGGTTGAGGTAAACATAAATGTATTAGTGTCAATAATTCTCGACCTATGTTTACTATAAATCAGGTAAAATTGAAGTGATAATTTTTTTGTTTTATGCCTAATTCATCGTGCTTACAGCATTCAGCGAATTTTTTCCCGGAACGGCATGGACACATATCGCCGTCATTAAGATTAGGATATTTAGTTGCTGGAATATGATTATATTCTATTTGGCACGTCCAATATTGATATGGTGAATGCCAATGCTTCATAAGATAAGCAACAGCGGAGTAATTGTACAAGTCCTTGCCAGGATTATCCTCATCAACCAAGAAAACCACGCAGGATTTGTTGACGGGATTTCTAACCAAGTCTACTCCCATGAATTTGAAATCTTTTACGATATTGTAGCACACTTCACCATTGTACACCTTTCCAACACGATGCCCACATGGATTATTGATTTCTCGTGTTTTGTGACATATCGAACATTCTTCCTTGCTTATTCTTGCGACGTGGCTAGCAAATATCTTGTATGGATAAATTGATTGTAGAGACTCGACAACAGATGCCAGTTTTTCTACCGACTTATACAGTTCTGTATCATTGTTCTCCAAGATTAAGCAACTTATTTCTACTTTTTCCGCTTTACACCATGCTGCGTAATAGTTACCTTCTTTGAGTAGTTTGTATGTATCCAAAAACAATTTGTGAATAGTCACAACTTCGTGGAGTGCCCATAGTTTATTGAGTTCACTTTCAGGCGCGGATCCGCGTGCTGAGTCTAGTTCATTAGCTATCAGAGCACACAGTTCTTCCAAATCGCATTTCGTATTCTTGCAATTTTCTAGAATTGTATCTTTGTCAATCATTGTTTTGGATTGTTTTGATAAGAGATTGTACCGCTTCGATTCCTTGAACAGAGCCCGAATAGCAGATCTCGAGCTTTTTGTTCTCTTTCTCGTCATTCGTAATTAATGAAAACCTGACTGCTTCATCTTCGCTGCTTGAGTTTGTCTCTCTTCCCATGCATTTCAGCTTTTCAAGAGCGTATTTAATAATCATTTCAATTATTGCAGGACCAATCCCAGTTTCGATAAGAAAACGTCCTAATTCAATAAAGACAGAACACTTTTCTTCTATTTCTTCATTGCCATGGCTATAGGCAGCAATTTTAGTTTCAGGATTATTATCGCGAACAAACATCAAAAAATCCTGAGCATATTCAGAGAATAGTTGTTTTCCATTACTTTCTTCAAGCGGCATTATAATAATATCATGATCTTCGCGAAGTTTAATTAAATCAGGCTTTAAAAGCAAGTCGCGACTATCATCATCCAATTCTGTAATGCTAATTTTTGGTTTCATAATTATAAATTTGTTTAGTGGATATTATTGATTAAAGTATTTAATATAATCTTATTGTGTTGCCTTCGTGCATTTTGATGTTCTCACTCCACGCCGCTGCCCAACTGTTGGGCGGCTATAAACGTGAAGCACTCTCCTTTCTAACACGACCTCAAACTCCGTGCAAGAACTTTTTTATTATGTAATACAGTAATATCGCATGCAATAGTCTATCGACTAATCACTTGCAAAAAAATCTAACATTTTTTGCTCAGCCCTGCGATTGTCCTGTTTTACCTCTCATCGCGACCTCCTGCGGCGGGTGGCGAGTGCCGCAAGCGCCGGCAGGGAAAGCGTGCTGGTGGAGGGTTCGGGAACCTCGTACATGTGGAAGTAGATCACCGGGCCGACGTTTTCGCCGTGTTCGGGAACGGTGACGAAGGTGCTGCCGCAGTCCACGTAGCCGCGTGCGCGATGGTTCAGGAGGGTCAGCTCTTCCAAAGAGCTGGTTCTCGTCACTGGCGGGTGCGTGGTCGCAGCGAGATACGATTCGCTATCGCTCGCGATGATCGCATGCTCGCACTCCTGTAGCTCAGAAATAGGCGATACCCCTTCAGCCGCGTCACCGTCGCGCGAGACCACCATCTATCACATAGTTGGCACCGCAAATCCAAGAAGCCGCATCGGAAAGCAGGAAGGCTGCTAGATGCGCCACTTCCTCTGGCTGCCCGTATCGCTTAAGCGGATACTTAGCCATGTCCATCTTTAGCATTTCCTCATCAAATACGCCCTGTTGGATAAGAGGCGTATATACCATGCCGGGTAATATGCAATTGGCTCGTATTCCTTTGGAGCCGAGCTCTAAGGCAAGAACCTTCATGTATGCCATAAGAGCCGCCTTGCTGGCTGCGTATATGGATTGACCCGCCATGCGCGACAACGGGTTCTTTCCCAGGGAAATTGCCGCCACACTCAATGCTGACGGTGTTCCCTATGTCAGCACCATTGCCAAAAGGCAGGGCAAATGGAGGACTGCGCAAATTGAAAAAATGCTCCGCGCTCCGGTCTACGCCGGATATGTTCCATACCACGACCAGCTTTTCGAGGGGAAACACGAGGCTATTGTCAACCGCGCCCTTTGGAAACGGGTGCAGAGGCTCGTGGACTCCGCTGCCAAGACGCGCACAAGGGAGAAGAACTCTCCCGTTCCCTTCCCGCTGCGCGGCTTGCTCAAATGCGGCAAATGCGTGGGCGCCATGTCCATTACGTACACCGTGAAGAACGGGAAAATGCACCGCTACTACGCTTGCGCTCGCAAGGTGGCAGACGGCAGGCACGCGTGCGACTGCACCAACCTAAACGCGGATGCCGTTGAGGACTATCTCAAGGGTGAACCTGCCTTTATCGCGGACGACTGCGACCTCCCCGCCGCCATGGTGCAGGCTCTGCCCGAATGGAACCCGGCTCTGGTGGGAGACTGCGTATTCAACTTGGGCATGGTGCTCGACAAGCTGGACACGAACGAGCTTGCCGCAGTGTTCAAGGCGGCTTTCGAGTCTGTGACGTGGCTGCCGGACAAATCTGCATTCATCATAAAGAGAGCCGTATGAACATCCTTCCCAACAGACAGAAAACTAGGCAAACGCTGCCAGACGGCTCCTACCTTTGCCCGGTGGTGGTCGAGTTCAACTCCAACGCGCGGAAGGTGATCCGCAACAGGACTGCGGAGGACGACATGGCGGAAGCGGCTCTAAAGAAAGGAGAACGCCCCTCGCGCCGGGCTCGCATGATGGCCAATGCCATCTTTCTGGAAGACTTGCTGGAGAGGGGCGTGTTTTCCTCCCCTCATGAACTGGCTCGCAGGTGCGGCATCCGGCCCGACACCATCTACGAGTGCCTTGCCCTCCTCAACCGCCCCGCAGAGGAGGTAGAGGGGGTGCTTTTCGAGACAAAGTGAGGAAGATGGGCAATTGGACGCGAATTATGCCAAAACACCCGAAATCTTCTTCCGTTCTTACGCATTGGAATTTGACACCTTACAAACACGCCGCGATTTTTTTGAAAAAAATGCATTTTTTTGTCGTACATTTTGCCTTTTGGGTGCTTAATAGGGTATAGACAAGCGCATGACCTGCATCGCCACAGCTCCTGTTTCACCCCGCCGCGCGTACCAGTACGACACACTGGGCCGCCCGACTTCCCGCACGCTCGCGCGGCAGGGTGCCACCCGCAACGATGTGTTCACCTACAACGACAGGAGCGAACTCATCAGCGACGTGGTGGACGGCACCGGGCTTAACGGATGGGACTACGACCGCGCCGCCGCTGCAAGCAGCTCTGGCGTGGCAAGCAACAAGAAAGCATACGCTAACCAGCTCAACCAGTACACCGCCATCGAGGACGAGACGCACGATGTCTTCACGCCCACCTACGATGACGACGGCAACCAGACCCGCGTCAAGACAAGCACGGGCATCTGGAACGTGACCTATAACGCCAAGAACCGCCCCGTGCTTTTCACCAAGGACGACAACAGCGTGAGCGTGGAATGTACCTATGACTACATGGGCCGCCGAGCCACGAAGAAAGTCACGGAGAACGGCACCGTCACCCTCCACCAGCGCTACCTGTACCGCGGATACTTGCAAATTGCATGCTGCGACCTACTGCGCCCCGCCCACCCCTGCATCTGGTTCATTACATGGGATCCGACGCAGCCTGAAGCAACACGTCCGCTTGCAATCCAAAAAGATGCTACATGGTATACATATGGATGGGATGTAACTAAAAATACGTGTGAGATATTTGGTCAATCAGGATATATACGGGCAACGTATACATATTCTCCATATGGATTAGTAAGTAGTGTCGGTGATGTTGAACAACCGTTTCAATGGGGTGGGGAGTTTTTTGACACAGAGACAAAACTCGTGTATTATAACCAAAGATATTATTCTCCTAATGACGGGCGATGGTTAAGCAGGGATGCATATACAAGCTTTATTTTTAGTCCCGAGAACTTATATCTTTATGTCCGTAACAATCCTTTGAAGAATACTGATTTTATCGGATTTGTGCCAGATACTGTTCCTATGATATGTGATATTACATGTTATAATGATGATGATACGTGTGATTGGGAATGTCATTGTCCTCCAGGCTACATTTCCACTAGACTTCAAGGAGGAGGTAGTGCATACTTTTATAAACATTCGTGTGATAAGAGTACCCCGCCTTTGTTCGATAAATATTGCGTTAGAGAAAAACCTCTATTCAGACCTAAAAATACTCGCATCAAAGCTGAACGTCGCGAAACTGAAGAACAGCCTAGTTATTCAAGAACTCCTATTCCCAGCGGTGAAACCATAATGGTTGTCGGCACTTTGCTGCAGTCGGTCTTCTAGCTCTATGCGTTGTATTGTCTGGCGGCACGGGAGCCGCGGCTGCAGCAGCATTACTTTTTGCGTCATCAATTTTAAATGTAAAATGATAAGTTTAGCTCTATATCGTCCTCGTATGGTAAATGTGGAAGCTCTTTTGAAAATTTTTCAGAAGAGGGGAATTGAACCATCCGTATACGTTGGGAAAAACTCTCAAATCATATGTAAATGGGAAGAGTCCGAGTTACTCGGGCTCTCCCCAAATACACTAAGTGAAGTAAACATAGTTCTTTATGAAATAATTAATAACTTATATAAAGAACTAAAAGAATTCAACAGCGGTATAAATATGCAGATTTACTATAGTTGTCCTATCCAAAAACTGTATTTCTTATGCTCATCATGTTTGAGTTTCTTCTCTCCGATTAAGAGAGAGTGGGATGATATAGTAAGAGTAGAGGGGATCGATTTAGCACATCAGTGTACAAGAGCGATATCAACCAAAGTTTGGATGTTGGATCATTTAGAGAATCTGTGTGAGATATGTAGTGATTTATTAAAAAATGGGAGTATCAGCAAATATACAAATTGCTCATCTATACTGGAAGATATCTGGTTTCAAATCCTAGATGTTTTGGATTGTGTGTTTACCATAATGCATAACGAAGAAGGTGTATTTGGTGACGACTATGACATAACTTCATTTTTGGATTTACTTCAGTTATTTGAAGATAAAATCACGAGCATAGATGGACTTCTAGCTGATTCAATAGAAACTAATATCAAAAACTTTTTAAACAATTAACCAAGAAATAAGAAATTGGTGATAAGAAGAAAGAAATCATGAACTATCTTAAGCTGGTTCCAAGCTAAATATGTCATTACATCGAGGTAGGAATTATACCTCGATGTAATGATTTCCTGACTAACAGATTCTCGATGAAATGTAATCATTTTAATTGTATTGTGTACTTCCGTTACTCAAAAACGGAAATCCCCCCTACTTGGGGCAACAAGTTCACCAGAGTGCAACACGTTTATTCCAAATCGAACTCAATGTGAATGCTAATGGGTAAAGTTAATGCGTTTTGTAAAGCCTTAATAACAAGTCTGCATTGGAATAATTGTCGTGTATTTTCCATAAATACGTTTTATGAGATAGAGAAAAAGGTCGAATGTTATACTTGGATTTATCGGCACTTGCGTCTCTCGGAAAAAATCTTTGGGACACACGTGTGCTCAAGAATAAAAAACTAAAATAAGACTTGTATTTATTCAAATTTATGTCAAACTGTTCGTGTCTTACGTTTAAGTGTATTACATTTCGACCATGAACAAAAACACACATATCTTTTTTTACTTATTATTGACGATTCTGTGTGCGCTGGGGATGAGCTCGTGCGTATCTCGCATGCATCAGGTAGCCTATGAGTACCCCCGCACTTATGAAGGCGCCGGGTTAGAAAGTAACAGCGTTTCCACAGAAAGCGACGCAGGCAACATGAAGTTGACAAAACGCCTGTATGTGTATGAATGCGACGGCCAATGGTATCTGCCAGTTTCGCGCATCTGCTACACCAAGAAAGTGATACAGGGTGAACCGGATACGGCACATGCATATCAGATAGCCAATGTTTCTCATGAGGACAAACGGCAGTATTATCTCCCCATATCACCCGAATTCGCGGGTAAGTTACGCACCGCTTCCCGAGTCAGGAGCAGACAAAACGAGTTGACGGACTATATTACGCAGCCCAAGTTGTTGACGACTCTGCCACAGCAAGCCAAGGCATATCCTATTCTCATGCCTATAGCCGATGGCAAGTATGGGGATTTGTTGGTACAAACAGATGCCCATGTTGGTCCATCCGCTATTCTTGCCTACCCCGCAGCAGCGCTTCTCTTTGTGGTAGACATTCCTGTTACAGTGGTATCTTCCACCGTCGCTTTTATCGGCGTCGGCTCTTATGTGCTTTTGACTGGGCGCATTGGCTGCTAAGATGAAACTCGTTATTTGCTCTTTTTCGGAGACGTGGCACGGAGTACTTATCAACGACAACCAGCTTTAATATCGGCATTGGATGCGAAGCAAGCACAACACACTTTATATTGAAGATACTTCATATGCATATAACACTAAGTAGCCATTCACCTTTTGACGTAAACAAGCCTTTTCTTCTCGTATTGTTGTCCAAATGAACAAGATTTTTGAAAAAAATGCATTTTCTGTTGTGCATTTCGCCTTCTGGGTGCTTAATAGGGTATAGACAAGCGCATGACCTGCATCGCCACAGCTCCTGT